>NZ_JAUMTJ010000001.1:0-366949 GCF_032654765.1 Bradyrhizobium sp. 33ap4 | reverse complement strand
GCTAGTGTCCTTATCGAATCCGAAGTTCGCTCCGAAGGTGCGGCAAATGATGCGAACTTCGGATTCGGGACACTAGCTGTGAAGTTGCGCGTTGAGGCCGTCCCAATTTGGCGTACGCTTGGTTGCCTCAAGAGCGCCGCTCTGGGAATTCCGACGAAAAAGCAGGCCCTTCTGGCCCGAGAGTTCTTTGGCTTTCAGGACTCGGCCATCTTCCAAAAGGATGCGCGCGCCTGCCGTGACATAACAGCCCGCTTCGACGATACAATCGTCACCCAATGAAATGCCGATACCGGCGTTGGCTCCGATCAGGCAGCGCTCACCGACTGTAATCCTCTCTTTCCCTCCTCCGGACAGAGTGCCCATGATCGACGCTCCGCCACCAACGTCGCTGCCGCTTCCCACAACCACGCCGGCGCTGATCCGGCCTTCGACCATGCAGGGACCGAGCGTACCCGCGTTAAAATTGCAAAAGCCTTCATGCATGACGGTTGTGCCCGGGGCCAAGTGGGCGCCGAGCCTTACGCGATCCGCATCAGCAATTCTCACGTCCGCTGGCGTCACATAATCGGTCATGCGCGGAAACTTATCCACGCCTGTCACCTCGAATGCGAGGGCACGCTTTCGTGCCTCCATTCGCGCGTCCGGTACACGGGAGCACTCACAGGGACCGAGGGTCGTCCAGGCAACGTTAGGTAAGAGACCGAAAACACCCTCGAGGTTCAGACAATTCGGCTGGACGAGCCGGTGGCTCAGCAGATGGAGTCGAAGATACGCGTCGTGCACGTCCGTCGGCGCAGATGCAAGGGAGCCAATTTCTGTACGGATTGGAACGATGTCGACATTGCGAATGTCGTCGTGTCGCGCATATCCGTCCGCCGACTCGCCCAACGATCTGCTGACCTCGTCCTTCGTGAGAGGGACCGTTGCCGTCTTGTCGGCCTCCGCGACCAGGCGCAGCTGAAGAAACCAGGAATCCAGCACGCGCCCATCAGCGGCAATCGTCGCAAATCCCTCGCCTCTCGCGCCCCTCAGCTCCATCGTCATCTGAATTTCTCACACTGCGATCCTGCACGTCATGCATACGCGAGTTCTCGTGGAAATGGCAACTTCCGGGCTCTCAAACAGGTCCGCTTTGGGGCAAAGGGCAACATGGGTCCACGCCGCAGCGACGTCCGGCTCTTACGCTCTGAGCGGACGTCGATCGACGGTGCTTGCGGTGCTGTGTCGGGCGAGCGAGTAGCCGGCGGGCGGCTTTCCGCGCTTCGTCCCCGGACCGCTATTCCGCCGCGGTCCGGATATCGATCTTCTCGGCGCGGACCGCGCAGAACTTGAACTCCGGAATCTTGCCGAACGGGTCGAGCGCCGGGTTGGTCAACAGGTTGGCCGCCGCTTCCGCGTAGCAGAACGGCATGAAGACCATGTTCTCGGGCACGTCGCGGTCGGCACGCACCTTGACCTCGACCGCGCCGCGGCGCGTCTCGAGACGGATGAAGTCGCCGGGCGCGAGTCCCTTCTTGTGCATGTCCTTCGGGGTCATGAACGCGACCGCTTCGGGCTCGATCTGGTCCAGCACCTGGGCACGGCGCGTCATCGAGCCGGTGTGCCAATGTTCGAGCACGCGGCCGGTCGACAGCACCATCGGGTACTCGTCGTCGGGCAGTTCGTCCGGCGGGATCACCTTGGCCGGCACGATCCTGCCGCGGCCGCTTTCGGTCGGGAAGCCGGTGGTGAAGATGATCTCGTTGCCGGGCTTGTCGGGATCGTCGACCGGATAGGTCACCGCGCCCTCGCGCACCAGGCGGTCCCAGCTGATGTTCTTCAGTGACGGCATCAACTCGGCCATCTCGGTGAAGACCTCGCCCGGCCCCGCATAGTTCCAGGGCAGTCCCATCCGCTTACCGATCTCCTGGATGATCCAGAGATCCTGCCTTGCATCGCCCGGCGGCTTGATCACCTCGCGCGCCAGCTGCACGCGGCGGTCGGTATTGGTGAAGGAGCCGGACTTTTCGGCGAACGCCGAGGCCGGCAGGATGACGTCGGCGTGGAACGCGGTCTCTGTGACGAACAGATCCTGCACGACGAGATGATCGAGCTTGGCCAGCGCCTCGCGCGCGTGCTGCAGGTCGGGATCGGACATCGCGGGATTCTCGCCCTCGACATACATGCCGTGGATTTCGCCGGCGTGGATCGCATTCATGATCTCGACCACGGTCAGGCCGCGCACCGGATCGAGCTCCTGCCCCCAGAGTTTCTCGAAGGCGCCGCGCATGTCGTCGCGGCCGACCGGCTGGTAGTCCGGAAGGAACATCGGGATCAGGCCGGCGTCGGAGGCGCCCTGCACGTTGTTCTGCCCGCGCAGCGGATGCAGCCCGGTGCCGGGGCGGCCGACCTGGCCGGTGATCAGCGCGAGCGCGATCAGGCAGCGCGCATTGTCGGTGCCGTGGACGTGCTGGCTGATGCCCATGCCCCAGAAGATGATCGACGATTTGGCGCGGGCATAGGCGCGCGCGACCTCGCGCAGCGTCTCCGCCGGAATGCCGCAAATCTGGGACATGCGCTCCGGCGTGAACTCATGGATCTTCGCCTTCAGCTCGTCATAGCCCTCGGTATAGCCGGCGATGTACTGCTCGTCGGTCAGGCCTTCCGTGATGATCGTGTGGATCATCGCGTTCAGCATCGCGACGTCGCTGCCCGGTTTGAATTGCAGGTGCTGCGTGGCGTGGCGCGACAGCGTCTGCCGGCGCGGGTCCATCACATAGAGCTTGGCGCCGCGCTTGGCGGCGTTCTTGATGTAGGTGGCGGCGACCGGATGGTTCACGGTCGGATTGGCGCCGATCACCCAGATCACCTCGGCGTCGGCCGCGGCCGCGAACGGCGCCGACACCGCGCCTGAGCTCAATCCCTCGAACAGCGCCGCCACCGACGAGGCGTGACACAGCCGCGTGCAGTGATCGACATTGTTGGAGCCGAAGCCGGTGCGCACCAGCTTCTGGAACAGATAGGCTTCCTCGTTCGAGCCCTTGGCCGAGCCGAAGCCGGCCAGCGCCTTGGCGCCCTTCTCGTCGCGGATCTTGCGCAGGCCCGCGGCGGCCAGATCGAGCGCCTCATCCCAGGATGCCTCGCGGAAATGGGTGTAAGGATTGGCCGGATCGACCTGGTCGTTGGCATCCTTCTTGACGCCGGGCAGCCGCACCAGCGGCTTGGTCAGGCGATTGGGGTGATGGATGTAGTCGAAGCCGAAGCGGCCCTTGACGCAGAGCCGGTTACGATTGGCGGGACCATCACGGCCTTCCGCGTAGATCACCTTCTCGTCCTTGACCTGATAGGTGACCTGGCATCCGACGCCGCAATACGGGCACAGCGAATCCACTTTCTTGTCCGGATAGGTGACGCGGGTCTGCTTGTCGTCGAGCATGACCGCCGGCATCAGCGCGCCGGTCGGACAGGCCTGCACGCACTCGCCGCAGGCGACGCAGGTCGATTCGCCCATCGGATCGTCGAAGTCGAACACGATCTTGGCATCGTGGTTGCGGTAGGCCATGCCGATCACGTCGTTGACCTGCACCTCGCGGCACGCCCGCACGCAGAGGCCGCACTGGATGCAGGCGTCGAGATTGACGCTCATCGCCGGATGACTGGTGTCGGCATGCCAGCGTTCAGTGGCGGGAAAGCGGCTTTCGGTCACGCCGGTCTTCTCGGCCCAGTGCCAGAATTTCGAGTCCGGATCGTGCGAGGTGTCGCGCGCCGGCTGGTCCGCCACCAGCAGCTCCATCACCATCTTCTGCGCCGCGACGGCGCGCTGGCTGGCCGACTTCACCTTCATGCCGACCGTCGGCGTCCGCTTGCAGGACGCCGCCAGCACGCGCTCGCCTTCGATTTCGACCATGCAGGCGCGGCAGTTGCCGTCCGGCCTGTAGTCCGGCGCGGGCGAATAGCACAGATGCGGGATCTCGGTGCCCTGGCGTTTGGCGACCTGCCAGATCGTCTCGCCGGCGCGCGCCTCGACCTGCTGGCCGTCGAGCTCGAACTGAATCGTCAGGCCTGAGTTCTGATTGTTGCTCATTCAAATCCTCGTCGAAATTCGTCTGCTCGGCCTCGCCTACTCGGCGGCTTGCTGCGGACGAAAGCCGTCCGGAAAATATTTGATCACTGAGGTCAGCGGATTGGAGGCCGCCTGACCGAGGCCACAGATCGACGCATCGCGCATCGCCTGGCTCAATTGGTCGAGCAGTTCCTTGTTCCAGACCGGCTGCTGCATCAACAGTGCCGCCTTCTCGGTTCCGGCGCGGCACGGCGTGCACTGCCCGCAGCTCTCGTCCTCGAAGAACTTCATCAGGTTCAGCGCGGCGTCCCTGACGTCATCGGCCTGCGAAAGCACGACCACGGCGGCGGAGCCGATGAAGCAGCCATATTTCTCCAGCGTGCCGAAATCGAGCGGGATGTCGTCCATCGACGCCGGCAGGATGCCGCCGGATGCACCGCCCGGCAGATAGGCCTGCAAGGTATGGCCATCGGCCATGCCGCCGCAGAACTCGTCGATCAACTCGCGCAGGGTGATGCCGGCGGGAGCGAGCTTGACGCCAGGATCCTTGACGCGTCCCGACACCGAGAAGCTGCGCAGGCCGTGGCGTTCGTTGCGGCCGTGGCTCTTCCACCAATCGGCGCCCTTCTCGACGATGTCGCGCACCCACCACAACGTCTCGATGTTGTTGATCAGCGTCGGCAGGCCGAACAGCCCGACCTGGAACGGATATGGTGGCTTGTGCCGCGGCAGGCCGCGCTTGCCCTCGATCGATTCCAGCAGCGAGGATTCCTCGCCGCAGATATAGGCGCCGGCGCCGCGCCGCAGATGCAGCGTCGGACCACCCGGTGGGAGCTTCGCGATCTCGCGCGCGAGGATGTCGCGGCAGGCCGGGTACTCGTCGCGGATATAGATGTAGACTTCCGGCGCCTCCACCACGTGGGCGCCGATCAGCATGCCCTCGAGGAAACGATGCGGATCGGTCTCGAGATAATAGCGGTCCTTGAACGTGCCGGGCTCGCCCTCGTCGCCGTTCACCGCCATCGAGCGCGGACCGGGTTCGCCGAGCACCGCGCGCCACTTGCGGCCGGTCGGAAAACCGGCGCCGCCGAGGCCGCGCAGCGACGCATCGTCGAGCGCCTTCAGCAGGTCTTCGCGCGGCAGCTCGCCCGAGCGCAGGCGCGCCAGCAGCCGGTATCCGCCGCCCGCCACATAGGCGTCGTAGTCGACATATGGCGGAAGGTGCACATGGGTGTCGCCGCTCTTCGCCGCCGCCAGCACATTGGTGACGGTCGCATGATCGACGAAGTTGTGGCCGACCTCGGCAGCGGGCGCGGTGTCGCAGCGGCCGACGCACGGTGCGCGCACGACGCGGATGCCGGGGCCGGCGCGGTTCTGCAGATCCTTCAACAGCTGTTCGCCGCCGAGCATCGCGCAGGTCAGCGAATCGCAGACACGTACGGTGAGCGGCGCGATGTCAGCCTCGCCTTCCTTCACGATGTCGAAATGCGCGTAGAAGGTGGCGGTCTCGAACACTTCGGCGAACGACAGCTTCATCTCGTCGGCGAGCGCGGCAAGATGCGCCGCCGAGATCTGATGGTATTTGTCCTGGATCAGATGCAGATACTCGATCAGGAGGTCGCGCCGCCTCGGACGATCGCCGAGCAGCGTCTCGATCTCATGGGCGGCCACGGGGTCGACCTGGCGTCCCTTGGGCGTGGCCTTCGCTCGCTTCCTGCCCTGTCCGGGATGCTCGAACGCACGAACCTTGTGAACGTCGTCTCGACTCATGAAGCCTCGCCTTGGGAACCACGCTTTGCGCGAATTGCACTGCTTCGACGAACTCTATTCTCTGGTATGCCAGAGGCAAGCAGTTTTAGAACGTCTCTAGCAGCGTCGGGTTGCCGCGTAGGCCATTGTTTATGTTTGCCTATCGGGCGATCTGATTTTGCTATCGCGCACCCGTCGCGCTGCGCGGTCCCGACCGCGTTTCAGCTCTCACAGCAGGTCGGCGTAGCCGAGAAAGCCGACGGCATCGCCAGGTTCAACCCGCACCACCGACTCGCCGAGTTCGACCAGTCCATCGGTCTCGATCAGCGACGACAGCAGACCGGCTCCCTCGCGAGGAAACTTGTTCGCTTCCAGCGTACCGTCCGTCGCCCGTCGCAGCGAGACGCGGACATATTCGCGCCGCCCACTCTTCTTCTTGTAGCTGAAGGCCGCCCGCACCGGCATCGACAGCAAGGGGGACGGCACAGCGCCCGATAGCGCCAGCACGGTCGGCCGCACGACATGAACGAAGGTGACGAAGCTCGCCACCGGATTGCCGGGCAGGCCGATCAGCGGGGTGCCGTCGATGATTCCCATCGCCACCGGGCGGCCGGGCTTGATCGCCATCCGCCACAGCACCAGCGAGCCGGCCTGTTCGATACCGGCCCTGACGTGGTCCTCTTCGCCGGTCGAGACCCCGCCGGTGGTCAGGATCAGGTCGTAGCGCCGCGCGACCTGCTTGAGCGCCGCGGCGAGCTCGGCCCGCTCGTCGCGCAGGATGCCGAGATCGCCGACCTCGCAACCGAGCCGCCGCAGCATCGCCATCAGCATGAAACGGTTGGAATCGAACAGTTGCGCTTCGGCGCGCGCGCTGCCGGGCGCGGCTAGTTCGTCGCCGGTCGAGAACACCCCGACGCGAAGCCGACGCACCACATCGAGCGTGGTGAGCCCAAAGGCCGCAGCGACCGCGATATCCTGCGGGCGCAGCCGCCGGCCCGCCGCCAGCGCGACGTGGCCGCGCGGAATGTCTTCGCCGCTGGGGCGCACATTGGCGCCGACCTTGAGGCCGGACGGCAGGATCACACGCCCGGAATCGTCGATCCGCACGTCTTCCTGCATGAACACGGTGTCGGTGCCATCGGGCATCGGCGCGCCGGTGAAGATCCGCACCGCTTGGCCCGCCTGCGCCGGCTGCGCCGACGCGCCCGCCTGCACCCGTCCGGCAACGGGAAACGCGCGCTCGCCGCTCGCCGGCAGGTCCGCGCCGGATACCGCGTAGCCGTCGACGGCGGAATTCTTGAACGGCGGCAGCGCAAGCGGCGCAACAATGTCGCCGGCCAGGATGCGTCCGTCCGCATCCACCAGGGCAACGGCTTCGGTCTCGCCGACAGGCTTGACCCGCGCGGCGATGATCGCGACGGCCTCATCGACCGACATCATCGGTCCGCCGAATGCGAAGCAGTCGTCCGAAAGCTGCGCCATGATCTCCCTCAGTCCTCGCCATCGACAAGATTTGTTCGACCCGGATCGCGAACTGCGGCGTTATCCTTAAAGCCGGACCGATCGATGGCAGTTCCCGCGACGCGGCGGAGAGTCGCCAGTCAGTCTCCGAACGTGCTTATATCCCTAGCTGCGTTGCCATGTGAACCCATCTGGACGTCAAGCAGTGCCCGAGAAAACCACCGCTCCCATCATTGTTCCTGATCCGGACGATCCGCGCCTGACGGAGCGCGTGGTCGGCGTCGATCAGACCGGCACGCGGACCGAGATCAAGGTGCCGGTCGAGCGGCCGCTGACGCTGTACCTCAACGCGCAGGAGATCGTCACGATGATGACGATCAACGACTACCCCGAATACCTCGCGCTCGGCTACCTGCTGAACCAGAACATGCTCAAATATGACGACGTCGTCACCGAGGTCGAATATGACGACGATCTCGAGGTCGTCGTGGTGCGTACCGCGCACCACACCAATTTCGAGGCCAAGCTGAAGAAGCGCACCCAGACCTCGGGCTGCGCCCAGGGCACGGCGTTCGGCGACCTGCTCGAAGCCGTCGAGAAGGTCGCGCTGCCGAAGGCCGAACTGCGAACCTCCTGGCTCTACCGGATGACGCACACCATCAACACGATGCCCTCGCTCTATCTGGAAGCCGGCGCCATTCACGGCTGCGTGCTGTGCAAGGAGGCGACGCCGGTGTGCTACACCGAGGATGTCGGCCGGCATAATGCCGTCGACAAGATCGCGGGCTGGATCTACCGGCACAATGTCGATCCGGCCGACAAGATTCTCTACACCACCGGCCGGCTGACCTCGGAGATGGTGATCAAGACGGTGCGGATGGGGATCCCGATCCTGGTCTCGCGCTCCGGATTCACGGCGTGGGGCGTCGATCTGGCGCGGCAGGTCGGATTGACGCTGGTCGGTCGCGCCCGCGGCAAGCGCTTCATCGCGCTGTCCGGTGAGGAGCGGATCGTCTACGACCAGAACCTCGACTATGTCGAAGAGGAATCGATGCGTCACAAGCGCAAGGGCGAGACCGACAATGACTGACATTCCGGGGACTAGCATCCCGGGCGTGCTGCTCGCCGGCGGCCTCGCGCGCCGGATGGGCGGCGGCGACAAGCCGATGCGCAAGATCGCGGGCCGCACCATTCTGCAACGGGTGATCGACCGTCTCGCTCCGCAATGCAGTGGGCTGATCATCAACGCCAATGGCGACCCGGCGCGCTTCGCCGCGTTCGGCCTTCCGGTCGTCGCCGACGATGTCGCCGACTATCCCGGTCCGCTCGCCGGCATCCTGGTCGCGCTCGACTGGACCGCCGCCAACCGGCCGGATGCGCAATGGGTGCTGAGCGCCGCGGGCGACTGTCCGTTTCTGCCGCGCGACCTCGTCACGCGCCTGGAGCAAGCGCGCGCGGCCGTGAATGCCGAGCTCGCGGTCGCTTCATCCGGCGGGCAGACGCATCCCGTCATCGGTCTCTGGAGCGTCCGCTTGCGGAACGAGTTGCGCAAGGCGCTGGTCGTCGAGGACGTGCGCAAGATCGACCGCTGGACCGCGCGTTATCCGCTCGCAACGGTCGAGTGGCCGACCGAGCCGCTCGATCCGTTCTTCAATGCCAACACCGTCGAGGACATCGCGGAAGCCGACCGCCTCGCCGCGCTCGACGGCGGATAGAGCATCGGTTCTGATTGAATCAGAACCGAAGCTCTAGATTCTTGTTTTGACGCGTTTTCTTCACGCGAACCGGCGTCCACTTCGCTCGAAAACGCTCTAACGTCCGCCGCCCCACTCAGCTCGGCCACGGCGTGTTGCGGATCCGGGTGCAGGCGTTCGGCCTGTGAAATGTGGGATCGCGCTCCGCGACGAAGTCGAAATTGACAGTGCCGAACGTGGTCTGCGGCTTCTTCAGGGCCGAGCAGGTCTGAACCTCGATGAACTCGTTCTTGAAATCGCCGCGGGGCAACGCGGCAAGGACGACGTCGCGCTGCTCGGCGGTATAATCATCGTATCCGACGCCGACGGCATCGACCAATACGCCTGCATTGGTGAGCGCGATTTCAGGCCGCATGTATTGCGGAATGCCGGGCGTGGTGTGCAAGGCGATCGCCTCCCACACCAGGTCCGCTTTGGGCTCGGCGATGCCGTGGCTCCTGAGAAATTTGCGCGCCGCATCGGCGCCGTCGACCTCAAACCGTTTGGTCTCGGTATGAAAATGTTCGACAAGGCCGAGATCATGAAACAGCGCGGCAACATAAAGCAGTTCAGCGTCGAACTTCAGACCTTGCCTGGCACCCTTGAGCGCGCCGAACACAAACACGCGGACCGAGTGATTGAACAACATCTCGGTCTCATATTGCCGCACCAACTCGGCGGCCTCCCGCGCGATCTTGCTGTCCGGGATTCGAATGCCGGAAATCGTGTCCGCCATCATCGCACTCCTGCCCTGTGTAGCGTCCCGGATGCATGCACTGGACGGCCAATGGCGTCACGATTCATGCGCGCCGGCACTCCGCTACAGTGAATCGTACCACTACCTAACCCGCGAAGCGGCAACCGGAAGGCCCCGGCTGCATGAAGATTCTGCAGGGAGATCGTGAGGCTGGTGCAATATCCGGCTCAGCGCACCTGCGCCACGCCTATCCGCGCCACGCTCCCCGCCTCCGCCGCCCGCAGATAGTCCAGCATCAGACGGCTGGTTGCTGACAGATGCGCGGTGTCGCGGACCACGATCTTCAGCTCGCGCCGTCCCCAATCGTCGCGCAGCGGGATCGCGCGAAGGCCCATGCCGGCGCCGACCACCTCGAAGGCGCGGTCGGGGATCAGCCCGAGCCCCATATTGGCCTGCACCATGCGGCAGACCGCATCGAAGCCGGGCACATTGATGCGCAGCCGCATCGCCTTGCCGGCTTGCGTCGCCGCATATTGCGAGCGCAGATAGATCGAGCTCGCGGTGTGCAAGCCGATATGGTCGAAATCGAGCGTCTCGGTGAACAGCAATGTCTCGCGGCCGGCCAGCCGATGGTCGGCGCGCATCACCACCACCAGATTGTCGTAGCGATAATGGAAGGCCTCGAGCGCGCGGCTGTCGGCCTCGGCCGAGCAGATGCCGATCTCGGCCGCGCCCTCCTCGATGCCGCGCACCACCTGCCCGCTCGGCCGCTCCTGCAGATCGACGCGGAGCAATTCATGCGCGGCGAAGAAGGCGGAGAGATCCTCGGGCAGGTATTGCACGATCGCCGAGAGATTGGCGAGCATGCGGACATGGCCGCGCACGCCTTGCGAATATTCCGACAGCTCGACCGCGATCTTCTCGACATTGAGCAGCGTCACCCGGGCGTGGTGCAGCAGCGCCTCGCCGGCCGGCGTCAGCGCCATGCCCTTGGCGAGCCGCTTGAACAGCGTAACGCCGAACGCCAGCTCGAAATCGTTCATCCGCTTCGACACCGCCGACGCCGCGATCCCCTCGCGCTGCGCGGCGCGGGTGAGGTTCTGTTCGTCGCAGACCGCGACGAACAGGCGAAGCGTTGTCAGGTCGACCCGGCGCGTCAGCGCGGTCTCCGCCGGCGTGGCGGCGCGCGGAAGGTCTGTCACGATGGAGGAGATCGGCATGGACGGCGTTCCCCGGGAAAGAACGCAGCGTAGCGCTGGAGATGGCGCGGAAGATTCCAAAGCAATGCGGGATGGAGCGGAATATTGGTAAATGATTCCAACGGTAACCGAAATGGTCTAATTTTATTCCAATCTGGCCAACTACCGCCGTCATTGCGAGGCGCGAAGCGACGAAGCAATCCATCTATCAGGAATCGGAGAAATGGATTGCTTCGCTACGCTCGCACTGACGGAGGACTCTCGCTCTAGATCTGCACGCCCAAACGAAAAACGCGGCGCCAGGGCGCCGCTTTTCAACCTGTCGGTCGACCGCGCTCGTCAGCCCGCAGCCTTGGCCGGGACGTCGCGCTGGCGCTTCATCACGATCTTGTTCAGCGCGCCGAGATAGGCCTTTGCGGAGGCGACCAGCGTGTCCGGATCGGCGGCGCGGGCCGTCATCGAGCGACCTTCATGGGCCAGACGCACCGAGACCTCGGCCTGCGCGTCGGTGCCTTCGGTCACCGCGTGCACCTGATAGAGCTCCAGCTTGGCCTCGTGCGGCACCAGGCGCTTGATGCAGTTGAAGACGGCATCGACCGGGCCATTGCCCTCGGCCTCCTCGATCTTGATCTGGCCGTCGACGTCGAGCTTCATGGTCGCGCGCTGCGGGCCATGGGTGCCGGCGATCACGGTCAGCGAGGTCAGCTTGATGCGGTCGTGGGCGGCCGCCATCTCCTGGTCGACCAGCGCCTCGATGTCCTCGTCGTAGATGTCCTTCTTGCGGTCGGCCAGCGCCTTCATCCGCGTAAAGGCATCCTCCAGCTGGTTGGCGCCGAGCTTGTAGCCCATCTCCTCCAGCTTGTGGATGAAGGCGTGACGGCCGGAATGCTTGCCGAGCACCAGCGAGGACTGCTTCAGGCCGACCATCTCGGGCCGCATGATCTCGTAGGTCGAGGCGTCCTTCAGCACGCCGTCCTGATGGATGCCGCTCTCATGCGCGAACGCATTACGGCCGACGATCGCCTTGTTGTACTGCACCGGGAACGAAGTGGCCGCGGACACCACCTTCGAGGCGCGGGTGAGCTGCGTGGTGTCGATCTTGTTCCAGAACGGAAACTTGTCGTTCCGCACATTGATCGCCATCACGATCTCTTCCAGCGCGGCATTGCCGGCGCGCTCGCCGATGCCGTTGACGGTGCACTCGACCTGCCGCGCGCCACCGACGACGCCGGCCAGCGAGTTCGCGACCGCCATGCCGAGGTCGTTGTGGCAATGCACCGAGAAGATCGCCTTGTCGGAGTTCGGCACGCGCTCGATCAGCGTGCGCATGAAGTGGGTGTATTCCTCCGGCACCGTGTAGCCGACGGTGTCGGGGATATTCACCGTGGTGGCGCCGGCCTTGATCACCGCTTCGACGATCCGGCACAGATAGTCCATCTCGCTGCGGGTGCCGTCCTCGGCCGACCATTCGACGTCGTCGATCTGGTTGCGGGCGCGCGCGACCATCGCGACCGAGGTCTCGATGACCTCCTCGGGGGTCTTGTTCAACTTCACCCGCATATGCAGCGGCGAGGTCGCGATCACGGTGTGGACGCGGCCGCGGCGGGCGAACTTCACGGCTTCGGCGCAGCGGTCAATGTCGGCCGGATGGGCACGGGACAGGCCCGCGATGACCGAGTTCTTGGAGCGGCGGGCGATCTCGCTGACCGCCTGGAAATCGCCTTCCGAGGTGATCGGGAAGCCGGCCTCGATGACGTCGACGCCCATGTCGTCCAGGAGTTCGGCGACCTCGAGCTTCTCCTCGAAGGTCATGGTGGCGCCGGGGCACTGCTCGCCGTCGCGCAAGGTGGTGTCGAAAATGATGACGCGGTCCTTCTCGGACTTGTTCGCGGTGGCCATGTCAGAAATTCCTTTAAGCTTTGCGCCCGTCATGTTGCTCCTTGAGCAATTACTTGGGCGATATCAGGGTTCGGTGATCTCGTACAAACCCCTGAGTGCCCAGGCGCAAACGCCCAGCCGGCCCTCAGGGGCAGGTAAGAAGAAGGCCGCCAATAAGCAGGGTGGGCGCTGCGGCAGGGATCGCGGCGGTAGCCTGGGCCACCTCCCCTGAAATCCCATCAATTTGGCCGCGAATCAGCATTGCCAGACCCTGTTGAGCGCCAAAATCCTCGGCCAAAACCATTGACGGTTGGTTGCCGGAACGCGCTGTGCGCCGTCGTTCTAGACGATTATGGCAAGCTGCCGCAATGGGTAAAGATGGTCAGGTGGATTGACCTATCGTCATCGCATGGCTGGGGCGCGATCGCCCTCACCTGACTTCCGCCCGGGGCTCAGCTCGTTGCACCGCGGGTATCATCGCCCATGCTCCTCGCCGGACCACAGCCACGTGCCGCAGCATCCAGGTGTGAAGCCAACCAGCGAGGATCACGGACACGATCGTGATCACCAGACCGCCGATCAGGTCCGCGACGTAGTGACCGCCGACGATCGGCGTTGCCAGGATCATGCCCAGATTGACGAGCGTCATCGGGATGCGCAGCCAGCGGATGTTCCAGCTTGCCCAGATCAGGATCAGGGCTGCCGCGCAATGGAAGCTAGGAAACGCGATCAGTCCCTTGCCCTGGAAATTGCGCAGGCTTCTGAGGCTTCCTTCGCGAATCCGGATCAGCTCATCGATCCAGCCGTCGGACGACAGCGGCAAATTCCGGAACGAGGATATCTCGGTATCGCTGAGATGCAGATGGGTCCACGCCGTGGTGGCCGGAACCAGGGCAAAAATCCCAATCGTCAGCAGCAGTGATATGATCGCCGCCAGGATGAATTTCTCAAGCGTCTTGACATCCTTCTTGATGGCCAGCGCCAGGATCACAACGTTGGGCAGATAAAAAATCGAGTTATAGAATTCGCTCACGAAGCGGACCATCGTGTCCGAGCCCGCGAAGAACCCCGCATAAGCTCTCCAATCATATCCGATCAGCTGATCAGCACGCAGCAATTGGTCGTCGATCAGGGGACGGCCGACTGTCGCGGCGGCATAGGTCAACATCGTCGCGGCGATCGCAACCACCAGATTCTGCGACCAGCAGTTTATGAACAATTGGACGAATTGGATTCGCAGTCCCTTTGTCACGAGGTAGGCGCTGAGCAAGATCGCTGCCATCCCGCCATAGCCGGCCCAATTGACATCGACGTGCCGGAATCCGGACCAATGGAAGGCAGCAAAGCAACCAGCCAGGAACAGCAGGACAGGCGCCCATAGCACGCCCCTCAGTGCGTCATCGTTCGGGTTGTGACTGCCTGTCGCTAAATCTGTGGTTGCCATACCCCCATGTTGCGTCAATTCATTAAGATTGCCTTGCGAGCGGCCGGTACGCGCTGGGAATATCCGCATGCGACAAACATGGGACGCGGCGCCTACTTCTTTGCAGACGTCTTCTCGCCCGCCCCGCCCTTGCCTTCCGCCTCCAGCGCCGCGCGGACGCGCTTGAATTCGCTCAAGTCGGCCTTGTCGACTTCGGGGAATTTCAGGTCGAGCCCGTCGAGGGCGTTGACGATGGTCGAGCCGATCACGACGCGGGCGAACCATTTGTGGTCGGCCGGCACGATGTGCCAGGGCGCCTCTTTGGTTGCGGTGTGATGGATCATGTCCTGATAAGCGGCCTGATATTTGGCCCACAGCTTGCGCTCGGCGACGTCGGCCATCGAGAACTTCCAGTTCTTGGCCGGCTCCTCGAGCCGGTCGAGGAAACGCTGGCGCTGCTCCTCCTTGGAGACGTTGAGGAAGAATTTCAGGATCACGGTGCCGTTGCGCGACAGATAGCGCTCGATCGACGCAATGTCCTCGAAGCGTTCGCGCCAGATGTTCTTGGTCACCAGCTTCTTCGGGATCTTCTGCTTGTCGAGCACTTCCGGATGCACCCGCACGACCAGGCACTCCTCGTAATAGGAGCGGTTGAAGATGCCGATGCGGCCGCGCTCCGGCAGCGCGATCATGGCGCGCCACATGAAGTCGTGGTCGAGCTCCCTGGTCGAAGGCTGCTTGAAGGAGGAAACCTCGCAGCCCTGCGGATTGACGCCCTCGAACACGCTCTTGATCGCGGAATCCTTGCCGGCGGCATCCATGCCCTGGAAGATCAGCAGCAGCGACCAGCGGTCCTGGGCGTAGAGCTTCTCCTGGAAGTCGTTGAGCCGCTTGCGGTTGGCCTCGATGATCTTGCCGCCGGCGTCCTTGTCGATGCCGCCCTTCTCGGCGGTCGGATACGATTTGAGGTGAAATTCGCCCGACCCGTCGAAGCGGAACGGCGCGACGAAGGGCTTCAGTTCATCGGCGAGCGATGGGGACGGTTTGTTGCTCATGGCTTCTCGACGGCTTGCGCGGCGATTTGATCCGGTCGATCACGCTACCAAGAATGCCCTTGGGCAGGAAGATGATGAACAACACCAGCAGTACGCCATAGACCAGATTGTCCCAGCCGACCGCCTTGGTGCCGAAAGAGATGCGCAACACCTCGGCCAGCACGATGGTGATGACGGCGCCGACCGTCGGTCCCAGCGCGACATAGACGCCGCCCACGATCGCCGCGAACACCATCTGCAGGGAGACCGCGATGCCGCTCACCGTGTCGGGCGAGATGAACATCTGGTACTGGCAGTAGAGCGCGCCCGACAGCGCGGTCATCAGCGCGCTGATCAGGGTGATCTTGAGCTTCTCGGCGGTGACGTTGACGCCCGCGGCGGCGGCGGCATCCTCGTCTTCCGAGATCGCCTCCATGGCATGGCGGATCATGCTGCGATCGATCGCGCGCCAGATCACGAGGCCTGTGATCCAGACCGCGAGCGCGATCAGATACCAGGTGGTCTTCTCGTCGAATTGCAGCGCGAGCAGCCCCTTGCCGCTCGGGGCGCGCCGCGGGGTGTAGCCGAGCGAGCCGCCGGTATAGTCGCGGGTCGCGGTGATGACCTGCAGCACGATGCCCGACAGCGCCAGCGTCACCAGCACGAAATAATGCCCGGTGATGCGGAAGCGGAAGCAGGGATAGGCGACGACGAGCGCGAGCACGCCGGCGGTTGCCATGCTGAGGGGAATGCCGATCCAGGGCGACACGCCGAGATGGTTCCACAGCAGCGCGGTGACATAGGCACCGATGCCCATGAAGCCGCCATGGCCGAGCGAGACCAGGCCGAAGCGCCCCATGATCGACCACGAGGTGTAGGCGAACGACCAGATCAGGATCAGCACCAGCACGTGCAGATGATAGGGATCGCGATGCACAAAGGGCACCGCGACGAGCGCGATCAGCGCGATGATCCAGCCGGCGGCTTGCCTGTTCACGAGCGCCTCGCCAGGAGGCCCGCGGGCCGGATGAACATCATGACGATGAAGAAGGCAAAGGCCAGCACGTAACCCCATTCGAGATCGGAGAACAGGCCGCCGAGCGAGATGATCTCGGCGAACACGAAGGCGGCGATGAAGCCGCCGATGAAATTGCCGAGCCCGCCGAGCACGCAGATCAGGAAGGTGATCGGCCCGAATGACAGGCCGACGAACGGATGCACGTCATATTGCAACACCAGGAGGCAGGCGGCGAGGCCGGCGAGCCCGCCGCCGATCGCCGAGGTGACGAGATAGATGCGCTTGGGATCGACGCCCATCAGCGGCATGATCTGGCGGTCCTGCGCGATGGCGCGGATCGCGGTGCCGGTGAAGGTGCGGGTCAGGAACAGATAGACGCCGATCATGCCGAGCAGCGCGGCAGCGAACGACAGCAATCGCGCGTAGCTGAAATTCATCTCGCCGAGCGCGAGCACCGGCAGGCGGATGCCGAGATTGCGGAAGTCGATGCCGAAGGCGACGGTGGCAAAGCTCTGCAGGATGAACAGCACGCCGCCGGTGGCGAGCAGCTGGTTGATCGGCGGCGCGGTCAGGAGCGGGGCGATCACGAAGAAATGCAGCGCGGCGCCGAGCAGCGCCACCAGCAGGATCACCAGCGGCGCGGCGGCCCAGTATGGCAGGCCGTAATACTGCACGAGATAGTACATGCCGTACATGCCGATCATGACGAGTTCGGCGTAGCAGATCCAGGTGACGTCGATGACGCCGAAGATCAGGTTGAGCCCGAGCGCAAGCAGCGCCAGCACGCCGCCGAGCAGGATGCCGTTGATGACGGCCTCCAGCAGGTAGATGTCGAAGACGTCGAGGAAGGATTGCATGGTGGCTCTGCCTTAGACCGAGGCGTCGTCATCTGGCCGAACTCGAACTAGCGCAACCGTCATCCTGAGGTGCGAGCGGAGCGAGCCTCGAAGGATGCACGGCCCGTCTGTGGCCGATTCATCCTTCGAGGCGCGCAAGAGCGCGCACCTCCCGAGCGAACGCAAACGCGTTCGTCCGGGGATGGCGGGGAAATATGTGAGTGCGCTTGCTCGATTCACGATCATTACCCCCTCACACCCCGAGATACGCCTGCTTGATGGTGTCGCTCGCCGCGAGCTCCGCCGCTGACCCGGCGGCGCGGATGCTGCCGGCTTCCAGCAGATAGGCGCGGTCGACCACGCGCAGCACCTGCTGCACGTTCTGCTCGACGATCAGGACCGTCAGCCCGCTTGAGCGGATGCGCTTGACGAGCTCGAACACCTGCTGCACCACGACCGGCGCGAGGCCGGCCGACGGCTCGTCGAGCAGCAGCAGTTTCGGGTTCGACATCAGCGCACGGCCGATCGCGCACATCTGCTGCTCGCCGCCCGACATCGTGCCGGCCATCTGGTGCTGGCGCTCCTTCATGCGCGGAAACAGCTCGAACACGAACTCCAGCCGCTCGGCGTAATGCGCGCGGGCACCGGGCATGTAGGCGCCCATCTTCAGGTTGTCGGCGACGGTGAGCCGGGGAAACAACCGGCGATTTTCCGGCACATGCGCGATCCCGAGGCTGACGATGCGATGCGGAGGTGTCGCGATGACGTTCACGCCTTCCATCGCGATCGTGCCCCTGATCGGGCGGATCAACCCTGAGATCACCCGCATCAGGGTGGTCTTGCCGGCGCCGTTCGGGCCGATCACGCCGACCGCTTCGCCCGCCTTGACGTCGAGACTGACGTCGAACAGCGCCTGGAAGCTGCCATAGCCCGCGTCGATCGATTTCAATTCCAGCATGCGCTCACGCCCCGATCCGGCGCCGCGCCTGGGCTGCGGCCGCGGCTGCGAGGCTCGCATCCGCATCGGTGCCGAGATAGACCTCGATCACTCTTGCGTCGCCGGCGACATCGGCCGGCAGGCCCTCGGCGATCTTCTCGCCGTGATCGAGCACCATCACGCGATCGACCACGCGCATCAATGCGCCCATGATGTGCTCGACCCAGATGATGGTGATGCCGAGCTCGTCGCGGATCCGGCGCAGCATGCCGGCGGCCTGGTCCATCTCGGCCTCGTCAAGGCCGCCAAGGCTCTCATCCGCGAGCAACAGCTTCGGGCCGGTGGCGAGCGCCTTGGCGAGCTCGAGCTTCTTCAACCCGGCGGCGCCCAGGCCCTCGACGCTGGCGTGACGATCGGTCGGCAGCCCGACCATCGCGAGCGCCCGCTCGGCCGCCTCCTCGGCCTTGCCGCGGCTGTGGCGGCCCTGGCCGTAGAAGCCGGCGAGCACGACGTTCTCGAAGATGCTGAGGCGACGGAACGGCCGCGGGATCTGGAAGGTTCGGCCGATGCCACGGTTGATGATCCGGTGCGGGGCGAGCCCCGCGATCTCGTGGCCGTCGAACAGGATCGAGCCGGAGGTCGGCGGCAAGGTGCCCGACAGCATGTTGAAGATCGTGCTCTTGCCGGAGCCGTTCGGGCCGATCAGGCCGAGGATCTCGCCCTGCTCGACGCGGAACGACACGTTGTTGACGGCACGAAAGCCGCCAAACCGCTTGACCAGGCCTTCGACGGCGAGCACGGCAGTTCCCTTCGCGAGCGAGCTATTTGTAGCTGTAGGTGGTGCCGGCCGGCAGCGGCAGCTCGGTCTCGCGCTGCATCTGGCTCTTCGGCCACACCACATAGGATTTGTCGTCGATATATTGCAGCACCACCGGGAACGAGCGCGCGTTCTGCCCGGCATACTGCTCTCCCTCGCCGTAGAACTTCACGCCGTAGCCGAGCATGGTGCCGCCCTCGGGTATGTCGGTGTCGAGCGCGGCCTTGCGCAGCGCATCCGGATCGACGCCGCCATACTTCTTGATCGCGCGCGGCAAGACGTCGTCGAGGAAGACATAGGCGTTGGCCGCGCCGATGCCGACATGGGCGGATCGGATCGGCACGCCGGGCTTCAGCCGGTCAAACTCCTCGCCGACCATCTTGATGACCGGCGGCAGCTTGGGATCCATGTTCTTCTGGTTGGCAAGCCAGATCGAGATCGGGTCGGTGTTAAAGAGATAGTTGGCGTCGGTGCCGAGCCCTTCCTTCAGCTTTTCGTAGACGCCGTAGCCCGCGCCATGGCCGACAATGGCGCCGAACTTCAATCCCTGCTCGCGGGCCTGGCGGAACAGCAGGGTAATGTCCGGATTGTAGCCGGTGTGGAAGATCACGTCGGGCTTGGCGCGCTTCAGCTTGGTCACCAGCGCCGACAGATCGGGCGCGGTCGCCGAATAACCCTCCTTGAGCACGATGTTGAAGCCGGCTTTCTTGGCGCCGGCCTCATTGCCCTTGGAGACGTCGACGCCATAGGCGCCGTCCTCATGGATGATGGCGACGCGGAGATCCTTCGGCTCCTTGCCGAACTTGGACATGGAGTATTGCGCGATGAAGTCGGTCGTCATCATGCCGTACTGGTTGCCGGCGGCCTGCGGACGGAACACGTATTTGTAGTTCTTGCCGTCGAACACGCCGGAGGAAATGCAGGTCGTGATCCACATGAACTTCTTCATCTGCTCGACCCGCGCCGACACCGGCACGCATTGCGCCGAGGAGAAGAAGCCCATCACCATGTCGACCTTTTCCTGCTCGAGCAGCCGGACGGCCTCGTTGATCGCGATGTCGGGCTTGCTCTGCGCGTCGGCATAGACGGCCTCGACCTTGTAACCCTCGACGCCGGTCTTGGCGTAATGGTCGAGCATGATCTTGACGCCGGTGTATTGCAGCTCGGAGCCGCCGCCGGCCAGCGGGCCGGTCAAATCGAAGATCACGCCGATCTTGATCTTCTTGTCCTGCGCATGCGCTGCATTGGCCACACCAAGCGCCGCAAGCGCGACAGATAGACCCGCAAGCCAGCGGGCAGCCCTCCTGACCGGCATGAATCCCTCCCCAGAGATTGTGCACTGCATTTTTTGTTGTCGTGCCGCCCTATCACAGGGGGAGCGGCCGATGATGTCAAGCGCGATGGCTGCGTCCGCACCGCGCAGGCTTGCGCAAAGTTTCGGCGGAACGGTGCCGACGCACGGTGCTCGGGCGCGCGCGTGGCAGCGGCAATTTATCCGCGGGGCCGTTCCATGCCGGCCCGTTTGATGGCCGCGAGCAAGATATCGCTGTCCGAGACAAGAAAATCGATCAGGCGCTTGGCGGCTTCCGGCGCTTGCGCGTCGCTGACGATCGCGGCCGTGAAGGTCTGGACCAGCTGGAAATCTGGCGGCAACAAACCGACAACTTCGATGCCACCCTCCTGAACCAGTTCGCTGGTCGGGCCGATCGAGAGATTTGCCTTGCCTGCTCTCAGCGCTTCGGCCGCTTCGGTTCCGCGCGCCTCGAGGGTGAGCCTGACCGTGTCCGGCAAGTTCAGCCTGGGGAAAACCTTGTCGCGGACGTACTGCCCGCTCGTGCTGCTCGGCGCCACCACCTGGCCGGCATCGATCAAGGCTTTCGTGAGCGCGACATCATTGCCGATGTCCGGCTTGCGAGAGCCTGCTCGAACCGCCGCGGCCAAAGGTGCCGTCGCCAGTCCGGCTTCCGATCCCGCACGAATTCGGCCGTCTTCGGTCAGACTTCGAAGCCCCTCGCGCGAAAGGATCACCACATCCGCTTTGGTGCCGTTCGCAAGCTGCTGCCTGATCGTCTTCGGACCGGTGCCCTCCGACGCGCCCGATCCGGTCTCCACCCCGATGCCCGTGCTTCGCTCGAATTCAGGCAGCACGTCGCGGTAGACCGTAGCGAAACCACCCGAAATGATGACCTTGATCGTGTTGGGGCCATCGGCGATTGCCGGTGTCGACGCAGCGGCAGCGGTGCCTTGCTCGGTCATTGCGCATTCCTTCGCCTAGGCCGGCAGCTGCGTCTCGATGAATGCGGTGACGAAGCGCGGCATTGCGGGAGTGAGATCGGCGCGGCTGCGCACCAGATGGATGCCCGCAAGCTCGGGATTTGCCTGGCGCGCGAGATTGGCCTCGATCCGCGCCCGCAGCGCGTCACCGGGCATATCGACGCGCAGGATCCGCATCATCGCAAGCGCAGGCCCGGTGTAGATGCAGTGCCAATCGGCGTCGCCGCGGCAATCCGATGGCAACAATCCCGTCTCCTCCTCGAGTTCGCGCATCACGCTTCCGGCGATATCGACCGTGTCGCCCCTGATATCGTCGAGATCGGGCGTCCCTGACGGGAAATAGATGCGGCCGGCATTCGCGGTCTGCTCGCCCATCACCCCGCACACGAAGGCGCCGTCGCTGGCGAGCAGCGCCCCCATGCCGAAACCGTTGAACACCTCGCTGTCCGGAAAGCCCCAGTCGCGCCAGGCGAGGAAGCTCGCGAAATCGGTCTCGAAATAGCTCGCGCTGAGCCGCTCGCCGGCGAAGACCGGATCGCGCCCGAGCAGCACACGGCCGTTCCACAGGTTCGGGTTCAGCCGCTGCTGCTCGGCGAAATGCGCGTCGATCTCGACGCGCCGCTCGTCCGCAAACGGCCAGGGACGCCGCTGCAAAGTCGGATCGTAGCCATGTCGTTCTGTGAGCCAAGGAGTTGAGTGTTATAGTTGTCTTCCTAAGACCGCTTGGCCTCCGACTTTCGTCTTCTTGACCTGGTCGACGAACTTGTTGGTGTAGGTCTTGGTGACGTCGATGCCGGCCTTCGCGACATCGGGTGACCCTTCGCTGAACACCGCGAGCACCGCCTCTGCGCCCTTGGGGTCCATCTTGCCGGTCTCGGAATACATCGGGATCGTGTTCTTCAGGGCCGCGAGATACTGCGCCTTGTCCTTGCCGACGAGCTCGTCGGGCATCTTGGCCATGATGTCTTCGGCGCTGTGCGAATGGATCCAGGCCAGCGTCGCCATGATCGCATTGGTCAGCGCCTGCACCTCCTTCTCGTGGCCGTTGACCCAGGCCGCGGTCGAATACAGCGCGCCGCCGGGATATTCGCCGCCGAACACCGCAAGCGTGTCGTGCTGGGTGCGGGTGTCGCTGAGGATCTTGAGGTCCTTGTAGCTGCCCTGCAGCACGGTGACGGCAGGATCGAGCATCACGGCGGCGTCGATCTGGCCCTGCTCCATCGCGGCCACCGCAGTGGCGCCGAGGCCGACGCCGATTACGGCGGTGCCCGTAGGATCGAGGCCGTTCTTCTTCAAGAGATATTTCAGGAAGAAATCGGTCGAGGAGCCCGGCGCGCTGACGCCGACCTTCTTGCCGGCGAGATCCTTGATCGAGTTGATCTCGCCGGTGTGCTTCGGCGACACCACCAGCACGAGGCCGGGATAGCGGTCATAGACCACGAAGGCCTGCAGCTCCTGCTTCTTGGCCGCAAGATTGACGCAGTGGTCGAAATAGCCGGAGACGACGTCGGCGCTGCCGCCGAGCACGGCCTTGAGCGCATCCGAGCCGCCCTTGAGGTCGACCAGTTCGACCGCGAGCCCGGCCTTGTCGTATTCGCCGAGTTGCTTGGCCAGCACGGTGGGCAGATAGCACAGGCAAGCGCCGCCCCCGACCGCGATGGTGATCTTGCTTTGCGCCGCGGCAAGGCCCGTGGACAGGGTCAGCGCCAGCAGCATTCCGGCAAGCTTGCCAAGCAGTTTGTTCATGACGTCCTCCGTTCGACTGGCCGGCAAGATAGAGGAGCCGGCAGGCCTTGAGAAGGCGACTTTCCGACAGCTGGTCAAGCCTGCGGGGGGGGGGGGGGCGGCATAGCATCGCGGATACAAGAAAACGCAGAAGAAGCGCCAAAACCATAAGTACCAAGAATACTTCAAGGGAAACATCAAGGGAGGTCTTCATGAATCGTATTGCAACCGCGCTGTCGATCGCTACCGCCTTTGCCGCGAGCTGTGGCATCACCCATTTGCTGCGGCCGGCGCTCGCCGCCGAAAACATCACGGCGCGGGTCATCCACACCGGCGAGATGGAGGGCGACAAGCTCGGCGACGCCAACAAGGTCGGCTTCCGTTCCAAGATGTTCGTCTCCGCCGACGGCGCCACCGTCTCTATCCAGGACGGCAATGTGCCGAAGCACATGCATCCCAACACCAACGAGATGCAGTTCGTCCTCGAAGGCACCGGCACAGTCTGGCTCGGCGACAAGGAAGTGACGGTGAAGCCGGGCGACCTGATCGTGATCCCGAAGGGCACGCCGCATGGCGGCACCAAGCCGAACGGCCGCGCCATCAAGGCCATCGCGATCAAGACGCCGCCGCAGGCGCCGGATGATACCAAGCTGCTGGATTGATTACGGCCATCCTCAACGTCATTGCGAGCGAAGCGAAGGCAATCCATCTCTCCGGATAGGCGGACCCATGGATTGCTTCGTCGCTTCGTTCCTCGCAATGACGAAAGTCGCGCGCGCGCCGGCGCCGGTTCCATGACATGACACTTGACAGATAATTCACTTGCCCCAAGTTCGTTCGCTCCATAGTATGACGATCGTCATTTAATAGAAAGCTAGACCCATGAGCCTGGACGATCACCCCACGGTCAGGGCTGTGCGCGCTCGCAGCAGCGAACCGGTCCGCGACGTCCCGGTTTCATCGGAACTGATCAAGGACATCGCGCGCAGATGCGGAGCCGATGATGTCGGCATCATCGAGTTCGAACGGGCCGCCATCGCGCCGCAGCGGGACTTCATTCGCAAGGTCTATGGCCGGACGCGCTCCCTGCTCGCGATCGTCTGCCACATGAACCGCGAGCCGGTGCGCTCGCCCTCGCGCTCGGTCGCCAACGAGGAATTCCACAGCACCTACGATCACGTCAACGAAACCGCGCGTGCCATCGTTCGCGCGCTCGACGAGCACGGCATCCCGGCCTGCAACTCGGTTGCCGCGTTCCCGATGGAGATGGACCTGCCCAGGATCATGATGGTCCAGCACAAGCCGATAGCGGTGGAAGCCGGTCTCGGCCGCATGGGAATCCATCGCAGCGTCATCCACCCGAAATTCGGCAGCTTCGTCCTGCTCGGCACCATCCTGCTCGGATGCGAGGTCGACGCGCATGACCACCCGATCGACTACAATCCCTGCCTGGAGTGCAAACTGTGCGTCGCGGCCTGCCCGGTCGGCGCCATCAAGCCGGACGGCGGCTTCGATTTCCTGTCCTGCCACACCCACAACTATCACGACTTTCTCGGCAACTTCTCGCAGTGGGTGGAGAAGGTCGCGGATGCAAAGGACGCAAGGGATTATCGCGCCCGCGTTCCCCGCACCGAGACGCTAAACATCTGGCAATCGCTGTCGTTCAAGCCTGGCTACAAGGCGGCCTATTGCATTTCGGCTTGCCCGGCCGGCGAAGACGTGATCGGCCCCTTCCTCCACGATCGCGACGCCCACTTCTCCGATGTGGTGCAGCCGCTGATCGACAAGGACGAGTTCGTCTACGTGATCCCGGATACCGACGCCGAGGACACGGTGACGCGGCGCTTTCCGCACAAAAAACTTCAGCATGTCACGTCTGGCCGCCATACCGGCAGCCTGCAGGCCTATATCTTTTCGCTCTCGCTCGGATTCCAGCGCGGCAGGGCCCGAGGTCTGGATTTCGTGACGCATCTGCGCTTCACCGGCACGAGCGCGCTGGACATGACCGTTGCGATCAAGGGCAAGGATCTCCAGGTCGTGCCGGGACGGCATGTCGGAGAGGCGGCTCTGACCATCACCGCCGATACCCAGGCCTGGCTGCGCGTGCAGAACCGCGACCTCGAACTGGCCGACGCGATTGCCGCGAAGCTGGTGAGCTACAGCGACGAAGCATTGTTCGCCGCCTACATGCGGTGCTTCCCGCTCTGAGCCGCAGCGTAGGTGCGTAGGGTGGCTTACGCCTTCGGCTATCCCACCCTACGCATCCTACTGCGCTGCTTCTTACTGCGCGGAATCGATCAGCTGTTCGAGATCGGCAATCAACCCCGGCCCGGTCGGCTGCCATCCAAGCTTCCCGCGCGTCTGCTCGCTGGAAGCCGCCATGTCGTATGCCGCGAACGTGCCGAGCCAGCCAAAGAAGGCCTGCGCCTCTTGCGGGGCGATGGATTTGACCGGCAGCTTCAGCCGCCGTCCGATCGTTTCGGCAATATCGCGCATCGAGACCCCCTCTTCCGCGACGGCGTGATACCTTGCGTTCGGCTCAGCCTTTTCGATGGCCAGCCGGTAGAGACGCGCCACGTCGAGAACATGCGCCGCCGGCCAGCGATTTTGCCCATCGCCGAGATAGGCGCACGCGCCCTTTTCGCGGTACACCGCGATCAAGGGGGTGATGAGACCCTGCCTGACGGGATCGTGGACCTGGGGAAGACGCATGGCCGACGCGCGGACGCCCTTTAGCGACAGGGCCGTCTGTTCCGACACACGGGGAAATGAGAAATCCGGCGATATCGTTTGGTCCTCAGTCGCGATCTGGCCGGGCGCGGCCAATCCCGCCAAGCCCCCGGTCACGATCAGCGGCCTGTCCGATCCGGCCAGAACAGAACCCAGCGCTTCGATGGCGCGGCGGTCGATCTCGCAACTCTTCGCGAAATTAGACCAGTCGTGAACGAAGCCCAGGTGAATGACAGCATCCGAAGCGCTCGCCCCCTTGCGTAAGCTATCAAGGTCCTCGAGCGAGCCGCGAAGAACCTCCGCGCCAATGGCAGAGATCGCGTTCGCCCCCTCGTCCGAACGGGCCACACCAAGAACCTGATGTCCGGCGGCGATCAGGTCCTTGACGACGGGCGTGCCGATGAATCCGGTGGCACCAGTGACGAACACACGCATGAGGAAGTCTCCAGGTTTCGTTGGAGACAAATCTGGCCCCGCGCGCTATCCTGTTAAAGTAGTGACCTTATCATGGTATAATAGCTAACAGGATGAGCGAACCGCTCGCGCAAGAGAACCTGCTCGGCGCCTACCTGAAGGACCGCCGCAGCAAGCTCGATCCGGCCGTGTTCGGCTTTCCGCCGGAGCGGCGGCGCACGCCGGGCCTGCGCCGCGAAGAGGTGGCGCAGCGCGCCAACATCAGCGCGACCTGGTACACCTGGCTCGAACAGGGCCGCGGCGGCGCGCCCTCGGCCGATGTGCTCGACCGCATCGCGCGTGCGCTGATGCTGACCGATGTCGAGCGCGAGCATCTGTTCCTGCTCGGCCTCGGCCGCACGCCCGAGGTGCGCTACCAGAAGAGCGAAGGCGTCACCCCCCGGCTGCAGCGCGTGCTCGACGCGCTGGAGCCGCGCCCCGCCGTGATACGCACCGCAACCTGGGATATCGTCGCCTGGAACCGGGCCGCGACCGTCATGCTGACGGACTACGGATCGCTGCCGGCGCGCGAGCGCAACGTGCTGCGCTTCATGTTCCTCGATCCGCGCGTCCGCGCGGCACAACATGACTGGGCCAGCGTGGCGCGCTTCGTGGTCGGCGCCTTCAGGGTGGACGCTGCGCGCGCCGGCGCAGCTGCCGAGGTGCAACCCTTCGTCGACGAGTTGTGCCGGCTCAGCCCGGAATTCGCGGCGCTGTGGCGCGACAATGACGTGCGAGCCCATGGCGAGGGCGTCAAGCAGCTGCGGCACCCGATCCTGGGTCAGGTCAAGTTCGAATATTCGGCGTTCGCGGTCGATGGCCGGCCCGACCTCAGCATGATCGTCTACAATCCGATTGACCCGGAGGTGACGGAGAATATCCGCGGGTTGATCGAGGCAGTACCCTAATCATGCGTCACCGGCGTCGGCCGCCACACCAGCAGCCGATTCTCGACCATCGTCACGCCCATGTCGATCAGGATGACGAAGGCGGACAGCACGAACATGCCCGCGAACACGCCGGCGACGTCGAAGACGCCCTCGGCCTGCTGGATCAGGTAGCCGAGGCCGGCGGCGGAGCCGAGATATTCGCCGACCACCGCGCCGACCACGGCAAAGCCGACCGAGGTGTGCAGCGAGGAGAACATCCAGGACAGCGCCGACGGCCAGTAGACGTGGCGCATCAGCTGCCGCTCGTTCATGCCGAGCATGCGGCCATTGTCGAGCACCGTGGTCGGCACTTCCTTGACGCCCTGGTAGACGTTGAAGAACACGATGAAGAACACCAAGGTCACGCCGAGCGCGACCTTGGACCAGACGCCGAGCCCGAACCACAGCGCGAAGATCGGCGCCAGCACCACGCGCGGCAGCGCGTTGACCATCTTCACATAGGGATCGAACACCGCGGCGACGCGCGGCTGCCGCGCGAACCAGAAGCCGACCAGAATGCCGCCGGCCGAGCCGATCACGAAGGCGAGGATGGATTCCCACAGCGTAATCGCGAGATGCTTCCAGATCACCCCGGTCGAGAACCATTTCACGATTTGGCTGAAGACGTCGAGCGGATTGGAGAAGAAGAACGGCGGCAACAGCACCTTGCCGAACACCGACACGGTGGAGAAGACCTGCCACAGCGCCAGCGTGACGACGGCGACCAGAACCTGCAGGGACAACAGTGTGACGCGCGACATCAGGCAGCTCCCGCCTGCGTCGACTGGACATAACCCTTCATCACCTCGTCCTTCAGCACGCCCCAGATCTCGCGGTGCAGGGCATGGAAATCCTTCTCCATCCGGATCTCGGCGATGTCGCGCGGCCGCGGCAGCGTGATGCGCCAGTCGCCGATGATGCGCGCGGAAGGACCGGCCGACATGATCACGACGCGATCGGCTAGCGCGATCGCCTCCTCGAGATCGTGGGTGACGAACAGCACCGCCTTGCGGTCGGCGCTCCACAATTCCAAGAGCAGATTGCCCATGATCTGCCGGGTCTGGGCGTCCAGCGGACCGAACGGCTCGTCCATCAGCAGGATCTTCGGATCGCGGATCAGGACCTGCGCCAGCGCAACACGCTTGCGCTGGCCGCCCGACAGCATGTGCGGATAGCGATTGGCGAAGGCGCCGAGCCCGACCGAGGTCAGCCATTTCTGCGCGCGCGCGAGCGCCTCGGCGCGCGGCGTGCCTGATATCTCGAGCCCGATCGCGACATTGTCGATCGCGGTCTTCCAGGGGAACAGCGCATCGGCCTGGAACAGGTAGCCGGCATCACGGTTGAGGCCGCTCAGCGGCTTGTCGAAGATCCTTGCCGTTCCGGCCGCGGGCTTGAGCAGCCCAGCCGTGACGTTCAGCAGCGTCGACTTCCCGCATCCGGTCGGACCGACAATGGCGACGAACTCGCCATGATCAACCGAAAGATTGGCCCGTTCGACCGCGGTATAGACGCGTCCATCCGCCAACCGAAACGCCACCGTCGCACTGTCAAGCGCGACCGCCGTCGGCTCCGTCATCGCCACGCATCCCTCCCGAACTTTCCGAGATGGCTTAGCGGTTCGGGCAGGCAAGTTCAACGCAGGAAGATGGCGTAGCAAACAAGGCTGTGGTCACGCGATTTTCAGACAGGCCGGGGTTGCGCAATTGCGCAACCGGGTTGCGCATTGCGCCGACATCGTCGAGGCTGCAGCCCAAAGCGACGAACAAGGAGACAATCATGCGGATCGCAGTGGTGGGCGCCGGAGGCGTCGGGGGCGGCTTTGGTGCGGCGCTCGCGCATGCCGGCGCCGACGTCACCTTTATCGCGCGCGGCGCTCATTTGGCCGCCATGCGCAGCGAGGGGCTGAAGGTTCAGGGTGGCCGCGGCGAAACCCATCTGGTCCCGACCCAGGCGACCGACGATCCGGCAAGCGTCGGCCCGGTCGATATCGTGCTGTTCTGCGTCAAGCTGTGGGACGTCGAGAGCGCCGGCCAACACATCAGGCCGATGGTCGGCCCCGACACCGCGGTGATCCCGCTGCAGAACGGCATCGACGCGCCCGACAGGCTGGTCCCGATTCTGGGACGCAACGCGGTGATGGGCGGCGTGGCACAGATCTCGGCCTCGATCATCAAGCCTGGCGTCATCAACCAGGTCGGCACCTTCATGCGCATGATCTTCGGTGAGCTCGACGGCCGCATCACGCCGCGCGGCAAGGCGCTGCTCGATCTCTGCCTGAAGGCCGGCTTCGACGCGACCTTGAGCGAGCAGATCAACACCGAGCTCTGGATGAAGTTCGTCGGCCTCGCCACCAATGCCGGCATGACCGCGGTCACCAGGCTGCCGATCGGCAAGCTGCGCGACGATCCCGATTTGCGCCCGCTCTTCGTATCGGCCTGCGAGGAGATCATCGCCATCGCGCACGCCAACGGCATCAGGCTGCCGCCGGATGCGCTGACGAAAGTGCTCGACTTCATCGGACACGCGCCGCCGGCGATGAAGGCCTCGATGGCGCTCGATCTCGAGCGTGGCAGCCGGCTCGAACTGCCGTGGCTGAACGGCAAGGTGGTCGAGTTCGGCCGCAAGCTCGGCGTCCCGACGCCGACGCACGACATGCTCTATGCGGTGTTGAAGCCCTATGCGATGGGCGCGCCGTCCTGATAGCCCAGCAGAACCGAAATCTGCCGGCCGGCCTCGCGCACCAGCTTTGAATATTCCAATAGCTTCCGCTCGTCGATGCGCGCGCTCGGTCCGTAGAGGCCGACCGAACCGACCACCTCGCCGCGGTGATCGAAACAAGGCGCGGAGACGGCAACCGCGCCGGCGAAGATCTCGCCATGGCTGGTCGCATAGCCGTTGCGCCGCGCAAAGGTCAGCGCGTCCTCGAGCCGCGCACGGTCCGCGCTCTTTGCAATGCTGGCAAGAAGCGCGGCTTGCCGCTTCGGGTCCATGAAGGCCAGCATCGCCTTGCCGGTCGATCCCTGGATCAGGCTCAGACTGTGGCCGACGCCGCGGCTGATCGAGAGCACGTGACGGCTCTCGCATTCGAGGATGCAGATGCCGCGATCGTCCTGCTCGCGGAACAACGCTGCGGTCTCGCCGGTCGCCTCGCGCAGGCCTTCGACGACCGGGCGCGCGATCGCGACCACCTCGAGACCCTTCAGCCAGACATGGGCCAGCTTCATCACGCCGTGCGACAACCGGAAACGCTGCGGGTCGCCTCCGGCCTGGATCAGGTCGCGCTGCGCCAGCGTCTGCAGCAGGCGATAGAGCGTCGGCCGGCTCAGCCCGACCCGCTTCTGGATCTCGATCACGCTCATCGCCGGCTGATCCGGCGTGAAGCATTGCAGGATCGCGATGGCGCGGTCGACGGCCCGCACGCCTGACGCCCCCTGCTCCGCGTCCAGAACCTCCGCCTTCGGTTTCTTTGCCATCCGTCCACATCCGCAAAATCGGCAGGGGCGCGCTGCATCCAGCGCGCTTGACCAAGCGGCCCGCGCGGATAGTATCGCAAATTATGAGAATAATGTCCACTAGATGGACATGCGAAAAATCGACGGGAGGATTGGAATTGCTGGAGACAAACACCTCGCGCAGATGGGCCGCCGCCGCGATCGCCACGCTGATGCTCACAGCGCCGCTGGCGTACGCCGCACCCGACGGCTCAGGCATCTCGGACGGCGTAGTGCGGATTGCGGTGCTGGGTGACTACGGCAGCGGCCGCGATCTCGGCGGGCCGGGCTCGGTGACCGCCGCCAAGCTTGCCGCTGAGGATTTTCACAACAAGGTGCTGGGCAAGCCGATCGAGATCATCTCGGCGGATCACCAGAACAAGCCGGACGTCGCGGTCGGAATCGCGCGGCAATGGTTCGACGTCGAGCATGTCGACGCGGTGACCGATCTCGCCGTGAGCTCGGTCGGACTCGCCGTCGCCGGCCTTGCAACGCAGAGCAACCGCACCGCGCTGGTCTCGGGCGCCGCGACGTCCGATTTGACCGGCGACAAATGCTCGCCCGTCGTCACGCATTGGGCCGACGACACCTACGCACTGTCGGCCGGCCTGGTCGGCGAGCTGAGCCGCCGCGTCGGCAAGGAATGGTTCTTCGTCGCGGTCGATTACTCGTTCGGCACCGCGATGGTGAAGGACGCCTCGCGCGCGGTGACCGATACGGGCGGCAAGGTGCTCGGCGCGGTGCGCTATCCCTTCAACACCACCGACTTCTCATCCTTTTTGCTGGCCGCGCAGAGCTCCGGCGCCAAGGTGGTGGCGCTGGCCGGCACCGGCGCCGACACCGTCAACGCGGTGAAGCAGACCCACGAATTCGGCCTGCAACAGGGCGGGCAGACCATCGTCGGCATGCTGACCTTCATCTCCGACGTCCATTCGATCGGCCTGCGCGACGCGCAGGGCATGTACATCGCGTCCCAATACTACTGGGATGATGACGACGGCACCCGCGCCTTCGCCAAGCGCTTCATCGAGATCGAGAAGCGTGAACCGACCAAATTGCAGGCCGCGACCTACGCCGCCGTGCGCCACTATCTGAAGGCGATCGAGGCCGCCGGCAGCGACGAGGCGAAGGTGGTTAACGGCGAGATGCGCAAGCTGCCGGTCGATTTCTTCGGCCGCCCCGCGCACATCCGCAAAGACGGCCGCGTCGTCTACGACCTCTCGCTCTACCGCGTGAAGAAGCCGGATGAGAGCAAATATCCCTGGGACTACTACCAGAAGATCGCGGCCATCCCCGGCGACAAGGCCTTCCGCCCCGAGGGAACGGGCGGCTGCAAGCTCGACAAGTAGGACGCACCATTATCGCCGCGACGCGCGGTCGCGCATGCAAGATCAAGGAGGAGCCGATGCCGCTTCGCAACGATTTCGATCAGCTTGTTGACGTCAAGGGTGGCTTCATCAGCCGCGAGATCTTCGTGGATGCCGATATCTATCGGCAGGAGCTCGACAAGGTCTTCACCCGCGCCTGGCTGCTGGTCGGCCACGAAAGCCTGGTGCCCAATCCCGGCGACTTCTACACCTCGCGGATGGGCGAGGAATCCGTCATCCTCTGCCGCGACAAGAAGGGCGATATCCACGTCTTTCTCAATTCGTGCCGGCACCGCGGCATGAAGGTGTGCCGCTACGAGCAGGGCAACACGTCATTGTTCACCTGCCCCTATCATAGCTGGACCTACACCACCGACGGCAAGCTGCAGGGCGTTCCGCTGCACCGGACGCTGTACGACGGGGTGCTCGACCGCGACGCCAACTCGCTGGTCTCGGTGGCGAAGCTCTGCAACTACAAGGGCTCGATCTGGGCGACCTGGGACAAGGACGCGCCCGACTTCATCACCTATCTCGGCGATGCCAAGATCCATCTCGACCAGGCGCTCGACTGCCGCGACGGCCGCGAGGGCGGCTCCGAGGTGATCGGCGTCCACAAATGGGTGTTCCCCGCTAATTGGAAATTCGCCGCCGAGAATTTCCTCGGCGACACCTATCACAACCCGAGTCATCGCTCGGTTGACCTGATCGGCATAGGCCCGAGCGCTGCCGCCGGCAAGAAGGGCCGCCGCGACGACGAGCTGGAGAAGGCGCAGCACGTCTGGATCAGCTTTCCGGAAGGCCATGGCGTGCACAGCGCGATCCAGCCGGAGGCCAATGAATACATCGAGTCCTTCCTCGACAACCCGATCCTCGAAAAATACTTCCGGCACTGTTTCGAGGAACGCAAGCGGCGGCTCGGCGAAGGGGCGCGGCTGCTGCCGTTCGTCGGCACGATCTTCCCCAACACCTCCTATCACGGCCGCCAGCCGCGCGGACTTTGCGCGTGGCATCCGCACAGCCCGACCTCGACCGAAGGCTGGCGCTTCTTCCTGGTCGACAAGGACGCGCCGAACGAAGCCAAGGAATATCTGCGCCGCTACTACATGCGCTACTCCGGCCCCGCCGGCATGACCGAACAGGACGACATGGAGAACTGGCTCTATGCGACCGCGGCGAGCACCGGCACGGTGGCGCGGCGCTATCCCTTCAACTATCAGCAGTCGATGGGCGCCTACGTCACCGATCATCCGCTCGGCGGCGATGTCTCCACGCAAGTCACCGAGCAGATCGCGCGCGGCTTCTATCGCCGCTGGACCACCTACATGCAGGGCGGCGACTGGCACGAACTGCTCGGATCACCCGCCGGCAACCGGCAGGCCGCAGAATGAGCGCGCCCGCAAAAACCGTCCTCGTCAGCGGGGGCACCTTCGGCATCGGCCGCGCGATCACGCTCGGCCTCGCGCGGCGCGGCCACGCGGTGGTCGCCTTCGGTCTCGAGGCGGCGCAGGTCTCGAGTACCGCGCAGAACGCCATTCCGGCCCTGCGCGACGAGCTTGATCGCGAAGGCCTCTCCGCCGAACTGATGGAAGCCGACGTATCGCGGGCCGGCGATGTCGCCAAGGTGGTCGCCCACACGATGGCGCGGTTCGGGCGCATCGACGGCGTCGTCAACAACGCCGCGATCGGCCCGCTCGGCACAGTGCTCGACACCGACGAGGCGCTGTTCGACCGGATCATCGCCGTCAATCTGAAAGGACCGTATCTGACTAGCCGCGCCGCGATCCCGCACATGATCGCGCAAGGCGGCGGCTCGATCGTCAACATCGGATCCGGCGCCGGCTGGGGCAAGCCGAACATGGCGGTCTACAGCGCGAGCAAGGGCGGCGTTGTCGCGCTGAGCGCAGCGATGGCCTACGACTTCTTCCACCAACGCATTCGCGTCAACACCGTAATCCCCGGTGGTGGCGGCATCGTCAGCGGCATGAGCCTCGGCCGTGTCGGCGGCGATGCGGCGCGTTTCGGCAAGGGCGCGCCGGGCACCGCCGCGGGCCGCGTCGCCGCCGGTGACGACATCGCCAATGTGGTCGCCTTCCTGCTGTCGCCGGAAGCCGAAACGCTGTCCGGCACCGTGATCGATGTCGGCTGCTTCGCCCAGCAGGGCGGACCGATCCCGCCCAAGCCGGCGCTCTGACAACCCCTGCGATGCCTGATGAGGAGATAGCGATGACGACGACCGTTCAGGATCAGGACCAACAACAACACGCCGGCAACGCCGCGATCGAGCGATCGGCGGCCTACTACCGGCTGAAGGCCGATGTCGAGGATTTCTACTACCACGAGGCCGATCTGCTCGACGACCGGCGCTTCCGCGACTGGCTCGAGCTACTCACCGACGACATCAGCTATTTCATGCCGATCCGCCGCAACGTGAAGTTCGGCCAGCAGGCCGCGCGCGAGAACACCAAACGCGGCGAAGGCATCAGCTGGTTCGACGAGGACAAATGGACATTGACCAAACGGGTCGAGCAGATCCTGACCGGGGTGCACTATGCTGAGGAGCCGCTGTCGCGGATCACGCATATGGTCAGCAATGCGCAGATCAAGGGCGCGCGGCCCGACATCGATGCAGCCCATGAGCTCGATGTCACCAGCCGCTTCCTCGTCTATCAGAACCGCGTCGAGTACGAGACCTACATCTTCGTCGGCCGTCGCAACGACGCGCTACGCCTGACCGACACTGGCTGGAAGATCGCGCGGCGCGAGATATTGCTTGAACAGAATATCCTGCTGGCCAAGAATCTCACCACGTTCTTCTGAACGAGGCCAATTCCGAGTGGGCCAAGCGTAGCAGGGGTAGCGATGATTGACGTGATGGCGATCAAGGTGGGGACGCGGCTGAAACTGGAGGCCGGCGTCGTCGCCGAAGTGGTGGAGAACATGGACGATGGCCAGTGGCTGCAGGTGCGCTATCTGGAGTGCCCTGCCCGGCCCGCCGACGTTGGCACGGTGGAGCTGTGCCACGCCCAGGACGTCATCAAGGTGCTCAGCGAGTAGTCCCAGTCAACGGACCGACGATCATGCTGCGATTTGAATACATGCCGAGCGATTTTCATCCGCTGTTCCTGTTCCTCGGCGAATCTGCCGATCTCGCCGCCCTGGCAATGCTGCTGCGGCGCTTTGCCGAGGACCCGCAGACCATTGCCGTCGCGGAGCGGATTCCCGGCGCCGTCTCGCGCGACGCGCTGGTGCTGGCGCCTGCCGACGACGAATTCGGCATGCGCGATCTCGGCGGCCGCTTTGCCTGGAAACTGACCGATTGGCAGGCGGAGCGGATCGCCGAGCGCATCGAGCTGTTAACCCCTGAGGATAACAAGTCCGGCTCGGAGATCGTCGAGATCGGCAGCGTCGGCGAGATCCCGGTCAAGCTGTCGCGCGGCGAATTCACCGACGACTTCCTGATCACGCGCAGATAGCGGAGTTCGCGTGAGTACACACCGCAGGCCAAAGGTCCTGATTGCCGGCGCCGGGATCGGCGGCCTTGTCGCCGGATTGTCGCTGCTGCAGCGTGGCATCGAGGTCGAGATCTTCGAGCAGGCGTCCGAGCTGCGCGAGCTCGGCGCCGGTGTCCAGCTCAGCGCCAACGGCACACGCGTCCTGATCGCGCTCGGGCTTGAGCAAGAGATGCAGGCGATCGCCTGCGAGCCCTCGGGCAAGGAGATCAGGCTGTTCAGCACCGGGAGGACCTGGAAACTATTCGACCTCGGCGCCTCCTCGCGCGTGATCTATGGCGCGCCCTACTGGATGGTGCATCGCGGCGACTTTCACCGCGTGCTGGTCGACGCATTCACGGCTCGGGCGCCAGGGCGCCTGCATCTCGGCAGCCGCTGCACCGGATTTGACCAGGACGACGACGGCATCTGGCTACACCTTGCCAATGGCGAGCGTCGGCGCGGCGACGTCGTGGTCGGCGCCGACGGCGTGCACTCCGAAATTCGCCGGCAGATCGGCGGCGACACCAAACCGTTCTTCTCGGGCGTGGCCGCCTGGCGCGGCCTGGTGCCGATGGAACGGCTACCGGCGAGCCTGCAACGGGACGTCGGCACCAACTGGATCGGCCCGGGCGGCCACGTCATCACCTATCCGGTTCGCCGCGGCGAGCTGTTGAACTTCGTCGGCATCTTCGAGGGTGAGAGCTGGTCGGTCGAATCGTGGACCGAACGCGGCACGCGCGAGGCCTGCAGCGGAGCCTTTGCCGGATGGAATCCGCAGATCCACACCATTATCGCGAGCCTCGATATTCCCTACAAATGGGCGCTGCTCGGCCGCGACCCGCTCGATCGCTTCGTCGTCGGGCGCGCCTGCCTGCTCGGCGACGCCGCGCACCCGACGCTGCCGTTCCTGGCCCAGGGCGCCAACATGGCGATCGAGGACGGCATGGTGCTGGCGCGCTGTCTTGAAGGCTTCCCGCCCGAGGAAGCGCTGCAGCGCTACCAGACCGCACGGCTGACGCGGACGAACGCGATCGTGGTGAAGTCGGCCGAGAATGCCAGGCGCTTCCATAATCCCGCGCTTGCCGACGCCGAAGGCGCCGACGCCTATGTCTCGCGCGAATGGCAGCCGGACCGGGTGCGCGAGCGCTATGATTGGCTGTTCACCTACAATGCCTTGCGTGTGCCATTTTGACGGGACGAGTTTCGCGGGCCCGCCTCACTGAACGGGATGGCGTCCGCGGCGCACCGGACGATCCGGCGGTGGTGGCGGACGAGCGAAGAAGGGATTGACGATGCACATCGCAGAGAGACCCGATGCGGTCGCCTGACACTGCGGGATCGAGGTGTAGCTGCAATCGATGTGGTCTCCGGCCATCGGCCCGTTATAGAGATGCAAACAGACCGGATAGTTCGGATCATAGGCCTGTCCGGCGGCAGGTCGGGCCAGCGCGACCGCGAACGCAGCGATCGCGAAAAGTTTCAGGCGCATCGGATTCTCCTTATTGCTCGGACCGTTTCCTCACAACTGCCGGAGTTAGTCAACCGCACTGGGGACACGACGGCCATACAGTCTTGAGCGACGGCAGGCGGCAAGCCTGAGCGCGCTAGTTGGCGGACTGGCGTTGTCGCTGCCCCCGTTGCTTTGGCGGCTTTTTCGGACCTTTGTAGAACGGATTGACCGAACACGTCGCGGAGCGTCCCGAGGCCGTCGCCTGGCACTGCGGAAGCGACGTGTAGCTGCAATCGATATACTCGGGCGTCAGCCTGCCGCCATAGACTTCCAGGCACACTGGATAGTTCGGATCGTACATCTGTGCGGGGGCGGGCCCGGCGATGCAAACGCCGACGGCGGCGATGATGATGAGTTTCAAACGCATCGAATTCTCCTCAAGCCTCGTCCGGAACGCAGGGCCCGGCTATCGTTGCTCGTCGGCCGGCTTGCCGTCGCCCTCACCGAGGCAGCGGATCATGAAGGCCGTCGTGTCCCGCGGCAGCACTTGCGCGGCGCGCGCCTTGAGACGGCATTCGAGCTGCGCGATCTGGCGCGCCCGCTGCCGTTCGGACGGCAGCGTCGATTGCCGCAACCGCCGCAACGTCATCGGCGAGCCGTCCGACTCGAAACTCAGCTCGTATTTCTTGCCGTTCTGGTCGGTGGCGGCGCAGGTGATGGTGGACACCTGCCGCGTGATGAAGCTTCCGACCTGACGGCATGAGCCTGTCGACATCTCGACCAGCGGCACCGGCAGACCATCCACCCGCGGGCGGTCGCTCGACTTCAGCAACATGCGGTCGACCGCGAGCTCGAACAGATTGTCCTGGGTGCGCTCGGTGCTCTCGCCGGAGAACGAGATGATGTGGCTCTTGTCGGCGGGATCGTCGAGCACCACGGTGAATTCGGAACGGCCGCGCAGGGTGTGGAAATAGGCGACTGCCTTGCAGGTGTAGCTGCGGCCGGCGACGGTGACGTTGCGGCAAGTGCCGGACATCAACGCGTACAGATCGACGTCGTAGACCGGACCGGCGGCAACGGCCAGCGCCGGCCAGCAGAGAACGGCAGCCGCAATCAATTGAGCGAAACGGGAGATCATGCTGAAAGGGTCGAAAACACGGTCGCTGGAGGGGTCCATGGCGCAAGGTCGCTGATTTCCATGGACTGTGCAACGACGAAGCAGGCCTAAATGTGGACACCACGCGAACGGCTGGGGAACGCAGCACAATCCGTGCTGAAAGGCCGCGGCGTCAGATTTGCGGGCCGGACAGCGTCACCTCGCGCTCGGCGCGGAACACGTTGCTATAGAGGTTCGCGATCCACTGGCGGCCGCTTGCCGTCATGTTCAGGCAGTTGATGGCGCCCTGAATGTGCGGCGCAACCATGTTCCAGTAGAATTGCGGATAGCGGTCGACGATATCGGCCGGCGACTCATAGCCGAGCTGGCGGTTGATGCCGACCTCCTCGAACTCGTGATAGAGCGCGTTGGCCTTCCTGATATAGTTGGGATCGCCGAGCTGACCGATGAAATCGGCCGCCCGGACGATCGACGCCTCATCGTCATATTGCTGGCCTTCGGGCGCCGGAAACCGCGTACCCTCGATGTTGCGCGCGACGCGCTCGCGATCGAGTGGAAGGACGGCCTCGAGCCTGTCGAGCACATAAAGCTTCGAGCGGTCGACATGATACGGCATCAGGCCGGCATCCGACGAGCCACGCGGCAGCACCACCTTGTTGCCGGAGGCATCGATGACGTAGCCATCGGGTCCATCGCCTTTCAAAAGACCGCGCACATAGCCGATGTCGTGAGTCAGGCAGGCGATGATGGTGTGGGTGTAATCTTCGGCGGTGACGTGGGTGTGCAGCGCGCGGCCGCGGATGATGTCATGCCCGGCGAGCGTGACCAGCATGGTGTGCTCGACATTGTGGTAGAGCGCGTCGCTGTTGCCGATGCATTCCAGCGCGATGCGCGCGGCGGCCGGCAGGAGTTCGCCGAAGCGCGCCTGCGAAGCGCCGAAGGTGCGGCTGACATGCGTGGCGAGAAACTTCTCCAAAGCACCTGCCGCCAACTCAGGTAACGTCATCATCGATGCAGCCCCCGACCGCGCAACGTTCCTCGCTCGCCCCGATCTCACGCCGTAGTTGGGCAGCGACTATAGCGTATCTACGGGCGTGCGGCTACGCGCTGACGGGCGTGACGATTCGCTCCGGCCGTACTTTCCCGGTCTTGTCGGCTGCGACGCCAGAGCTGCTGATAGTGGCATGAACCCTGCATGATTCGGGTCAGACCGGGTTAACCCCACTGATATAGGCCGTCATGCTCGTTACGCTCGTCGCCATCCTCTGCAATGCTCAACTCTGCATGGAAAAGGTCGTCACCACGAGTGACCAATCCGGCATCACCATGGGCGCCTGCGCAGTGAATGCGCAGATCGGCATCGCCGATTGGCTCGCCAAGGGGCCGTATCACGAATGGCACCTGCAGAGCTATAAATGCATCATGGGCAAGTACGTACCCAAGAACGAAGTGTGATGTGTACTCACAGCCCCGGACGGGGCTGATCCGCTTCGACCGGAACAGCCTGCGAAACCACCGCGCAGGCGCCCGTACCTCGAGTCAAAGTCCAATTTATGGGCTATCACTGTCGTTAACGACGGTGAGACATGAGGTCGCCCTGGAATGCCCGCAACGCCGCTGATTGCCTATGCGCATGTCGGCAAGAGTTTTGACAGTGGTCGCGTGGTGGCGGTCGACGACGTCTCGCTTGACGTGGCCGAGGGTGAATTCCTGGCGATTGTTGGCGGCTCGGGCTCCGGCAAGACGACGCTGCTGAGGCTCGCCAATCGCCTGATCGAAGCCGACCACGGCCGGATCGCGGTCGAGGGTGAGGATGTCAGCCGCATCGACCCGATCCTGCTGCGGCGCCGCATCGGCTATGTCTTCCAGAGCGGTGGGCTGTTTCCGCATCTGTCCGTCGCCGACAACATCGGCATCACGCCACATCTGCTCGGCTGGACGCAGGCGGAGATCTCGGCGCGGGTCGATGAACTGCTCGACCTTGTGCGGCTCGACAACTCACAATATCGCGAGCGTTTGCCGCACGAGCTCTCCGGCGGCCAGCGTCAACGCATAGGCGTCGCACGTGCGCTGGCTGCGAAGCCGCGCATCGTGCTGATGGACGAGCCGTTCGGCGCGCTTGATCCCCTCACCCGCGACGCGCTCGGCGACGATTATCGAACGCTGCACCGCGAGCTCGGCCTGACCACGGTCATGATCACCCACGACATGACCGAGGCGTTGCTGCTGGCCGATCGTGTCGCGGTGATGCGCGGCGGCATGCTGCTGGCCCAGGGCACGCCGGCGGAGCTCTCGGCCAGAAGTCGGATCGTAGCCATGTCGTTCTGTGAGCCAAGGAGTTGAGTGTTATAGTTGTCTTCCTAAGACCGCTTGGCCTCCGACTTGACTCTATCGGCCGATCCGCGCTGGAGCGAGGCGCTTTCCCATCTGCCCGACTATCTCGGCAATCATGTGCGGGTCAGCGTCGCCGCGCTGGCGCTCGGGCTCCTGATCAGCCTGCCGCTTGCGATCATCGCTCGTAACCGGCCGGTGCTGCGCACGACGTTGCTCGGGCTTGCCAGCATCGTGCAGACCGTGCCCGGTCTCGCGCTGCTCGCATTGTTCTATCCGCTGCTGCTGGCGCTCGCCGCGTTGACCGCGGCGTGGCTCGGCTTCAGCTTCTCCGCCTTCGGCTTCCTGCCCGCCGTGCTGGCGCTCGCGCTCTATTCGATGCTGCCGGTGTTGCGCAACACCATCACCGGCCTGTCCGGGGTCGATCCGGCGGTGCTGGAAGCCGCCCAGGGCGTCGGCATGACGCCGCGGCAATCGCTCACCATGGTCGAGCTGCCGCTGGCGCTGCCGGTGATGATGGCCGGGATCCGCACCGCGGCGGTATGGGTAATCGGCACCGCCACCTTGTCGACGCCGATCGGCCAGACCAGCCTCGGCAACTACATCTTCGCGGGATTGCAGACCCAGAACTGGGTGTTCGTGCTGTTCGGCTGTTTCGCTGCGGCCGTGCTCGCGCTTGTGGTTGACCAATTGCTGGCGCTGATCGAGAACGGACTGCGGAAGCGCAGCCGCATCCGGACGGCACTCGGCGGGCTCGGTATTGCCGCCTTGATCGCGGCGACGGTGGTGCCCGCGATCGCGCGCCCGCATGCGGGCATCGTGGTCGGCGCCAAGACTTTTACCGAGCAATATGTGCTGTCGGCGTTGATCGCGCAGCGGCTACAGGCGGCGGGCCTTCCGGCCACGACCCGCGCCGGCCTCGGCTCCAACGTGATCTTCGACGCGCTCGCGGCCGGCGATATCGATGTCTATGTCGACTATTCCGGAACGCTGTGGGCCAACCAGTTCCACCACACCGACATCAAGCCCCGCGCCGAGCTGTTGGGCGAATTGCAGACAACGCTGGCGAAGCAAGACATCACGCTGTTCGGCGAGCTCGGCTTCGAGAATGCCTATACGCTGGTGATGCCGAGGAAGCGCGCCGAAGAGCTCGGCATCCATTCGATCGCCGACCTCGCGTCACGCGCGGCGACGATGTCGATCGCCGGAGACTATGAATTCTTCTCGCGGCCGGAATGGACCGGCATCCAGAAGGCTTATGGGCTGACGTTCCGCGCCCAGCGTCAGATGCAGCCGGATTTCATGTATGCGGCTGTTGCCTCCGGCGAGGTCGACGTGATCGCGGGCTACACCAGCGACGGATTGATCGCGAAATACGATCTTGTCACGCTCGAGGACAACAGGCACGCCATCCCGCCCTATGACGCCATCGTCCTGCTGTCGCCAAAGCGGCGCGACGACGAGGCGCTCAAGGCGGCGCTGCGGCCGCTGCTCGGCAAGATCGATATCGCCGGGATGCGCGAGGCGAATTTGCGCGCGTCGGGCAACGACGCATCATCGTCGCCCGACGCCGTGGCGCGCTGGCTGTGGGGGAAGGTCGGCGGAAAATAGCCTCTCGCCTTCATTGCGAGCGAAGCGCAGCAATCCACCTCTCCGCATGCGAGGAAAGATTGATTGCTTCGTCGCTCCGCTCCTCGCAATGACGACGTCTCACAATCCCTTGATGATCCCCGCGTCGATCAACAGGCGATTGAAGCGGCGTGCTTCTGCGCCGTCCTTGCAGGAATAGAATGCGCCGTTGCAGCGAAGCATGATCGCCTTCTGCTCCTCGAACGACGGGTCGAGCGGAATGCCCGCGGCTTCCTGAATCACCAGCGGCAGATAGGCGGCGTCGATCGTGTCCATCACCGCCGGGCTCTTCACGGGTTCGAAGTTGACGGCGTCGATCGCATAGTAGGTCGCGTAATAGCGCGGATCGTAATCCATCAGCTTCTTGCCGATGCCGGCCTCGTCGAGATCGGGATCGAGCAGCTGCGGCGAGAATTCCGGCTGATGATCGCCGTAACGCACGATCAGGAAAGGCTGCGCCGGAAACTTCTTCTTCAGCGCCGCGACGAAGCCGGCATAGTCGCCAGCGCTCATCGCCTGCCGGCGCAGATATTCGTCGACCGCGGGCGTATTGCCCGGCCGCTTCCACGACGGCAGCAACTCGGGACGGAATTTGGTTTCCCAGGGGAAATGATTGGCGGCGAGATAGACGAAGGCGAACAGCGGCGTGCCTGACGTCTTCTGCTCGGCCATCAGCTTCAGCGCCTTGTCGTAGAAGAAGCTGTCGGGCTCGACATCCTTCGCATGCAGGTCATGCGCGTCGTAGAAGCGCTGGATGCCGGTCGTGGTCTGGAAGTTGCGCGCGCTCATGAAGGCGCCGAATGCGGGATAGAGCGAGAGCGTGTCGTAGCCGCAGCGGCGCAGCGCCAACGGCAGGCCGCGCTCCACGCGCCCCGATGCGATGCGGGTGACGAAATAGGAGAACCGGCCGAACGAGCGCGAGGATAATCCCGCAAGCACGTTGTACTCGGTGAACCAGCTCGGCCCGCCATTGCTCTCGGCAAGGAATTTGCGCGCGACGCCGTCGTAGGACTTGAACTGGCTGCCGTAGCCCGGCGGCACCTTGACGCCGGAGGCGGCGCGGATGTCGAAACTCGATTCATCATGGATCATGATGATGTTCGGCCGCCGCCCGGCGGGATGACAGGCATCGACCAGGGGCATCTTGAGCTGATCGCTCGCGGTCGGATCCGACTCCATAAAGCCGTAGGCGACGAAATCGGACACGGCCGTGACGCCGGAGCGCGCGAACTTCGAGAGGTAGCCGTCGTCGTAATAGCCGCGCCAGGCTTCATCCGGCCAGGCGAAGGCATAACCCGAGAGCGCCGCGGTGCAGGCGAGGCAGGCCGCCGCAGCCGGCAGCCGGCGAATGCGGAACGGATCGAGCCACCACAGCGCGTACATCAGGGGCAGCGTGACGAGGCCGGCGCCGATGATCGACCAGCGCAGGCTCGGGAAGATCGTCAGCAGGAACGCCGCGGTGTCGCGGTCGATCACCATCAGGTCGACGAAGTTCGCGGTCATCTGCACCACGTCGTGCTTGAAGCGCGACAGCAGCACCAAGACCACGACCAGTGTCAGCGACAGCGCGCCCGACAGCGCCGGCCGGCGCAGCAGCGCGATGAACAGGAAGTTCAGGATTCCCCAGGTGAGCAGGAAGCAAAGCCGCGAGCCGAAATCGGTCTCGGTGCGCAGCATCAGAATCAGCGCGCCGAAATGCGGTGCCGCGACCGCCATCAACCGCCAGATGCCAAGCGCGGCAAGACCGCCGGCCAGTGCGGCAACGGAGGAGTTCTGCTGAGGCGCGGGCGCCATGGGCGGGACGCAATACAACCCGGCGCAATGCCACCGCCTTGACTGGCAACGGCCAGGAGGCATGCGGCACAGCCGGTGTCTGGGCCGCGTCACAAAACCGTAATTGAATCGTCATGAACGCGCAATGAATTTGCCTGCCCAAGCCTAGCCGCGGCAGGCAGTGCGCGTGCCTTAAACTTTGGCGGCCGGCGCGGCGTGGCTCGCGATACCCGCGATGAAGAGATCGACGATGTCGGCAGCCATCTGCTCGACCTCTGCATCGCCGACACCCCAGCGCGGCAAATGACCGTCGATGTGCATCCGCACGAAGCCATAGACCAGCGCGCGGCCGGCGATCTGGACCTGCCTGAGGTCGCGCGTCCCGAGTTGGCCAGCTGAAAATGCCTCCGCCAGCGTGCGCTCGGTCATGCCGATCAACTCGGCATTGTCGCCGGAGACGGCGGCCGAGCGGTCGTGGTCGAAGAAGCGGCGGCTGGAGATGATCTCGAAATGGGTCGGGTTCTTCATCGCCCAGCGCAGATAGGCGATCCCGAGATGGCGGAAGCGGCCGAGCGGATCGCCTGGCGGCGCCTCGGCCAACGCCGCCTCGATCTCGGCGCGAAAGCGGCGTTGCGCCTCCTCCGCCACCGCATTCATCAGCGCGTCCCGGCTCGGGAAATGCCGGAACGGCGCGCCCGGCGAGACCCCGGCGCGGCGCGCGGCCTCGCGGACGCTGACCGCCTCCGGCCCGCCCTCGCCGACCAGTTGCATGGCGGCATCGATCAGGACCCGGCGGAGATCGCCGTGGTGATACGGCCTGGCCGCCTGCGCCCGCGTCGCGACCGGATGCGGCTTGGCGGGCCGGCGGCCGGTGGGCGGGCTTTTGGCGGGGCGGCGCATGGCGATCCTCTAGCATCACCCGCTTGTGAATGTAAGCGATGATTACACGGATTGACCGCGCGCGGGCACGAAATGTAACTGGTGATTACATAAACGGGAGGCGGGATATGGCGACGCATCGCAACTGGTTCGAGGGCTGGGGGCTGTTTGGCCTGCTCACGCTCACCCTGATCGGGCTTTCGATCTGGATCGCCGCCATGCGGCAGTTCGAGGTCGAGGGCGTGCGGATGATGATCCGCTTCACGGCGCGGACCTCGCTCTTGTTCTTCTGCCTCGCCTTCTCGGCGGCGGCGCTGGCGCGGCTGTGGCCGAACGCCTGGACGCACTGGCAGCGCCGCAACCGCCGTTATTTGGGCTTCACCTTCGCGGCCTCGCACGCCATCCATGCGGTCGCGATCGCCGCCTTCGCGATGCTCGATCCGCCCGGCTTTGCGGCCGCGACCTCGATCGTCTCCTACGTCTTCGGCGGTATCAGCTATCTCGCCATCATCGCGCTGACCGCGACTTCGTTCGATCGCACGGCTGCACTGCTCGGCCCGCGCGCCTGGCGCAGGCTGCATCTGATCGGCGGCTATTATCTGCTGCTGCAGTTCATGGTCTCGTTCGGCAAGCGGATTCCCGAGATGCCGCTCTACGCGCTATTCCTCGTGCCGCTCGCTGCGGTGTTCGCGCTCAGGATGATCAGCATGGCCGGCCGGCCCGCGCCACGTCAGGCGCAGGCGAGCTAAGATCGGGCCACCTTACACCAGGTGAAACTTGCGGCCGAGCTGGCGATGAACCGATAGCACCGCGCGGTCGACGTCGCTGATCAGGCTGTCGCCGAGCACGACGTTCGGAATCTCCCAGTTGCGTCCGATCTGCGCATCGGGCAGCCCGGCGATCGCCGGCACGCGCGCGGTCTCACAGCCGGGCTGGGCGCGCAACGCCTCATCCGCAAGCCGGGTCAATTCGTCCTGGCTCTTTCCATCAGTCATGACCTCGGTCCTGACTCCGGAAGATGGCTCACTGATGGCCAAGATTCTCCAGTTCCTTAGCGCGGGCTTCGGTCATGCTGCGCATGCATTCACTGGCATCGAGCCGGGCGATAGTGCCCTCGCCGAGGTCGTAATACAGGCAGTTGGCGTCACGATACTGGATCCATAGCCGCTGCGCGGTGCGCAGCTGTTCGCGCTGCTTGTCGTCGGCGGCATCCTTCAACGCCTTCTGGTAGGCGACGTTCATCCGCTTGTCCCACTGCGCGGTCTTGGCCTTGAGGCATTCGACCATCTGGTAGGTGCCGCCGTCGCAGGATGGCTCGCCAACGCTCTGATCGCCGGCGCGGGCAATCGGCGGGGTGAAGGCGATGAAGACGGCCGTCAGAACGGCCATGAGCCCGCACGCGTCTGTGGTGACAGCCGATGTCATGCCACTTTCCCTGTTCGATCGATCCTGTCGTCGCAGCATACATGAGTGCCGCCGCGATGCATCCCGTCCACCGCCGGTCGCGCCGCAGCTGGCCTTCCCGGTCCGCGCAGGATATTTCATATGCATGGAGGGACCATGCGGCGCGCCGTGACGCCTGTGATCGTCTTGGCGGTGTTCGGCCTGCTCGTCGGTGGGCTGTTTCGCTATGCGTTCGATGAGTCCGACGAGGCCTCCGTCTCGAATTATGTGCGCAGCGCCCTCGACGGCGCAGCCCTCACGGTGATCGTCTGGGCGACGCATCTCTATCTGGCCGCACGTGGTGGCTGGCTGCGACGGCAATCACTCATCGTCGAGCTGATCGGCCGCTCTGTGATCCTCGCCGTCACCGTTGCGGCCGCCGCGATCGTGCTGGAAATCGTGCTTTACGGGCATGGGCTCGAAGCCAAGTGGATGCGCGAAACCTTCCTGAAGATCATTGGCGTCGGCCTGCTGCTGTCGATCCCGATCACGACGATCTACGAGCTGGTCCGGATGATCGGCGGGCACACGCTGCTCAGCATCGTGCTCGGACGCTATCGGCAGCCGGTGCGCGAGGAGCGCGTGCTGCTGTTCCTCGACCTGGTCGGCTCGACGACGCTAGCGGAATCGATGGGCGAGCTGCGCGTGCAGGAATTGCTGACGCGCTTCTTCTTCGACATCGACGAGCCGATCGTGTCGCACGGCGGCGAAGTCCACGCCTATGTCGGCGACGAAGTGATCGTGACCTGGCCGGCCAATGCCGACGGGCGATCGCGGCGGTATCTCGATTGCATGTTCGCGATCGAGGATCGCCTCGCCAAGCGGGCCGATCAATATCACAAGGAGTTCGGCGTGGTGCCCGCGTTTCGAGCCGGGATGCATGCCGGTCCGGTCGTCATCGCGGAATGCGGGGACTCGCGGCGACAGATCGCCTATTTCGGCGACACCGTGAACGTCACGGCGCGGCTGCAGGCGCATTGCAAGGAGGCCGGCCGTCCGCTGCTGGTATCGGGCGACTTGCTGCGCCTGCTGCCGCCGGACCGGGATTTGGTCGTCGAGCCCCTCGGCTCGACGCAATTGCGCGGACGTGCCGCCTCGATCGACATCTTTTCCGTCGCGCGGCGCGTATCGTCCTAAACGATCTCTTAAAATGCACCGGCATCAGCTTCCGCCGAGCCGAAAGCGCGCATTGAATCGAGTCCGGTCGCAGCCTGTTAAGGATGCGACGCACACCGTATTTGCACCGGGTTCCACCTTAACGCAGGTGTAAGACCGCGCCCCGCATGGTGTGCAGACAGGTGTCATTCAACAAAAACAAGGTTGCCCATCGATGGCGCAACAGGCGTCACAATCGATTATTGCCGAACTCGAGGATGCGGTCCGGGACGGGACATCGGCCAAGCGTGTGCAGACGCTGCGGCAGGTCACCGATCTGTTCCTGAACGACGGCGACCGCCTCAACGATGAACAGGTCAAGGTGTTCGACGACGTGCTCTGCCTCTTGGTCGCGCGCGTCGAGACCCGTGCGCGGGCCGAGCTCAGCAAGCGGCTCGCCCCGCTCGACTATGCGCCGTTCGAGGTGATTCAGCACCTCGCCTGGGACGACGACATCAGCGTCGCCGGCGACGTGCTGACCCACTCCAGCCGCCTTTCGAACGACGCCCTGCGCGAGATCGCGAGCAGCAAGGGCCAGGACCACCTGTTCGCGATCTCCGCGCGGGAAAACCTGCCGCCTTCCGTCACCGACGTGATCATCGACCGCGGCGAGGACAAGGTGATCCGGCGTCTCGCCAAGAACGCCGGCGCGCAGTTCTCCGACAACGGCTATTCCAGCATCGTCGCCCGCGCCGAAGGCGACGACGAGCTGGTCGAGATCCTCGGGCTGCGCATCGACATTCCGGCCAAGCTGCTGCGCGACCTGCTGCAGCGCGCCAAGGATACGGTGCGCGCCCGCCTGCTCTCGATCGCCTCGCCCCGGGCGCGCGAGGAGATCAGCCAGGTGCTGAACGACATCGCCCAGGAAGAGGCCGCGGCGCCGCGCCGCAACTACGGCATCGCCGAAGAGCTGGTCAAGCTGATGAAGCAGCTGAACGAGCTCGACGATGCGGCCGTCTACAAATTCGCCGAAGGGGGCAAGCTCGACGAGGTCACGGTCGCGCTTGCCGTGCTCAACGACATGCCGATCGCGATGATCGAACGCCTGATGCTCGGCCTCCGCTCCGACCTGATCCTGATCCCGTGCCGCTCGGCGCGGCTCAACTGGCCGACGGTCGAAAGCATCCTGCGCAAGCGGCCGCTGCCGCTGCCGCTCGACAATGCGACGCTCGAGATCGCGCAGCGCGATTACCGCCGGCTCTCGCTGGAAACCGCGCAGCGGACGGTGCGGTTCTGGCAGCTGCACAACAGGATCGAGAAGCAGCCGATGGCGGCCGGCTAGGCCTCCGCGCCTCTGCGACAAAGACAAAGGGTGGGCAACGCGCCCACCCTTTTTCATCACAGCGTCATTCCGGGGCGCCTCGAAGAGGCGGACCCGGAATCTCGAGATTCCGGGCTCGGTCCTGCGGACCGCCCCGGAATGACAGGCCTCGCCTGTCAGTTCTTGCTCTTGTCGACGAGCGCGCCCTTCTTGATCCAGGGCATCATGTCGCGCAGCTTGGCACCGACTTCCTCGATCGGATGCGCGGCGAGCTTGGCGCGGGTGGCCTTGAACGAGGTCTGGTTGACCTTGTTCTCCAGCATCCAGTCGCGGGCGAACTTGCCGCCCTGGATGTCGGCCAGCACGCGCTTCATCTCCGCCTTGGTCTCGGCCGTGACGATGCGCGGACCGGTGACGTACTCGCCGTATTCGGCGGTGTTGGAGATCGAGTAGTTCATGTTGGCGATGCCGCCTTCATAGATCAGGTCGACGATCAGCTTCACTTCATGCAGGCACTCGAAATAGGCCATCTCGGGCGCGTAGCCGGCCTCGACCAGGGTTTCGTAGCCGCCCTTGATCAACTCGACCAGGCCGCCGCAGAGCACCACCTGCTCGCCGAACAGGTCGGTCTCGCACTCTTCCTTGAAGGTGGTCTCGATGATGCCGGCGCGGCCGCCGCCGATCGCCGAGGCATAGCTGAGCCCGAGGTCATGGGCGTTGCCCGACGAATCCTTGGCGATCGCGATCAGGCAGGGAAGTCGGATCGTAGCCATGTCGTTCTGTGAGCCAAGGAGTTGAGTGTTATAGTTGTCTTCCTAAGACCGCTTGGCCTCCGACTTGCGCGGATCGAGCAGGTTGAAGTGCACGTTGAGGCCGTGGGCGAACACGAGCGCCGCGCCCTTCTTCATGTTGTCGTGCAGGTGCTCGCGATAGATGTCGCCCTGCAGCTCGTCCGGGGTCAGCATCATGACGAGGTCGGCCCACTTGGCGGCTTCGGCGACTTCCATCACCTTGAAGCCGGCGTTCTCGGCCTTCTTGGCCGAGGCCGAACCCTTGCGCAGCGCAATCGCCACTTCCTTGACGCCTGAATCCTTCAGGTTCAGCGCGTGGGCGTGGCCCTGGCTGCCGTAGCCGACGATGGCGACCTTCTTGCCCTTAATCAGGTTCAGGTCGGCATCGCGATCGTAGTAAACTCGCATCGTGGTTTCCTCGTTTGAAGGGGGCCAAAATCGGCCGATGAATCAGGCTTTCGGAAGGTCAGAACCGCCGGGCGCCCGCGAATTTCCGGCGTTGTCTAGAGCATTTTCCCCCTCAGGGGAAACCCTCATCTCGCATGGCGCGGTGCGGCATCATGCGTCCATGAAGACCGGGTAGAGCGAGGCCAGCAGCAGGATGGCCATCACCACATTGAAGGCGCGGATCGCCCGGGTTGAGGTCAGGATCGGCCGCAGGGCGGTCCCGAACAGCGCCCAGACGACGCAGGACACCGTGCCCATGATCAGGCTCAGGCCAACCTGGATCGCGATGTTCCAGGGAAAGGCGGCAATTGCCGCATAGGCCGTGATGGTGCCGATCACCATCACCCAGCCCTTGGCATTGATCCACTGGAACATGGCGGCGCCCCAGAACGTCATCGGGCCGCGGCCGCCCCTGTCGTCCTTGTCCGCCGAGGGCGGCTCGGCCATGGCGATGACGGCGGCGAGATAGATCAGGTAGGCGACGCCGCCATATTTCAGGATCGTCTGCAGCACCGGATAGGCGATGAAGACGGTCCCCAGCCCGACGCCGACCGCGCCGACCATGAAGGCGAAGCCGACCGTGATGCCGGCGATGTGGGGCACTGTACGGCGGAAGCCGTAGGTCAGCCCCGACGACAGCAGCATGATGTTGTTGGGGCCCGGCGTGAAGAACATCACGACAGCGAACACGACAAAGGCGAACAGCAGCGAATTCGACATGGTGCCCTCACGCGACTTTCGGCTGAGCTTTTGGCCGCTTCGACAGCAGCATCACGGCGATGCCGGCGATCACGGTGACCATGCCGGCCAGCCGCAGCGGCCCGAATGTCTCGCCGAACACGATGCTCGACGCGGCGGAGCCGACGAACGGCACCAGCAGCGCGAACGGCACCACCTGCGCCGCCGGATAATCCCGCAGCAGCCGGCCCCACAGCCAGTAGGCGATGCTGGTCGAGATGCCGCCGAGGCAGAGCATGCAGACGAGCCCGGTCAGCGACATGTGGGTCAGCGCATGCCAGGTCGGCTGCGGGCCGTTCGTGATCAAGGTCAGCACCGCGAGCGGCACCGCGGCTGACAGGCACAGCCAGGCGAACAGATCGAACATCGGCGCGCCGTTCGCCTGCCGCAAGAGAAGATTGCCGATCGCGAAGCTGATCGGGCAGATCATGATGATCGCAAACGCGGCGACGCTGAAGTCGTAGCCGACCGTCCCGCAGATCATCAGCAGGCCGAGCGCGGCGATCGCGATGCCGATTGCCTGGCTCCGTGTCGGGATTTCCCCGAAGGCCAGGGCGGCGAAGGCGATGGTGAAAAGCGCCTGGCTCTGCACGATCACGCTGGAAAGCCCGACGGGAACGCCATGCGCGATCGCAAAGGCCTGTGCGAGGAACTGGCCGAGGAACAGCGTTGAGCTGATCGCGATCAGAAGCGGCCAGGAAACGCCGGGCTTGCGCAGGAACAGGCACGGCAGCGCGGCGATGGCGAAGCGCAGCGTCGTCATCAGCTCCGGCGAGAACTCATCGAGCGCGATCCGGCTTGCGACGAACGCAAGCCCCCAGATCACCGCGACCATGACGGCGATGCCAACATCGGCCGGCTTCATTGTTGTTCTTCTTGTGCTTCCGTTTCGGTCGGGATCTAGATCTGTTCGTCGGGCTTCGGTTTACGCAGCAGATAGGTGCCGTGCAGCGGCGCGTGGTAATCAACGGAGACCAGCGTGAAACCGGTCTCGGTCAGCATGCGCTCCATCACCCAGCCGAAGGTCGAGTATTCGTCGCGCATATGGGTGATCACGCTTTCGCGCTCGAAGCCGTGATTCTTGATCGAGAAGTCGGCCCATCCTTCGACATCGCGATCGACACCGTCGGGCATGCCGACGAACACCATGTCGCGCAGGTAGAAGTTCGCGCCGGGCTTCAACGCGTTGAAGATTCGCGACAGCGCCACCGCCTTCCAGAAGTCCGGCAGATGGTGCAACGTGAACTCGCTGACGATGAGGTCGTAGGAATTCGGTTGGTAGGCGAACGACAGCAGGCCGGCCGGTTGGGTCCGGATCTTCGCCTTGCGGTCGCGCGCATAGATTTCGGCAAGCCCGATCATCGCCGGCGAGATGTCGATGGCGTCGACCTCGGCGCCCATCAACGCCGCCTCGGTGGCCAGCACGCCGTTGCCGCAGCCGATATCGGCGATCCGCCAGCCCGGCTTGACGCCGAGCATGGTCAGCGCCTGGCGGGCACGGACATCGCTGTCCTCGCTGACGTCATAGATCGAGGCCACCGCGGTATCGAGACCGACCTGCCGCCGTTGCGTATAGTACCAGTCGCGCGCCAACATGACTCACATCCCTTCCGGCCCACGCGTGATCGCGGCCACCCCGGTTCGTGACACTTCGACCAGGCCCAGCGGACGCATCAGGTCGATGAACTGACTGATCTTGGACGAATTGCCCGTGATCTCGAACACGAAGCTCTCGGTCGTGGCGTCGATCACCCGGGCGCGGAACGCGTCCGCCAGCCGCAGCGCCTCGACGCGGTGATCGCCACCGCCCCGCACCTTGACCATCGCAAGCTCGCGCTCGATCGAGCTGCCGGTCAGCGTCATGTCGACGACGCGGTAGACCGGGATCATGCGGTCGAGCTGATGCTTGATCTGCTGGATCACCATCGGCGTGCCGGTGGTGACGATCGTGATCCGCGAGAGATGTTTCTGGCTCTCCGTCTCCGAGACGGTGAGACTCTCGATGTTGTAGCCGCGGCCGGAGAACAGGCCGATCACGCGCGCGAGCACGCCGGGCTCGTTCTGCACGAGCACGGACAAAGTATGCGTCTCGTTGGGATCGTGACGCTCTTCGAGGAAATAGGCGGATGCGGGCTGGTTCATGGTCGTCCCCTTACATTCTGTTCACGCCACCGCCCGCTCGGCGGCCGGCGCAGCATCCGTTCCGATCCAGGTCCGGAACAGATCGAAATCGATATTGCCGCCGCTCAGGATCAGGCCGACCCGCTTGCCGGCGAGCCTGCTCTTTTCCTGCAGCGCGGCCGCGAGCGCCGCAGCGCCCGCGCCCTCGGCGAGATTGTGGGTGTCGGTCCAGTAGGCGCGGATCGCCTGCCCGACCTCGTCGTCGCTGACCTGCACGATGCGGGAGGCACCCTTGCGGATCAGCGCGAACGCATCCGCGTCCGGAATCCGCGTCGCCATGCCGTCGGCAAGGGTGTTGCTGGACTCGGTGGTGACGATCTTTCCGGCCGCAAACGACAGCGCATAGGACGGCGCCTCGGTCGACTGCACGCCGACGATCTCGGTCTTCAGCCCAAGCAGGTCGCGCGCCATGATGCAGCCGCAGATGCCGGAGCCCTGCCCGATCGGCACATAGAGAATGTCGAGATCGGGCGCGGTACGGAACAGTTCGAGCGCGTAGGTCGCGACACCCAGCACGAGGTCCGGGTGGAACGACGGCACCATGTGCAGGCCGGCGAATTGGGCGCGGCGCTCGGCCTCTTCCCGCGCGGCCTGGAAGTCGTCGCCGTGCTCGACAAGCTCGGCCCCGAACGCGTGCATGGCGCGGTTCTTCTCGACCGAGTTGCCGCGCGGCACGTAGATCGTCGCCGACACGCCCTGACGTCCTGCCGCGAACGCCAGGCTCTGGCCGTGATTGCCGCGCGTCGCCGAGATGATGCCGGGAACGTCGGGCCGCTCGCGCTTCAGCCGTTCGAGATAGACCAGGCCGCCGCGCACCTTGAAGGCGCCGGTCGGCGTGTGGTTCTCATGCTTGACCACGACCTCGGTGCCGAGCCGCTCCGCCAGCAGCGGCCAGGCGTGCGCCGGCGTCGCCGGCACCGCGGTGCCGACGATCCGGTGCGCGCGCTCGAGCTCGTTGAGGTCAAACATGGGAGCCGCCCTCCATCCGAGCGCGCGATAAGTTCCGTCTGCCCGCTCTTTGCGGGGTGAGGAGCTGCTTCCAGAGCAATGGTGAGAAACGGACTCGCGGAGACTCCCCCTCACCCGGATTGCGCTTGCGCGCAATCCGACCTCTCCCCGCAAGCGGGGCGAGGTGAAAAGAGAGTGCTCCGCGTCGATCCATCATCACACCAGCGCCTTGCCACCGGAGAAGGCCTTCGCGGTGGCCTCATCGGTCGCCTCTTCCGGCAGCAGCATCTCGTTATGCGCCTTGCCGGACGGGATCATCGGGAAGCAATTCTCCAGCGCGGCGACGCGGCAATCGAACAGCACCGGGCGCTTGATCGAGATCATCTCCTTGATCGCGCCGTCGAGATCGGACGGCTTGGTCGCCTGCAGCCCGACGCAGCCATAGGCGTCGGCGAGCTTGACGAAGTCCGGCAGCGCCTCGGAGTAGGAATGCGACAGGCGGTTGCCGTGCAGCAGCTGCTGCCATTGCCGCACCATGCCCATGTACTGGTTGTTCAGGATGAATATCTTGATCGGCAGCTCGAACTGGACCGCCGTCGACATCTCCTGGATCGTCATCTGCACCGAGGCGTCGCCGGCGATGTCGATCACCAGGCTGTCCGGATGCGCCACCTGCACGCCGACCGCGGCCGGCAGGCCGTAGCCCATGGTGCCGAGACCGCCCGAGGTCATCCAGCGGTGCGGCTCCTCGAAGCCGAAGAACTGCGCGGCCCACATCTGGTGCTGACCGACCTCGGTCGTGATGTAGGTGTCCTTGCCGCGGGTCAGCTCGAACAGGCGCTGGATCGCGTATTGCGGCAGGATGATATCGTTGTTCTTGCGGTAGGACAGCGAGTTGCGCGCGCGCCATTGCGCGATCTGCTGCCACCACGACTTGATGTCCGGCTTCTTGGCTTCTGCCTTGAACACCTGCAGCAAATCGCCGAGCACGTTGCCGGCGTCGCCGATGATCGGCACGTCGACGCGGATGTTCTTGTTGATCGAGGACGGGTCGATGTCGATGTGGATCTTCTTCGAGCCCGGCGAGAAGGCGTCGGTACGGCCGGTGATGCGGTCGTCGAAGCGCGCGCCGACGCACAGCATGACGTCGCAATCATGCATCGTCATGTTGGCTTCGTAGGTGCCGTGCATGCCCAGCATGCCGAGCCAGTTCGGGCCCGAAGCGGGATAGGCGCCCAGCCCCATCAGGGTCGAGGTGATTGGGAAGCCAGTCGCCTCCACCAACTGGCGCAGCAGTTTCGAGGCCTCAGGACCCGAATTGATCACGCCGCCGCCGGAATAGATCACGGGACGTTTGGCATTGGCGAGCATCGCCACCGCCTTGCGGATCTGGGTCGCGTCGCCCTTGACGCGCGGCGTGTAGGAGATGTGCACGTCCGACTTGCGCGGCGGATGATAGGTGCCGGTCGCGAACTGCACGTCCTTCGGCACGTCGACCACGACCGGGCCGGGCCGGCCGGTGGTGGCGACATAGAAGGCCTCGTGCAGCACCCTGGCGAGGTCGTTGACGTCGCGGACCAGCCAATTGTGCTTGGTGGCGGGCCGCGTGATGCCGACCGTGTCGCACTCCTGGAAGGCGTCGTTGCCGATCAGGTGGGTCGGCACCTGGCCGGTGATGCAGACCAGCGGGATCGAATCCATCAGCGCGTCGGTCAGCGGAGTCACCATGTTGGTGGCGCCGGGGCCCGACGTCACCAGCACCACGCCGGGCTTGCCGGTCGAGCGGGCATAGCCTTCGGCGGCATGGCCGGCGCCCTGCTCGTGACGGACCAGGATGTGCTCGACCTCGCTCTGCTGGAAGATCTCGTCGTAGATCGGAAGCACCGCACCGCCGGGATAGCCGAAGACATGCTGCACGCCGTGATCGATGAGCGCGCGCACGATCATCGCGGCGCCGGTCATCTGATTGGGATCGTGGCTCTTGTCGGTCATGGTTCGCTCCGGATGCGCTTGTTTTTGCGCGGCTTTTGTCAGTTCTCGTCAGTTCGGCTTCGGGCAATAAAAAGGGGCCCCAGAGGCCCCATGCACACCGCCCGAATTTGGATGGCCGCTAGCCATCCCCGGCGGTGTGCCTGGGTACGACGGCGATAAGCAGTTTGGTAATAATGTTGCGCACGAGACGACCCAGTCTTCCCAAAGGTTGCGCGAACATAGCCGCCAAAGCCTGAATGTCAAGGCAAGGCAAGCACTTTCGCGATTTGCGTACTCTACCGGGGTTCCGCTCGTTCGGCGAGTGTTTTTGCGCAGGCGAACGCGCATGGCTGACGGGCGTGCGGGCCCCCCGGCCCGGGCTACGGGACCCGACTCTCCAGCCATTCCCCGCCAGCTTCCGGCACCACCCATTCGAATTCCGGGAGCTGATGGCGAAACCAGGTGAACTGGCGCTTCGCATAATGGCGGGTGTCGGCCCGGCCGATCTCGGCGGCCTCCTCGCGGCTGATCTCTCCCCTCAGGTGCCGGATCAGCGCCGGCACCCCATGGGCCTTCATCGCCGGCAGCAACGGATCGAGCCCACGCGCCGCCAGCGCCGCGACCTCGTCGAGCGCGCCGGCATCGAGCATGACACCGAAGCGGGCGTCGATCCGTGCATAGAGCCTCTCGCGCTCCGGCGCGAGAAACAGCGCATGAAAATCGCCCGGCGGCAGCAGTGGCGGCAGGCCCTCGCGATGCCAGTCCGGCAGCGGGCGGCCGGTGGCCTCGACCACCTCGAGCGCGCGCGCGATGCGGGTGCGGTCGCGCGGCTTCAGCCGCTCGGCCGACACCGGATCGCGCGCTGCAAGCTCGGCATGCAGCGCCTCGACGCCGTGCTGCTCGAGCCGTGCGCGCACGCCGTCGCGCACATCAGCCGGGATCGGCGGCACCGCCGACAAGCCGCGCGTCAGCGCCTTGAAATAGAGGCCCGAGCCGCCGATGAAGATCGGCAGCCGTCCCTGCTCACGCGCCTCGCCGAGCACCTTCGCCGCATCGGCCACCCAGGCGCCAGCGGAGAAATTCACGCCGGCGTCGACATGGCCATAGAGCCGGTGCGGAACCAGCGCCTCTTCGCCTGCAGTCGGCCGCGCGGTGATGATCCGGAGGTCACGATAGACCTGCATGGAGTCGGTGTTGATCACGACCCCGCCGGTCCGCTGCGCGAGTTCGAGCGCCAGCGCCGACTTGCCGCTGGCGGTCGGCCCTGCGATAAGCACTGCCTTGTTCAACAATCCCGAATGCGCCTGCATGTCCCTCGTTGCCACGCTGATCTGCAATCCTGCAACCCCCGCGCTCGACTCCACCATCGTCGACGGTGCGCGGGCCGTGCTGCCCTCACCCGGCCCGGCGCAGTGGCTGTTCAACGAAGTCGCCGCCGACATTCCGTTCGAAAGCGAGGACAGCAGCAGGGACGGTATCAAGACAATCGAGGAACGCCTTCGCCAGGCCCGCGGCGACCTGCCGATCGACATCGTCGTGCAGCCTCGGATCGCCCGGCGCAAGAAGCTTTTTCTGGCCGACATGGATTCCACCATGATCGGCCAGGAGTGCATCGACGAGCTCGCCGACTTCGCCGGGCTCAAGGCCCATGTCGCTGCGATCACCGAGCGTGCCATGCGCGGCGAGATCGAGTTCGAGTCCGCGCTGCGCGAGCGGGTGGTGCTGCTCAAGGGACTGCCGGTCAGCGTGGTCGACGAGGTGCTCGACAAGCGCATCACGCTGACGCCGGGCGGCCGCGAACTGGTCATGACCATGCGCGCGCACGGCGCCTATACCTGCCTGATCTCGGGCGGCTTCACCTTGTTCACCAAGGTGGTCGCGGCGAAGGTCGGCTTTCAGGAAAACCGCGCCAACCAGTTGCAGGTCGTGGACGGCAAGCTGACCGGTGAGGTGGTCGAGCCGATCCTCGGCCGCGCCACCAAGCTCGCCACCTTGATCGAGCTCACCGTGTCCTTCGATCTCGACGAGATCGACACCCTTGTGGTGGGCGACGGCGCCAACGATCTCGGCATGATCCAGGCTGCGGGCCTCGGCGTAGCCTATCACGCCAAGCCGGCGGTCGCGGCCGCGGCCGCGGTCCGGATCGACCACGGCGATCTCACCGCGCTGCTGTACGCGCAGGGCTACCGGCGGGATGAGTTCGTGGCGGGGTAGCAAACCGTCATTCCGGGGCGATGCGAAGCATCGAACCCGGAATCTCGAGATTCCGGGTTCGGTCCTGCGGACCGCCCCGGAATGACGTATGTGAATGTTACTGCACGCCGAGCGCGACGAAGCGCAGTTCGCCGTCGCCGTTCGAGACCAGCAACAGCACCGACTTCTTGCCGTCCTTCTTGAGTTGATCGACGCGCTTCTTGATGTCAGCGGCGCTCGACACCGCCTCCTGCGCCACCTCGACGATGACATCGCCCGCCGACAGCCGCTTCTCGGCGGCATCGGAATTGCCGTCGACGCCGGTGACGACGACGCCCTTCACGCTGTCCTTGATCTTGTACTTGGTGCGCAGGTCCTTGCTCAGCGCGGCGAGGTCGAGACCGAGCGCCTTCTGGGTCACCGGCTTCTCGGCGGTGTCGTCCTTCGACTTGGCGTTGACCTGCTGAACCTTCTCATTGTCCTCGAGCCGGCCGAGCGTGACCTTGCGGGTCTCCTCATTGCCCTTGCGGATGACGACGACGTCGACTTCCTTGCCGACCGCCGTATCGGCAACGATGCGCGACAGATCCTTGGGGTCCTTGACGTCCTTGCCGTCGAACTTGACGACGACGTCACCGGGCTCGATGCCGGCCGGCTTGGCCGGCCCCTTGTCGTCGACGCCGGCAACCAGCGCGCCGCGCGCCGGCTTGATGTTGAGGCTGTCTGCGATCTCGTCGGTGACCTGCTGGATGCGCACGCCGAGCCAGCCGCGGCGCAGCTCGCCGAATTTCTGCAGCTGGTCGACCACGCCGGCCACGGTCTTCGACGGCACGGCGAAGCCGAGGCCGATCGAACCGCCGGTCGGCGAGATGATCAGCGTGTTGACGCCGATCACCTCACCATCGAGGTTGAACAGCGGACCGCCGGAATTGCCGCGGTTGATGGCGGCGTCGGTCTGGATGTAGCTGTCATACGGGCCCTGGCTGATGTCACGGTTCTTGGCCGAGACGATGCCCGCGGTCACCGTGCCGCCGAGGCTGAACGGGTTGCCGATCGCGACCACCCAGTCGCCGAGCCGGATCTTGTCGCTGTCGCCGAACTTGACCGCGGTGAGCGGCTTCGGCGGCTTGAATTTCAGGACCGCGAGGTCGGTCTTCTTGTCGACGCCGACCAGCTCGGCCTTGATCTTGGTGCCGTCGTTGAGGATGACGTTGATCTCGTCGGCGTCGGCGATGACGTGGTTGTTGGTGACGACGATGCCCGCAGTGTCGACGATGAAGCCTGAGCCGAGCGAGTTGGTCTTGCGCGGCTGGAACTCACCGCTCTTGTCGCCGCCCTTGCCGGGCGGTCCGCGGCGGTTCTTGAAGAAGTCGTCGAAGAATTCCTCGAACGGCGAGCCCGGCGGCAGCTGCGGCATCGTCCGGTCCTTGGCCTCGACGGTCTGCGACGTCGAGATGTTGACGACGGCGTCGATCACCTTCTCGGCGATGTCGGCGATGCCTTCAGGACCGCGTGCGAACGCCGGCACGGAGCTCAGCATGCTCGCAGCACCGATCGAGATCGCGGCTCCCATCATGCGGAAGCGGCGGGTCAGGGCTGGTCTGGCAGCGGTCATGTCGGAGTTTCTCCAGGCAAACGGGTTCAAATGAGCTAGTTACAGAGTGCGCCCGAACAGGCATACGGCGCAAGCATCTCACCCGGGCATTTCGGCGAAATACCGGCGGCGAGAGGCTCACGATATGTTCAGTCTTGCCTGTCATTCCGGGGCAGCCCGACAAGGCTGAACCCCGGGGACGCAATTGCGCACCTTGGGGAATCTCGAGGTTCCCCGATGCGCAATCGCGCATTGGCGGTCATGCTTCGCATGCTCCGGAGCGGCGACTATCTTCGCACCACCCAGATCAGGACAAGCCCGGCGACCGCCGAGCCGATACCGACGATGCGCAGGATGTTGTCGGGTGTCGCCAGCGCGCTCTTCATCGCCCGGCGCATCCAGGCGGGGCTTGCCGCGAACAGAATGCCTTCGAGCACGAACAGGATTCCCAACCCGATGAGGAAGTCGCCGAACGCTATGGACTTCATCGGATGGCAGCCTCCCGCTCGATGCTTGTTGTTTTTGGTCGGCGGCGAAGCGTCATCCGCATCGCCGCCAAGTCCTGAAGTTCAAGTCGTGACGTTACTGTTTCGGCGCGGCGGCCGCCTCAGGCAACTTGCCGCTTGCACCGCCGAAGTATCTGAAGAATTCCGAGTCCGGCCGCAACAGGAAACGCGTGTCGCTGGAACGCAGGCCGTTCTCATAGGCCGTCATCGAGCGATAGAACGCGAAGAAGTCCTTGTCCTTGCCATAGGCTTCGGCGAACAGGCGGTTGCGCTCGGCGTCACCCGCACCGCGAGTCTGATCCGCGGCCGAGTTCGCCTCGGCGACGATCACGGTCGCTTCGCGGTCGGCCTTCGAGCGGATTTCCTGCGCCTTCTGGTCGCCCTGGGCACGGAACTCGGCCGCCTCGCGCTCACGTTCGGTCTTCATGCGGTTGTAGACGGCCTGGCTGTTCTGCTCCGGCAGGTCGGCACGGCGGATGCGGACGTCGACAACCTCGATGCCGTATCCGTCCGCTTCCCTATCGAGCTGCTCGCGGATCCGCTGCATCAGCTTCTCGCGATCGTCACGCACCACGGTGATGAAGTTGACCTCGCCGAGCACGCGGCGCAGCGCTGCGTTCAGCAGCGTGGTCAGCTGCAGATTGGCGGCCTGGATCGAGCCGACGCTGGTGTAGTAGCGCAATGCATTCTTGATGCGATAGCGCGCGAAGGCGTCCACCACGAGCCGCTTCTGGTCGGAGGCGATCACCTCCTGCGACGGGTTTTCCAGATCGAGGATGCGCTTGTCGACGTTGATCACCGAATTCCACGGCGCCTTGAAGTGCAGGCCGGGCTCGGTGACGATGTCGACCGGCTCGCCGAACCGCAGGACGATGGTCTGCTCGGTCTGCTGCACGGCGAACACCGAGCTGTAGCCGACGGCGAGCACAATGAAGAGGATGATCAGGGACACAATGCCGGTGACGGGAGACCTCATCGGGTGGCTCCCTGCTGCTGGCCGGTCGTGGCCGGTGCCGCCGGACGCCGCGGCGTCAGTTCGCCGAGCGGAAGGTAGGGCACGATGTTCTGGCCCGGGCCGCCGTCGTAAACCAGCTTCTCGGAGCCGCCGAGCACTTTTTCCATGGTCTCCAGATAGATGCGCTCGCGCGTCACGTCGGGTGCCTTCTTGTACTCTTCATAGACTTTCAGGAAGCGTGCGCTCTGGCCCTTGGCGTCGGCGACCGCCTGCTCCTTGTAGCCTTCGGCGGCTTGGAGGATCTGCGCGGAACGACCGCGCGCTTCCGGTACGATCCGGTTGGCGTAGGTCTGTGCCTCGTTCTGCTTGCGCTCGAGGTCGGCGCGCGCCGCCTGCACGTCGCGGAATGCGTCGATCACCTGCGCCGGCGGATCGACCTTCTGCATCTGCACCTGCGTGATCTGGATGCCCGCGTTGTAGGTATCGAGCGTCCTCTGCATCAGCTCCTGGACGCTCTGCTCGGTGACGTTGCGCGCCCCGGTCAGGATCGGCTGGATCTGCGAGCGGCCGATCACCTCACGCATCGCGCTTTCGGCAACCGCCTTCACGGTGCCTTCGGGATTCTGGATGTTGAACAGATAGGCGCCGGCTCCACCCGGCTTGATGCGCCACAGCACCGTGAAGTCGACGTCGACGATGTTCTCGTCGCCGGTCAGCATCAGGCTCTCTTCCGGCACGTCGCGCATGGTGCGGCCGCGGCGAGCGGGATCGTCGATCAGCGTCATGCCGATCGAGATCGTGTTGACGCGCAGCGCTTTCGGCAGCAGCACTGTCTCAATCGGATATGGCAGGTGGTAGCGCAGGCCCGGCTGCGCATCGCGGACATACTTGCCGAAGCGCAGCACGACGCCGAGCTCTTCGGACTGCACGCGGAAGATGCCGGTCGCGAACCAGATCGCCAGCGCGGCGACCAGCACCAGCGCGACGCCCATGCCGCTGAAATGTCCGCCGGGCAGCCACTGCTGCAGGCGGTCCTGGCCGCGCCGCAGCAGATCCTCAAGATCCGGCGGCCTTGGCCCGGCTGACTGCGGACCGGTGCCCCATGGCCCTTTCGGACCCGAGCCCCAGGGCCCCCCGCCTTGATTTTTCCACGGCATCAAACATCTCCTCAGCAAGTCCGGACGGGACGCCCGGCCTCGAATGTCCGGCCCGGTTATAGGGGACCGCTAGGGCCCTTACAACGCAAGCTTCCTGGCCGGACGAGCTATGCGCCGGGGCATAATTGTCAATGCAAACATTGGTTAACCCGGGCCGCGTCGACGATATGTCACATAGGAGAAGTCGGCACTGTCGTCCGGGCCTGCCGGATTTCGCACGCGCGCCACCTCGTCCCACAGCTGCGCATCGATTTTGTCGAACCGCGTGTCGCCGTCCGGCCGGGCATGGACCTCGGTGATCTCAAGGCGATCGGCGGTGCCCATCCATTGCGCGTAGATTTCCGCGCCACCGATGATTGCAATCTCAGTGGCGAAACGCCGCAGCGCGTCGCCAAGCGCAATGGCGCGGGCGTTGTCAAACGACGTCGTGACGATGGCGCCGCGCGCGCGGTAGTTGGGATCGCGCGTCACCACGATGTTGGTGCGGCCCGGCAGCGGCCTGCGCAGGGACTCGAAGGTCTTGCGCCCCATCACGACGGGCTTGTTCAACGTAATCGCCTTGAAACGCTGCTGGTCGGATTTCAGCCGCCACGGAATGGCGTTGTCGCTCCCGATCACGCCGTTCTCGGCGACCGCTACGACGAGCACGATCTCCATCAGAGCGTCCCTTCCGCGAGCGTCGACAGCGCCTCGCCGGAGACGCGGCAAATCGTCCATTCGTCCATCATCTCGGCGCCGAGTGACTTGTAGAATGCAATCGACGGCGCGTTCCAGTCGAGCACCGCCCATTGCAGGCGCGACCAGCCATTGGCGAGGCATTGCTTCGCCAGATGCACGAGCAGCGCCTTGCCGATGCCCTTGCCGCGCAGCGCCGGACGCACGAAGAGGTCTTCGAGATAGATGCCGTGACGGCCGGCGAAGGTCGAGAAGTTGACGAACCAGACCGCGAAGCCGGCAGGCTCGCCGTTCCATTCCGCGATGTCGCAATAGAGCCGTGGGTTGGCGCCGAACAGCGCCTCGGCGATATCGGCCTCGCTGGCGTGAACCTCATGCAGAAGCTTTTCGTATTCGGCGAGTTCGCGGACCAGCGAGAACACCAGTCCGGCCTCATCGGGCCGCGCGCGGCGGATCGTCAGCGACATTCAATCCCTCGGACCGCAACTCATACCGCCACCTCGGCCTTGATGTGCGGATGCGGGTCGTAACCTTCGAGTTTGAAGTCCTCGTAGCGGAACGCGAAGATATCCTTCACGTCCGGATTGATCGCCATCGTCGGCAACGGCCGCGTCGGCCGCGTCAACTGCAGGCGCGCCTGCTCGAGATGGTTGGAGTAGAGGTGCGCGTCGCCGAGCGAGTGCACGAAATCGCCGGGCTTCAGCCCGGTCACCTGCGCGACCATCATGGTGAGCAGCGCATAGGAGGCGATATTGAAGGGTACGCCGAGGAAGACGTCGCCCGAGCGCTGATAGAGCTGACAGGACAATTTGCCGTTCGCGACATAGAACTGGAACAGGCAATGGCACGGCGGCAGCGCCATCTTGTCGACCTCGGCCGGATTCCAGGCGCTGACGATCAGCCGTCGCGAATCCGGATTGCGCTTGATCATCTCGACCACGCCAGCGATCTGGTCGATGCTACGGCCATCCGGCGCGGGCCACGACCGCCATTGCGAGCCGTACACCGGACCGAGGTCGCCGTTGGCGTCGGCCCATTCGTCCCAGATCGTGACGCCGTTGTCGTTGAGATATTTGATGTTGGTGTCGCCGGCGAGGAACCAGAGCAGCTCGTGCACGATCGCCTTCAGCGGCAGCCGCTTGGTGGTCAGCATCGGGAAGCCGGCCGCGAGGTTGAAACGCATCTGATGACCGAAGATCGACAGCGTCCCGGTGCCGGTGCGGTCGTGCTTCTCGGCACCGTCGGCGAGGATGCGTTCGAGCAAGTCGTGATACTGGTTCATGGCGTCTGTTTCGGGCTTTCGAGAGAACGACCAATGTAGCGGCCAAGGCCGCCGGTCGGCACGCTGATTCGGCTGAACGTACCGATTATACCCTGAAAAGTGAGCACTCCGCGCCAAACGACAAGGGGCGGAACTCGCGTCCCGCCCCTGCCCTATCTGCCTGATTGTACTGGATTAAGTTGCCGGCTTGAGCACCGGCGTCCACTTCGCGATCTCGTTCTTGACGAGCGTCGCAAGCGCCTCCGGCGTACGGTTGGCGGGCGCCGGGATCACGCTGCCGAGGTCGAGCAGGCGCTTGCGGACGTTCTCATCGTCAAGCGCCTTGATGGCCGCGGCATTCAACGTGGCGATGATGGCGGGCGAAGTTCCCTTCGGCGCGAAAATCGCATTCCAGGCCTGGGCCTGGAATGCCGGCAAGCCGGCTTCCGTCGTGGTCGGCACATTGGGCAGCGACGGGTTGCGCTCGGGGGTGGCGACCGCATAGGCCTTGATGGTGCCGGCGTTGATCTGCGGCACCGCGTTGACGATCTGGTCGCACATGTAGTCGACCTGGCCGGCGACCAGCGCATTCATGGCCGGGCCGGTGCCGTTGAAGGGCACTCCGACCGGCTTGACGCCGAGGATCGAGTTCAGGAGCTCGCAGGAGGCGTGCGAGACCGAGCCGATGCCGGCATGCGCGGCGTTGACCTTCTCGGCATTGGCCTTCACGTAGGCGACGAATTCCTTGAGGTCCTTCGGCGGAAAGTCCTTGCGGGCAAGGATCAGGATCGGCGTGCCGGCGAGCAGCGCGACGGGCTCGAAATCCTTTTCCGGGTGGTAGGCAAGCTTCGGATAGAGCGGCACGGAGGCGGCGTGTGTGCCCATATGCCCTGTGATCAACGTATAGCCGTCATTGGCGGCGCGTGCGGCGCGCGTCGTCGCGGTGGTGCCGCCGGCGCCGACCACGTTCTCGATCACGATGCTCTGTCCCAGCGTCTGCGCCATGTGCGCGGTCACGATGCGCGAGATGACATCGGTCGGGCCGCCGGCTGCGAACGGCACGATCATGGTGATGGTGCGAGTCGGATAGTTTTGCGCGGACGCCGGCACGGCGAAAGCGCCGAGCGCTACAAATGCCGAAAGGCATGCGCCCGCAAGCGAGCGAATGGACATCATCTCAATTCCTCCCGGAACGTTTGACCAATAAAAATGCCGGCCAAATCGGCCGGCATTTTCATTTCACGGGACGACATCGAGTGTCGATTCGACTTCCGCCTGCGGCGCGCCGACGCAGGGCCGGCGGCTCGCTCAGCCCTCGGACTCCACGAACACTTCGTCGCGCTTGGCACGCAAGGTCGGCAGCACGGCAAGCACCAGGAGACCGGCCGCGATCGCCAGCAGCACCGCCGACAGCGGCCGCGAGACGAACACGCTCCAGTCGCCGCGCGAGATCAACAGCGCGCGACGCAGGTTCTCCTCCATCAGCGGGCCCAGCACCATGCCGAGCAGCAGCGGTGCCGGCTCGAAATCGTGCTTGATCAGCCAATAGCCGACCAGGCCGAACACGCCGGCGAGCACGACGTCGACCGGCGCGTTGTTCACCGAGTAGATGCCGATCGCGCAGAACACCACGATCGAGGGGAACATCAGCCGGTACGGCACGCGCAGCAGACGGACCCAGATGCCCACCAACGGCAGGTTGATGATGATCAGCATCAGATTGCCGATCCACATCGAGGCGATCATGCCCCAGACCAGATCGGGCTGCTTCTGCATCACCTGCGGGCCCGGCACGATGCCGTGAATGGTCATCGCACCGACCATCAGCGCCATCACCGCGTTCGGCGGGATGCCGAGCGTGAGCAGCGGGATGAACGAGGTCTGCGCCGCGGCGTTGTTGGCGCTTTCCGGCGCCGCCACGCCCTCGATCGCGCCGCGGCCGAACCGCTTCGGATCCTTCGCCAGCTTCTTCTCCAGCGTATAGGCCGCGAACGAGGCGATCACGGCGCCGCCGCCCGGCAGGATGCCGAGGATCGAGCCAAGCACGGTGCCGCGCAGGATCGCCGGCGTTGAATCCGCGATGTCCTTCCTGGTCGGCATCAGGCCGGTGATCTTCTGCTGCACCAGGTTGCGGTTCATCTCGGCGCCGTGGTCGAGGTTGCGGATGATCTCCGCGAAGCCGAACACACCCATCGCCACGGTGGCAAAGCCGAGACCGTCGGCGAGTTCGGGGATGTTGAAGGCCATGCGCGAGGCGCCGGTCTCGATGTCGGAGCCGACCATCGACAGCAACAGGCCGAACACGATCATCGCGATCGCCTTCAGCACCGAGCCCTTGGCGAGCACGACCGCGAAGATCAGGCCGAGCACCATCAGCGAGAAATATTCAGCCGGACCGAACGCCAGCGCGAGCTTGGTCAGCGGCGCGCCGAGCACGGCGATCAGCACGGTCGCGACGCAGCCAGCGAAGAACGAGCCGATCGCGGCGATCGCCAGAGCCGGACCGGCGCGGCCCTGCTTGGCCATCTGGTGGCCGTCGAGCGCGGTGACGACGGAGGTCGCCTCGCCCGGAATATTGACCAGGATCGAGGTGGTCGAGCCGCCATATTGCGCGCCGTAATAGATGCCGGCGAGCATGATCAGCGCACCGACCGGCGGCAGGCCGAAGGTGATCGGCAGCAGCATGGCGACGGTGGCGATGGTGCCGATGCCCGGCAGCACGCCGACCAGCGTGCCGACCAGTGCGCCGATCAGGCACATCAGAAGGTTGATCGGCGAGAATGCGACCGCGAAACCGTGGGCGAGATTGGCAAACAGTTCCATCAGGCCCTCACTGGATCAGGAAACGCGGGAACATCGGCATCGGAAGTCCCAGCACATAGGGGAAAAGCAGCGCGCAGCCGAGGGTCAGACAGGCGCCGACAATGATGGCCTCGACCAATTTCGTCTCCTGCGAGCCCATCGCCGCGATCATGAAGGCGGCAAAGGCGGAGACCACAAGCCCGAGTGGCCGGATCGCCAATGCGAAGAACACGATTGCGGCGGATACGAACAACGGGCCGCGCCAGGAATAGGCCGCGATATGCGGGCCATTCTGCAGAACTCCCATCAGCGCGACACCACCGCCGAGCAACAGCAGCAGCACTGCGAACATGCGCGGCGCGGTTCCGGCGCCGAACGAAAATCCGTGCATGCCCTGCAAATCGCTCGAGGCCCACAAGGCAAACAGCGCAACCGCCATCATGGCGAGCCCGCCGACAAAATCCTGCGGACCGCGCACCCATTTCGGCAAGATCGATTTGACCGGCGCCTCGCTCGGCGTATCGCTCATGACTTCGCTTCCCCCGTCAGGGCTGTCCCGCCCGTTTTGATTGAATGGCTTGGTTTGTGGTGCGTTGACCGAGAGCCTTGCTAGCGATTTTCGTCAGATAACGCCAGCGAAACCCAAGAGGCCTCCGGCCAGCAACATCCACAAAGGGTTGATCCGCGTCGCAAAAGCAAGCGCGGCCGCGACAATGGTGATCAGGACCGCGATCCAACTTTGGTCTGAGGTCTGCGCCACGATCAGGCCGGAGGCCGCCATCAGACCGATCGACAGCGGAACCAGTGCCGCCTGGATCATCGCCGGCCAGCGCGCCTCGCGCGAGCGATCGAGGAAACGGCTCACACAATAGGCAAGCAGCGCGGTCGGTCCGCACATCGCCACCGTCGCGGCCAACGCCCCGGCGACGCCTGCGACAGAATAGCCTATCAAGGTCACGATCAGCACGTTCGGCCCCGGCGAGAGCTGCGAGATCGCGAATACGTCGGCGAACTGCTTGTCGGTCAGCCAGTGATGCACGTCGACGGCGGCACGGTGCATTTCGGGAATCGCCGAATTGGCGCCGCCGACCGCAAACAGCGACATCAGGCCGAAGGTCCAGACCAGCGCCGCGATGGGGTTGGACTCCGAGCTCATGCCCGCACCATGCGGCGCGCCAGGACCGTCGTCGCAATGCTGAGCGGGATCGCCACCAGCAGCACGATCTGGAGCGGCCAGCGGATCAGTCCGATCGCGACGAAAACAGCAGCCAGAATGACGAGGCCCGTGACATCGCGCCGCTTCAGGAGCGGCATCATCATCTTGAAGACGACGGCGAACAGCAGCCCGACCGCGGCGCAGGCGACGCCGGCGAGCGTCCGGCGCAGCACGTCGATGTCGCCGTAGCGGGCATAGAGCGCGGCAAGGATGGTCGCGATCACCATCGGCGGCCCGACCAGCCCGGCGAAGGCCGCGAGCCCGCCGGCTATGCCGCGAAAGCGCGAGCCGAATACGACCGACAGGTTGACGATGTTCGGACCTGGCAGGAAATGGCACAGCGCGAAGGTCTCGTTGAACTCCTCCGCGGTCATCCAGCGGTGCTGCTCGACGATCGCGCGCCGGGCCCAGACCAGAACCCCGCCAAAGCCGGCCAGCGACATCTTGGCAAAGGCCAGGAACAGCTCGAGCAGGCCGGGCTGGTGGGGCGGCGATGGTGCGGAGGCATCCGGTGCCGGGGCGGCAACCGGCGGAGAATCCGGGGGCATGGACGAAACCTAGAACGGCGCCGGGACAGCGCCAAGACCCTGGCCAACCCCAAATCGGCGGGTTTTTACAGCCGAAAGGGCCTGAATCGGCTCTGTTTTTCTAAGACTTTGCCGCTATATTGGGGGTGCCGGTTCGCCGGCTATGGAAATAAATGACCGTCGCAATAAACCATTCGGACCCGGGGGCGGTACCCGGCGCCTCCACCAAAATCCATCCGTCGCGGTGGCTTTCGGCGGGGGCGAAATAGGATCGACGAGGGCGTAAAGGGCGTGTTTTTTCTCGGTATGGTTCCGCCGACATCGGGCCAATGCAATAGTTGCCAACGACAACTTTGCTCCGGTTGCTCAGGCTGCGTAACGCAGTTTGAAAGACCATCTTAAAGTCCTAGCGGGTTAAGCTCCGCTAGGCGGGGTTCGGAGGCACCTGGCAACAGAAGCCTCCACTTTATCCCTTGTTTCCCAATCGGGCGTCCGCGCGCATTTCAGCGGCCAGCCCTGCTGATTTCCGGCTCCCGGCGGGGTAGCATGGCAAAGGGCGAGTCGGCCGGTCCGGCGCCGCCCCGGCGGGCATTTTCGAAGCGACAGGATCACCATGGCGACCGATCACATCCGATATGACGTGCTGGCGCGCGATGCGCTGCGCGGGGTGCTGCGCCGGGTGTTGTCCGACGCCGCCGAACATGGCCTGCCAGGTGAGCACCATTTCTACATCACCTTCCTGTCGCACGGCGACGGCGTGAAGCTGTCGCCCCGGCTGCTCGCGCAGTATCCGGAGGAGATGACCATCATCCTGCAGCACCAGTTCTGGGATCTGGTGGTGACCGAGGATCGCTTCGAGGTCGGCCTGTCGTTCGGCGGGATTCCCGAGCGGCTGACCGTGCCGTTCGCCGCGGTGACGCGCTTCCTCGATCCGTCCGCGCCGTTCGATTTGCGCTTCGATGTCTCGGACGCACTGTCCGAAGAAGCCCCTCCCGCCACCGCACCGGCCTCTCCCCTGCCCGCCCCTGCGGCCCACGCAGCGGCCGAGACCGAGAGCGCCGAGACCGAGCAGGAGCCCGCGAAGCCCAGCGAAGGCGCCGAGGTCGTGCGGCTGGACCGCTTCCGCAAGAAATAATCTAAGCGCAGATCACGCCTCGACCTTGTAGGATGCTTGCCGGGATCGGGATGACAAATCGTCATCGCGGCCTACCTTCTGCATGAACGTGCCCTTCACGCGGACGCTGTCGCGTTGCCGCGCCGGGCCACGTTTTGATGACGCAACGGCAAGCATCCACGGAAAGCATGATGGCTCGATCGACGATCCCCTCCAAGGCAAAGACCCGCAGCGAGACCGACAGCTTCGGTCCGATCGACGTTCCCGCCGACCGCTATTGGGGCGCGCAGACCGAACGCTCGCGGCAGAATTTCAAGATCGGCCACGACCGCATGCCGATCGCGATCGTCCATGCACTCGGCATCGTGAAGCTTGCGGCCGCGGAGACCAATCGCGAGCTCGGCCAGCTCGATGCGCGCCGCGCCGGCGCCATCATCCGCGCAGCCAAGGAAGTAATTGAAGGCAAGCTCGACGACAATTTCCCGCTGGTGGTCTGGCAGACCGGTTCGGGCACGCAGAGCAACATGAACGTGAACGAGGTGATCGCCAACCGCGCCAACCAGATGCTCGGCGGCGAGCTTGGCGCCAAGAAGCCGATCCATCCGAACGATCACGTCAACATGAGTCAGTCATCGAACGACTCGTTTCCGACCGCGATGCATATCGCCGCAGCGAGCCGCATCGTCGCCGATCTGATTCCGGCACTCACCGAACTGCATCGCGCGTTGCGCAAGAAGGAGAAGACGTTTGCCAGGATCGTCAAGATCGGGCGCACCCATACCCAGGATGCGACGCCGCTGACGCTCGGCCAGGAATTCTCCGGCTACGCCGCGCAGGTCGAGAGCGGCATCGCGCGGCTGCGCGTCGCGGTGAAGGATCTGTTTCCGCTGGCGCAGGGCGGCACCGCCGTCGGCACCGGCCTCAACTCGAAGCCGCGATTTGCAAAAACCTTCGCGCGCCACGTCGCCAAGATCACCAAGCTGCCCTTCACCAGCGCGGCCAACAAGTTCGAGGCGCTGGCTTCCAACGACGCCTATGTGCTGGTACACGGCGCGATCAACTCGGTGGCGACCGGCCTGTTCAAGATCGCCAACGATATCCGCTTGCTCGGCTCGGGCCCGCGCTCGGGCCTCGGCGAGTTGATTCTGCCCGAGAACGAGCCGGGCTCGTCGATCATGCCGGGCAAGGTCAATCCGACCCAGTGCGAAGCCATGACCATGGTCTGCTGCCAAGTGTTCGGCAATCAGACCACGATCACCGTCGCCGGCAGCCAGGGCCATTTCGAGTTGAACGTGTACAAGCCTGTGTTGGCATACTGTATGATAAATTCCATTCAATTGCTGTCTGACGTTGTCCGCTCATTTACCGAGCATTGCGTTGTCGGAATACGCGCCGACGAAAAGCGCATCAACGAACTGATGCAGCGCTCGCTGATGCTGGTCACCGCACTCGCGCCGAAGATCGGTTACGACAACGCAGCCAAGGTCGCCAAGTCGGCGCATGCGCGCGGAACGACGCTGAAGGAAGAGGCTTTGCGGCTCGGATTTGTTTCCGCGGATGAATTTGATCGCCTCGTGCAGCCGGACAAAATGACACACCCGGGCTAAAGCGAAGCTCGCATTGTCCGGATAATTACGGTCAGCGCGCGTGATATAATTATGGATCATAACGCCTAAAGACTAAGGCGCGTTACCTATGAGCTCTGCGCTGGCGCATGGTACAGACGTCTAGTTTTCGCAGAGCGAAACGGATTCTTTGATGCTATCAGAGCATCAAACGGGGATTCGGGATGGATATCGAGCCGGGCGCGTAGCGCAGTTGCTCTTGCTTTCGTCACGATGCATCACCAATTCCGCTCTGGGGACGATGAGGACGACGAGCATGGGCGACGTGGTCAACTTGAAACGATTCAAGAAGCGCGGTGAGCGCGAACAAGCAGCGAAGCAGGCCGAAGCCAATCGTGCGCTATTCGGTCGCACCAAATCCGAACGAGCGCGTGACGAATTCCTCGGCGAGCGCAACGCGCGTGTGCTCGATCAGCACCGCATCGAAAATGGAGACGCATCATGAAGTCTCCCGTCGTCAAGCGCTCGATCGTCGTCGCCGGACACAAGACCAGCGTCAGCCTCGAAGAAGCCTTCTGGAATGGCATGAAGGAGATTTCCGGTCTGCGGAACATGACGCTGTCGGAGTTGGTCGGCGAGATCGACAACAACCGTCAGCAGGGCAATTTGTCCTCCGCGATCCGGCTGTTCGTGCTCGACTACTTCCGCTCGCGCGCCACGCCGGCGGTGCCCACGGATGTCAGGCCGCAACAGGTTGACACGCGTCAGCAGGCCTGACGGCCCTCTCCGACCGTCGCCACCAGTAGACGGTCGTTCCGCTGCGCGGGCTCAGCATGAAGATCAATCGGATCGTCGCGAACGTTGCCGCACCGGACACAGCGGCAGCGAAGTCGTTTTATCGCGACGTGCTTGGCCTCGAGCCACTGATGGATTTCGGTTGGGTTGCGACTTATGGCTCATCCGAAACAATGCAGGCTCAAATCAGCTTCGCTTCCGAAGGTGGCTGCGGCACGCCGGTGCCTGATCTCTCCATTGAGGTTGACGATCTCGACGAGGCCCTGCGCCGAATGAAGGCAGCCTGCATCGCGATCGAATACGGACCGGCGGACGAGCCGTGGGGCGTGCGGCGCTTCTTCGTCCGCGATCCCTTCGGCAAGCTGATCAATATTCTCCAGCACCGATCATGAGCCAGCGCTTCGTTTGACGCGAACCGGTGCCCACTTCGCTTGAAAGCGCGTTTAGTTCTGCATCGCCGGCCGCTGCGGTGGATTGGCGACCTGCGGCGTCAGCGACAGCGGGGGCCGCAGCGGCTTTGGCCTGGCCGCGCCGGGCGCCGGCTTGACCTCGATCGGCGGCGGCAGCGGCGCCAGCTGCGGCTGGCTCGCAAGCGATGCGGGCGGCGCAATGGCGGGCGCGGTGGCGGCCGGCGGGACAGTCGGCGGCCGCGGCGGAACGATCTTCGGCTTCGCCGGCACGCGGCGCGGATCAGGACCAGGCCCCGGCAAGTTGGCGGAAGGCATGCCTGCCGAATTCGGGTTGGATGCATCCGGCGCCGGCTCGGCCGGATGCGGAAGCGCCGTTTGGGTCGGCGGCGGCGCCGGTTCGCCGCGCTCGATGGCGTCGAGCCGCTTGGTCTCCCGGTCGATCGCGCGCACCGCAAGCCACGACGACAGCGCCGCAATGTCGATGCTACGCGACAATCCGTCGGGCGTGCCCACGGCGAGCAGCTGGATTTCCGGTCGGCTGTTGGCCGTGCCGACCTGCGTCGATGCCAGGGCGGCGCGGATGTCGGCCTGGTCGGCCGGAATGTCGTAGCCGCCGGATACGGTCGCATTGGCACCGTTCGCCGCGAGCGTGGTGGCGCCGACCCGGAGGCGGCCGTCGCGGATGTTGAAGGGGATTTGCGCCGAAGCAATCGACAGCGCGCCGCTCGCGAGCACCGGTTCGACGATCTGCCGCAGCCGCGTGTCGTCGGTCGCCTGCCCGGAATCGCTGGCGCGGATCGCAACCTCGAAGGCGCGCGGATCGAGGCCCGGAAGGCTCAGCCCCTCCAGCGTCACGGTGCCACTGCCGGATAGCGCGCCGGTCAACGCCGAGGCACTGCGGCCCTGCGTCAACAGCGTCATCTGCATCGAGGCGCGTCCCTTGGGCATCGCGAGACTGCGGTAGTGCAAGGCTGAACTGTCGATGCCGGACAGCTGCACATTGGCGCTGAGCGCAAGTCCGTTGGCGGCCTGTCGCGCATCGATGGTGGCGGTCGCCTCGCCACCGCCGAGCTTGCCCTTGATGCCGTCGAAGGTCAGCGATTGCCCGTCCGACCTGATGGTGCCGCTGACCGGCTGCAGTTCGGCGCCACCCGGCAGCAGGCCATGCAGCGCTTCGAACGTGACCTTGCCGCGCCAGGCGCTTGTGAGGCCCTGGCCGAGCGGCTCCGTCGCATCGTGACCGGCCGCGCCGATCGCGGCCGCGAAAATCGGCGCCAGCGTGATCTGATCGAGACCGACTTCGCCGTCGAGGCTTTTCTGATCGGCGAGCGTCAGCGCCAGATGACCGCGCAGCCGTGAACCGGCGATGATGCTGTCGAGATCGTCGAAGGTCAGCCTGTCGCCCGCGAGCGTCAGCTTCGACGACAGGCGGATGTTTGCGACCGGATCGGCTGGCTTCAGATTGAGCAGCGGACTGATGTCGGCGCTGCGGACGCGGAGGCTGATGCTCGATTTGCCCGCGTTGGCCCCGTCCTTGGTCCAAGGCTCCGCGGTCCCTTCGGCATCCGCATCGAGCCCTGCGCCCCAGAGCCTTGCCTTCAGCCGCAACGGCGTGCCCCACGCGCCGATCGCCGTGCCCTCGAATTGCGTCGAACCGGCACCGGCTGCGACCGCATGGTCAAGCCCAAGCAGCGCCAGCAAAGCGTTGCCATCGCCTGCCGAGAATTTCGTCTCCGCTGCAACCTCGTTGCGGCGAAGTGCATCGAAATCCAGCGCACGGATCGCGGCCACCTGTGGCGTCACCGAAATCACCGTATTGCCCTTGAGCTGCGGCGTGTCGAGATCGAGCGTCGCGCGCGCGCTGACGCGGTCGGCAGCCTTGCCCTTGCCGAGGTCGAGCGCGAGCCTGGCGCGAACCGGGCCGGCATCCGCGCGGAGCACGCCAAGCCGCGCGGCCAGCGCCGGCGCGAACGGCTCAACCACAGCGGTCAGCCGGCCAAGCGACGCGGCGGTCGCGTCGACCGCGAGCTTGCCGGTCGAATTGGCGCGGTCGAAATTGCCGCTGCCGTCGAGCGTGACGTTGTCGGGCTGGCCGATCTTGACGCGCTCGAGCACGACATTCTTCGGGCTATAGGCGATTTTCGCCAGCAGCGGCCGCAATTCCTGCCCGGAAGAGACCGCGCGCCCGACGTCGAGCGACAGCTGCGCCTCGTCGGGCCATTCGCCTTGCGGACCGGCCAGCGAGCGGATCAATGCCGCGGTCGCGTCGAGATCGAGCCGATCCGCCTTCAACTGCGCCTCGACCTTCGAGCCGCTGGTTGCCTCGCGGTACGTAACCGCGACGCGGCCCTCGAGCGTGCCGCTTTCGATCTCCGCCTTCATCGCATCGATCGAAAAGCCCGATGGTGACACCATGACGTCGCCGCGCAAACGCAGCGGCCTCTGGCTGCGATAGGTGGCGTCGCCGCGCCCCTGCAGCCAGGTCATCAGCGCGTCGGGATCGGACGATTCGATGTTGAGCGCGGTCTTGAAGCTGTTCGCCGCTCCAGCTTGCGCGCTGGCACCGCTCATCGAGACCCGCGTGGATCCCGGCGCGCGAAATTCCAGCCGGCGCACCGTCCATGATTTCGCATCCGATCGCAGCTCCGCCGAGATGTCCTGCAATGGACGGCCGCCGAGCATGATCTGCTCGGATGCCAGCTCCACCTGCGCCGGTATCGGGCTTTGCGGAAGACCCGACAACACCGCGCGCATCGCCGGCAGCACGCGGACCGGCTCGACATTGCCATTGCTGCTATCCTTGGCGGCGAACTTGTCGCCGTCGAGCTGCCGCGCCGTAAGCGAGGCGCGCAGCAGCGGCGACGCACCGAAACGCAGATCGCCATTGCCGGCGAGCTTCAGCGCACGATCCTCGGCGCCATAGCTCACGTCGATCTGGTCGAGCCGCGCCGCCGAATAATCCGATTTCACCTTGGCCGCGATCCGCCATGGCGGCGCATCGCCGCCGCGCTGACCGGGCGCACCCGCCAGCGTCAGCGTGCCCTCGAACCGCGGCGCGCGGGCCTCGAATGTCAGGATGCCGTCGAGATCGGCCGACACCGGCCGCTGCCCGGGATCGATGCTGAAGTGCAGGCGAGTGCCGCTGCCATCGGCGCTCTGCCCCGAGGAGACCCGAAACGGGTAGCGGTTGCCGTCGAACATGAAATTGCCGTCACCCCGGATCGCGCCGGCAAGCGAGCGGACGTCGCCACTGAAGGCAATGTCGTTGAGCTCGAGCGTGCTGCGGCTCGCTGCATCATGCAGCGCGATGCTGCCGGTCAGGTTGAGCCGGTCGATCGCCAGCGAAGCGAGGTTGAAGCTCCCGCTCGACGGCGACCAGTCGATCCGCCCTTTCGGGTCCAGCCCGAGATCGAGCGACACGCCGTTGATGGTGAGCTCGTTCGCGCGCCACTCGCCGCGCATCAGCGAGCTCAGGCTGAGTTCGACGTCGAGATTGGCAGCCCGAATCTTGCCGAGGTCGTTGGCGCCGCCGACGGTGACCGTCTTCAACCGCAGCGAGGGTGCCGGCAGCAGACGCGCGTCGAGATTGCCGGCGACGCGAATCGGCACGCCGATGATCTTGGACGCCTCCGCCTCGAACTGCGGCCGGAACTGGTTCCAGTCAACGAAATATGGACCGACCAGCGCCGCGACCAGTGCAAGAATGAAGGCAATTGCCAGGCCGAGCAGCGTCGTCTGCACGGTGTCTCCCTTTGAGCCAGCTCCGGGGCAGCCTCCTCATGCTGAACCCTTTGCCAACCTCTGGCCGGAGCAACCCAAATATAGAGACAAGTACGGCGAAGTCACAGCCGGTTTACTGCTGGGACTTTGGACAGATGGTTGATTTCCCGTTCAAGCGTGCGTGTGCCGGCCCCGCCGCGGATCGCTGCCCCGCGGGAACGTCACCAGCTCGCCGGCAGCCGCTTCAGCCCGCGCAGCACGAAGGTTGGCCGCCACTCCGGATTTTCCGCGTCATCGAGCCGCAGGTCGGGAATCCGGCGCAGCAGTGTCGAGATCGCGATCTCGGCCTCGATCCGCGCCAGCTGGGCGCCGAGGCAGAAGTGGATGCCGCCGCCGAACGACAGCGGCTTGACGTTCGGCCGCCGGATGTCGAGCCTTTCGGGGTGGTCGGGGTAGACAGCCTCGTCGTGATTGGCCGAGCCCAGGAGGCACAGCACGCTCTCGCCCTTCGGGATGCGCTTGCCACCGAGGTCGTCGATGTCTTCCAGCGCGACACGGCCGGTCAGCTGCACCGAGGAATCGTAACGCAGAAACTCCTCGATCGCGTTGGTGATCAGGCCGGGATTGGCCTTCAGCAGCGCGAGTTGGTCCGGGTTGCGGAACAGCGCCAGCAGGCCGTTGCCGATCAGGTTCACGGTCGTCTCGTGGCCGGCGCCGAACAGCAGGATGATGTTGCCGGTCAGTTCCTCGTTGGTGAGCTTCTGGCCGTCCTCTTCGGCCTGCACCAGCTGGGTGGTGAGGTCGTCGCCGGGTTGCTTGCGGCGCAGCTCGAACAGCTGATGGAAATACATCGCCGCCATCGCATTGGCGGCGTTGCCCTGCTTGATTTCCTCAGGCGTCAGCGGCACCGGCTCGAGGATGCGGCCGCCATCGCGCGAACCGTTGTAGAAGGCCTCGCGGTGTTCCTCGGGGATGCCGAGCATGTCGCAGATGATGGTGACCGGCAGGCGGAACGCGAAATCCTCGATCAGGTCCATCTTGCCTTGCGGAATGATGCGGTCGAGCGTCTCGTCGACGACGTGCTGGATGCGCGGCCGCATGTCCTCGACTCGCCGCGCGGTGAAGGCCTTGACGACAAGGCCGCGCAGGCGGGTGTGGTCGGGCGGATCTTGCTGCAGCATCCAGTGGCTCATGCTGCGGAAGACCGGCTCCTCCATGATCTTCGGACCGTAGCGGCGGATTGAGCGCTCGGCAAAATCCTTGCCGAACCGCTTGTCGCGCAGCACGAGGCTCGCCTCGGCGTGCCGGCTGGCGACGAAAGCGCCGTGCACATTGACATGCATCGGATCGAGGCGGCGCAACCGCTCGTAATACGGATAGGGATTGCGAATGAATTCAGGCGCCAGTGGATTGAAAAGCGGCTCGCCGCTCGCCGGCTGAACTTGCTCGTTCATGGTGACCTCGTTCGCACGCTACGCCTGGGCCTTAAAGCCTGGCGTGCCCTGGTGTCATCCTCAAGACCGCATCATCACGGATGCGGCTGTTCTGGTTCTGTCGAATGCAACTCGATACACTCTTGTATCGAGTTGCATTCTGCCCTAAAATGCGCCGATGTCAAGGGTTCGAACCAGACCGACACGGGACGACACCTGCGAGAAGCTGTTCGAGGCGGCGGCGCGGGTGTTCGAGGAACAGGGCATCGGCGGCGCCAGCATCGAGGCGATCGCGGCCGCGGCGGGCTTCTCCCGCGGCGCCTTCTATTCGAACTTCAAGAGCAAGGACGAGCTGATCTTCGCGATGCTCGAGGATCACGTCGAGCAATCGATCCGGCGCAATCTCGACTTGCTCGCCCGGCACAGCAACCTGGCCGACTTCCTCGAGGCGCTGCGCACCATGGATCGCAGCCGGCAGGATCCGCTCGGCCGCTCCCCTCTCCTGCACATGGAGATGATCCTGTTCGTGGCGCGCGCCGAGAAGCGCCGGCCCGAGCTCGCCAAACGTCTGCGCGCGCGGCGCAAGCTGATCGCCGACATTGTCACGACTGCGCAGAAGAACAGCGGCCGGAACGGCAGACTCGATCCGGATTGGACCGGAGCGATCGTGCTGGCGCTGGAAGATGGTTTCCGCCTGCACCGCCTGATCGATCCGGAAACCACCCCCGCCGACAGCTGCCTGCGCGCGATCACCGACCTGCAGCGCGCCATCGGCGTTTCGTCGGCCTGACGCGTCAGGACGCGCTTGCGACCTTGTGCACCTGTCCGGCGACGGCGCGGACCTTGCGGGGCGAGGCCTGCCAGATCGCAAACGCCGACAGCAGGCTGAAGGCGATCCCAAGCAGGAAGGCGCTGGTATAGCTGCCTGAGAGATCATAGAGCTGGCCGGTGATCCAGGGGCCCGCAGCACCGCCGGCGAGCGCAGCCAGCATCACGGTGCCGAAGATGCTGCCGTAATGCTTGCCCTGGAAGATCTCCAGCACGACCGGGCCCATCACGGATGTCAGGCCATAACCGAGCGCGCCCTGGGTGAAGACCATGAGATAGATCAGCGCCATGTTGGGCCAGTATTTCAAGGCGGCGAGCGCGGCGAAGCAGATCACGAAGCCGAAGCAGGAAATCGCCCACACCCATTCGCGGCCGATCCGATCGGAGAGATGCCCGAGCCAGATCTGGCCGGGAATGCCGAGCAGGCTGACGACGCCAAGCGCCCAGACGCTGACGCTGGAGCTGAAGCCGATGTCGAGCAGGAATTTGGTCTGATGCACCTGCACCGCGTACCAGATGTACAGGCCGCAGAAATAACCGATCGCGATCCACCAGAACCGCGCGGTGCGCAGCGCACGCGACAGCGTCCAGTCGGTGCCGGCCCACACGGGGTCGACGATATTCGATGCCGGCCTGGCTGACGTCGCCGTCGGCGCAGCATCGCCGTCGGGCTGCAGGCCGATGTCCTCCGGCCGCTTGTGCAGCAAGAGATTGATCGGCGCCAGCACGACCAGCACCACGATCCCCATTGCGGTGCAGGCGGTGCGCCAGCCGGTGTGCTCGATCATGTGCTGCACCCACGGCAGCAGCGTCACCGAGCCGATGCCGACGCCGGCGAAGGCGAGCCCGATCGCAAGTCCGCGGCGGCGGAGGAACCAGTTCGGCACGAACAACGATTGTCCGGAATAGCCGAGGCAGACGCTGCCAGCGCCGACCAGCACGCCGATCGTGAGATAGAGGTGCCAGGGCTGCGTGGTCAGCGGCGCCAGCAGCAGACCCGAACCCATCAAGAGCACGCCAAGCTCCATCACCGCGCGCGGACCGCCGCGGTCCATCAACCGGCCGATCAGCGGACTTGCGATCGCCGAGGCGACAAAGCCGAACGAGAAGGCGCCCGCCGTGATGCCGCGCTCCCAGCCGAATTCCGAGATGATCGGCGGATAGAACAGCGAGAACGCCGTACGCGCGTTGACGCCGATCGCCATGGTGACGAAGGTCACCGCGACGATGATCCAGCCGTAGAAAAAGGGAAGTCGCATCGGACGCAGCATTCCATCCGCAACGGAACAGGCTGGACCGGCGCCGTAGCGGACTTTGGGCAGCCGGCAGCAGGCGCTGCCACCAGCCAGATTTCAGGACGACCTGGAGACAGAAGGGCCGACGCATCCGTCGACCCTTGCCGCCACAATCAACCGCTATGATCGCGTCGTCAACGCTTGCGCGGACGCTTGGCCGCCTTTTTGGCTGCCTTCTTCTTGCTGACGGCTTTCTCCTTGCCGGCGCCCTTCCCGCCGCCTGATTTGGCGCGCCTGAACGTTGGCCTGCGGAGCGAAAGCTCGGGCCAGGCGATCGGCTGTTCACCGCTGTCCGGGTCGTTGTCGCCTGGCGGATCTTCGGCGCTGTCATCCATCGGCCCTTGCACGACCAGATGGACAAGATAGGCGGTGCCGGCCCCATTCAGGTAGTTCGCGAGTGGCTCGTTGTTGCTCGGAAACAGATGCGGATGAGTCACCACGCTGTTTTCCTCGACCGAGAACTTCACCGCCTTGATCGCGGTTCGGGTCATCGCGTCGCCCAGGATCTTCTTGATCGCCTCTTGCGTCTCCTGAGGCAGCACATGGTGGAGAAAGAAGAACCATTTCCGCTTGGCATCATCCTTCCCGTAATCCTTGCTCGGATAGGCACCGATGCGGAACGCCACGCGCCGTAACCTGTGGCTCGGATCAAACAGCTTTTCCTTCTTGTTGTGCTTGCGAAGAGTAGCCAGATCCTTGCCGCTGAAGAGCTCATTCAGCCTATCCACGATTTCAGCGTCGGGACCGCTGCCGACGGGAAGTAGCGCACCCATTTGTCGTCTCCCTTTGTGCAATTTGATTCAGTCGTAAAAAACTGGACAGATAGCACCGCGGAATTGCCGGCGCGGCTTCCGGTCGAACCAGTACATGTTTGCGCCTCGGCCAATGATCGGCCCAGCACACGCTTGGACCGCGCTTGCGAGCTCCCAGGCCGCAGGCGGCAAGCGCAGTCAATTGCTCGATGCTCGATACCGCGCGCTGAATCGACAGCGTGCGCCCGGTCTGCTTGCGTAGCCGGGCTGCGCCGTTAGCGAGAATCCAGCGGTCCGCCGCGCACTCGCAACCGAGCTCGGAGTTGGCGGCGAGGCGGCCGCCTTTCGATAGATGGTGTCCGACCTCGTGAAGCAGAGCGAAAACCAGGCCATCCGCGTTCATCGCCGCGTGGTAAGCCAGTCCGCCATAGATCCGCACGACGCGGTCGTTGCCACGAATGAAGGCCTGAGCATTGACGGTTGCGCTTCCTTCGTCGAGCTCGAAAAGCAGATCGGGAAACGCACGCCTGAAATCGGCCAGGATGTCGCAAAGGAGCGCGTCCCTGCGCGTGCGGGCGCTTTCTTTGCCGACCGGTTCGCCCGTCATATTCGCGAACAACATGAGATCATCCGAATGGAATCAGAACAATTTTCGCTCGCAACTCAAATATTATTGGCTTCGTTCGAACTTCGACTAGCTTTGACCGTCTTTCCCGCGCCACCGACAAAGGGCGCGAAGATCATCGCGCCGGTCTCGTGAAGCAGCGCAGTCGCGCGGTCCAGCTCCTTCGTGCCCTCCTCGGCCTCATCGCTCCGCCCGGAGCGCAACAGCAGATCGGCGCGAACCGATCGGGCAAGACATTCCGGAATGCGCGCGTGCCGCTTGACCGCAACCGCAATCGCCTCGTCGACGGCGGACAACGCTGCCGCCGCATCTCCTTTCTGCCGATACGCGTTCGCCAGATCGGCGAGAATCCGTGCTTCGTTTTCAAGGCCGGCCTTGCGGGTTCGCGCGAAGTCGAGCGCGGCCGTCAGGTCCTCGATCGATGATGTGATCCGACCTGCCACCATATGGGACAGGCCGCGGCTGGCCTGGGCGTAGACGCGCAAATACGGATTGCCGCTCTTGACCGCGAGCGAGAAGGCGCGATCGGCGTGGTGCTGGGCCAGTCCGACGTCGCCTTCGGACCAGGCGAGGTCGATATAGGCGAGGCTCGGAATGACATAGTGAATGGCATCGACCTGGCTGCCATCCAGTTGCAGCACGCGATCGAGCAGCGGCCGGGCCTCGGACCCGCGCCCCAGCATCACGAGCGTCTGCCCGCGCATGGCGGTCAACCAGACCTCGACGTCGAATCCAAGCGTCTCCCGGTCCGACTTCACGATCTCCGAGGCGCGCGCGGCCGCCTCCATGTTCATCTGCAGCGCCTCCGACATCCGCCCCGAGAGCCGGAGCGCGTGGCAGAGAATGGCCTTCAGCGTGACCTGGACACTGGTGTCGGTGCCGGTGTCGGCAAGCGCCTTGGCTTCCAGCACCCGCTCGACATATTCGTCGGCCGAGCCGCCATTCGCCAAAATCCGGCCGTAGGCAGCGTGAATCAGCGTGTTGGCGCGCAGGTCCCCCATCGCGAGCGCGAGGCCGCGGGCTTCCTCGAAATAGACCTGCGCATCGGCGGCGGAAATTCCTTCGCGCCAGCCGAAATTCACGATCTGGCCACAGGCCATCATCTTCAGATAGTCGGTCATTTGCGACGGGGGCTGGTGCGTCAGCAGTTCACGCACCTTCTTCCAGCTTCGCAAGGCTTGACTGGGATCGTTCGCACCGACCCAGACCGCCGCACGCATGTGCTGCTGCGCCGCCTTCAAATGTTCGCCGGCATGCTCCCAGTGGTAGGCGAGAAGCGATGCCCGTTCCTCGGCGCGATCCTTGAACAGCTTCTCGATCGCCTGCGCGACGGCCGCGTGAAGCTCGCGGCGCCGTTCGTGCAACAGCGACAGATAGGCGACTTCCTGGATCAGCGGATGACGAAACGCGATCAGCCGCTGCTCAAAGGGGGGCACGTCGTAGAGCAATTCGGCGCGTCGCAAATGTCCCACGGCTTCCAGCAGCTCGGCCTTCGCCAGTCCGGCAACGGCATCGAGAACCGACAACGAAATCTCGCGCCCGGCAACCGAGGCGACCTCGAGGGCCCTTTTTGCGTGTTCGTCGAGGCGATCGATGCGCGCCGCGACCACGGCCTGCACGGTCGTCGGAAGCGGGATTGTGTCGATGCCGCCCTTCAGCCGGTACGCGCCCTTCTCGCCCTCGAAGTCGCCGCGCTCGACGAGGGCGCTCATGAGCTCTTCCAGGAAGAACGGATTGCCGTGCGCGCGCTCGACGATGTTCCGGCTCAACAGCGCCAGCGACGGGTCGGTACCAAAATGATCGCGCAAGATCGATTGCGCCTCCGCGGGCCCAAGCGGAGCCATGTTGATCTGCCGGTAATGCGACCGCTGCATCAGCGGCGCGCTCAATCCGGCCCTGAAATTGACCAGCAGCATCGTCGTGGTTCCGACCACGGCGTCGGCAAGGGCCTCGACGAACTCCTCGCTCGCCGGATCGATCCAGTGCAGATCGTCGATCAGGACGACCGTCACATTGTCACGAGGTGCGGCGCGTACCAGTTCGCCGACGAAATCGAGCAATTGGGCCTTGCGGGCCTTGGGATCCAGTTTCGGCGCGGGCTGGTGCGGGTCCGCCAGACCGAGGAATTCCAGCAGCACGGGTGCCAGATGATCGGAGACCGGCATTGCCGCCAGCCGGTCGAAGATACGGCGGCGCGAAACGTCCGGCGCTTCCTCCTTGATGCGAAGCCCGAAAATATCCCGAAGCAGCGCCAGCACCGGCTGAAACGGCGTTGCGCGGCCGTGCGCGAGCACACGCGCCTCGAAGACGCGGATGCCCTTGCTGCGACAACTCTCGGCAAATTCGAAGCAAAGGCGACTCTTTCCAATGCCGGCTTCGCCAACGACACCGATCACCCGGCCATCTCCCTTGCGGGTGTTCTCGAGTTCAGCTGTCAGCGCCGCAAACTCGTCGGCGCGGCCGGTCAAGGGACTCAACCGTCGTCCGGTCCGGAACACACCGCTCGACGGCGCATGCTGAAGGCCCCTCAGCCTGAGCACCTCGACGGGAGCCGCGAGCCCCCGAATGGCCTGCTCTCCAAGCGACTCCACCTCCACGAACTGCTTCGCGACAGCGTAGGTTTCCCTCGAGACCAGAATGGTGCCGGGCTCGGCAAGGTGCTCCAGTCGACTGGCGAGGTGCACGTTCGCGCCCGCGGCATCATAGGTTTGATAGATGCCGTGCTCGATGGCCTGGAAGACGACCTCACCGGTATGGACGCCGACGCGGATTTGCATATCGACGTCATGCAGGCGCTTGACGTCATCCTGCATCGCCAACGCCGCGAGACAGCCCCGAACGGCGTGATCCTCATGAGGCTGCGGGGCGCCGAACATCGCCATGACGCCGTCGCCCTGGGCCTTGTTGACGACGCCGCCGTAGCGGTGAACGGCTTCGTTCATCAGGTCGAGCACCGGCTGCAAGCGCCGCATGCCCAGTTCGGGATCTCCGAGGCTATCGATGATGCCCGTCGAGTTGCTGATATCAGCGAAAAGGATCGTGAGGCGCTTCCGCTCCCCACCCTTGGCATGCAGGCTCCTCAGCGCATGCTCGTGCGACGGCTGAACCCGGGTCGCGTCAATCGCCGTCGCCAACGCAGCGCCGCACTTTCCGCAAAAGCGGCTGCTTGATCCGTTCAGGTGGCCGCAAGCTTCACACGTAATTCCGAGAGAGGCCCCGCACCCTTCGCAATACTCATTGGTCGCCCTGTTCTGACAACCGCAACGCAAACATTGCATCGTAGGCCTCTTGAAGAGAGCTGCAGACGCAGGCAACCGCAACAAGTCTTAAAAACAACGCGACAAATATCCACAATCGGGCATCGCTGTGAAGCTTAGCAAAGCTGCCTGCACCTGTCGTGCCATTTTATGACGCACGTGCAGATTGCGCCACAACGGCAGTCGACGCCGCATCCGATCACAAGTTGCGTGGCCGTTGGCGTCGAGCACACAGGTTGCATTGGCTAGGTCTGCAACGCGTGGCTCTCATGGCCGAAATAGGCGCGCTCGAGCCGATGCGCGAGGTCGCTCTCTCCGGTCGGCGCCTCCAGCGCGATCGCACCCTGCACCAGCGCGTAGACGCGATCGGCACAGGCGAGTGCCTTCTCCAAGAGCTGCTCGACCAGCAGCACGGAGGTACCCTGCTCGCGCAGCCGGCCGATGACGTTGAGGACGCGATCGACCAGCACCGGCGACAGTCCCGCGGACGGCTCGTCGAGCATCAACAACCGCGGCCGGCGAACCAGGCCCTGCGCCACCGTCAGCATCTGCTGCTGCCCGCCCGACAGCGCGCCGCCGCGTTCATGCCGCTTCTCGGCGATCTCGGGAAAGAACGCCAACGCCTCCTCGATGCGCACGGCACGCTCGGCGCGCGGCAGGTCATAGCCGGCGAGCAGCAAATTGTCGGTCACCGATATCTGCGTGAACACGCGATGTCCCTCGATCACATGCACGAGCCCGGCCCGCGCGGCATCGCGCGGCGTGGCGTTGGTCATGTCGCGGTCGCCGAACCGGACCTGTCCGGCAGTGACGGGCAACAGTCCGGACATCGCGCGCAGCAGTGTGGTCTTGCCGGCACCGTTGGGCCCGAGCAGCGCCACGACCTCGCCGGTGGCAATCGTGATGTTGATGCCGTGCAGCACACGGATCTTGCTGTAGCCGGACTGCAGCCCATTGACCGCGAGCAACGGTTCAGCCGCCGAGATAGGCACTGACGACCTCCTTGTGGATGCGGATCTCCGCCGGGGTTCCCGCCGCCAGCGTCCGGCCCAGATTGAGCACGGTGACCTGGTGGCAGATATCGAAGATCAGATCGGCATGGTGCTCGACCAGCAGCACACCGGTACCGCGGCCGCAGACCGTCTTGATCAGGCTGGCGAGCCGCTCGATCTCGTCATTGGAGAGACCCGCGGCGGGCTCATCGAGCAGCAGGAAGTCCGGATCGAGCATCAGCGCCCGCGCGATCTCGATGAAGCGCAATTCGCTGTGCTGCAGGCGATCGGCGCGTATGTCGGCGAGCGCCTCGAGGCCGACGACGCCGAGCAGCGCGTGCGCCTTTGCCGCGAGCAGACGCTCGTCGGCGCCGTTGCGCGGCAGTGCGAGCATCGCCTCGACGAAATTGGCCCGGCCCTCGATCGAGCCGCCGATCATGACGTTCTCCAGCACCGAGGCTTCGCCGATCACGCGCGGCGTCTGGAAGGTGCGTGCGATGCCGCACGCGGCGCGCTTGACCGGCCGGCCCGCGGCCAGGACTTCGCCGCCAAGCGTCATGGTGCCGGCTTTGGCGGCGTAATAGCCCGAGATCACGTTGAGCGTCGTGGTCTTGCCGCTGCCGTTCGGTCCGATCAGACCGTGGATCGCGCCGGGCGCGATATCGAGATCGAGACCATCGATCGCCTTCACATTGCCGAAGCTCAGCGCGATGCCGCGCAGCTGCAGCGTCTTGCCGCCATCCCTGCGGCGCACGATGTCGGCGAGTGCAGCGGGACGCGGAACGATGGCGCGGTTGCTGGCGAGCGGCCGGCGGTTGCGGAAATCGAGCAGCGCCGCGATGCCACCGGGCATCACCAGCACGATCACGAGCAGCAGCACCGCGTAGAGGAAGGTCGACCAAGCCGCGAGCGGCGCCGCGATCTCGGGCAGGATGGTCAGGATGATGGTGCCGAGCATGGGCCCGAGGATCGAGCCGCGGCCGCCGATCAGGATCGCGATGAAGAACAGCACCGAGAGATCGAAGGTGAACGCATCGGGCGTGATGTAGGTCTGCAGGGTCGCGAACAATCCGCCGGCGATCGCCGCCAGCGCGCCGGCGAACAGGAAGATCGCGATCAGCATTTTCGGCTTGGAGATGCCGCTGGCCTCAGCGGCGACCTCGGCGTCGCGCACCGCGATCAGCGCGCGGCCGAACCGGCTGTGCGCGACATTGGCGCTCATCCAGGTGGTCAGCGCGGCGAAGGCGATGCAGAGGGCGTAGAACCCCCACGGCGTGTTGAACGGCGCCGGGAATTCGGGACCGGCAATGCCGATGCCGCCGCCGGTCACGCTCTGCCAGGCCAGCGCGATCTGGGTCACGATGGTTGCAAAGCCAAGCGTCGACATGGCGAAGTAGAAGGTGCGCAGGCGCAGGGCCGGCAGGCCGACGACCACGCCGAAGATCGCGCCGATCAGGCCGGCGATCGGCAAGGCGACGAACACCGGAATCGCCGGCATCACGTTGCCGGCAACCAGCACGCTCGTCGTGTAGGCGCCGAGCGTCAGCAGCGCGACATAGCCGATCGCAAGGTGACCGGCAAAGCCGACCACCAGATTGAGGCCCGACACCAGCACCCAGTAGATCGCCATGCGGGTGCCGATCAGCACCCAGTAATCGTTGCTGACGAACGGCAGCAGCACCGCCGCCACCAGAATGCCGAGGAAGGGCAGGACGTGCGGCAGCGCGGCGCGCCACACGCCGCTGTCGGTTCGGGACGGAGTGGCCACGACCGACGTCATCACACCCTCCGCGCGGTCGAGGCGCCGAACAGCCCTTGCGGCGCGGCAAGCAGCACCACGATGAACAGCGTGAACACCGCGACCGAGGAGAAGATGCCGCCGACCAGGAAGTTCGCCGCCTGCTGGAACAGGCCGAGCGCCAGCCCGCCGATGATCGCGCCTCTGTTATTGCCGAGCCCGCCCAGCGCCACCGGCACGAAGCCGTAGAAGTTGAGCAGCGCGCCGTTGGCGAAGAAGGCGAGCAGCAACTGCCCGCCGGAAAACCCGGCGATGCCGCCGACCACGCCGGCGAGCGCGTAGCTCGCGACCCGCAGATTGCGCTCCGGCAGGCCGAGCGCCCGCGCCGCAAAATTATCCTCCGCGATGGCGAGGAACGCGCGGCCGACCAGGGTGCGGCGGTAGAGATATTCAAGGCCGACAATGGTGACGGCGCAGGCGAGGACCGGCAGCCAGAATTTCTCATCAAGGACGCCCTCGCCGAATCCTGCGATGCGCGGGAACGGTTGCGGCTCGGTGCCCCATTTGATCGCGGTGATCTGCTGGATCATCAGCGCGACCGCGAGGGTCGAGAGCACGTAGAGATGCTGGTCGAGGCTCTTGAGCACCGGCCGCACCGCGACGAATTCGGTGATGATTCCGATCACCGCGCAGCAGAGCAGCGTCAGCACGAAGCCGACGGCAATGGGCAGGCCGAGCTTCAGCGTGAACATCGAGCCGAACACGCCGCCCAGCATCGCCAGCTGGCCGGCGGTGAAGCTCATCACCCGCGAGGTCGAGAACATCGTGTTGTAGGTGACGCCGACGAGCGCGTAGATCGCGCCCGCCGCGAGACCGGATGCGAGGATCGAGGCCAGCATCGGCTGCGCCCTCGCCCTTCTATGTATACCCCGGCGCCAGCGCGAAGGTGCCGTCCTTGGCGGTAGAGGCTTCCGACATCACGATCTCTTCGGTTAGATAGCCGTTGTGCTCGGTCGGCGAGAAGCGGTAATTGCCGAAATAGCCGGGATAGGTCGACAGCATGTTCCAGTACTTGATGATGCCGGCGCTGTCTGTCGAGCCGCTTTCGGCGACCGCCTTGGCGATCAGCTCGATGCAATCGATGCCGCCCGCGACCCACCACAACAGCGTGTCGTTCAGCGCGATGTTGGCCTTGGTCAGGCGCGCGACCAGGTCCGCGCTCTTCGGCGGCAGCTTGCCGGCGCCGTCATAGCTGCAGCTCTTGTAGCCGATCGCGTAGACCTTCTTCCAGTTCTCCGGCTTGGCGACCAGGCTCGCAAGCTCGCCCGACGCCATCGAGGGATGACCGACAAAGGGCACGTCCCAGTTCATCGCGGCGCGGGTGTTGAACATGCGCGCCTCCATGCCGGTCGAGACGCTCCACACCACGATCGCTTCCGCGCCGGCATTCTTGGCGCGCAGCATGTCCGGCGTCATGTCGGGCTGCGTGGCGTCGATATTGGCCTGATAGGCCACCTCGGCGCCGTCCTTCTTGAACGCCGCGACGGAGGCGCCGACCGCGGTGACGCCATAGCCGGTGGTGTCGCCGATCACCGCGACCTTCTTCACCTTGAGGATCTTGAGACAGTAATTGCGCACGGCATCGTCCCATTGGTTGTTCGACGGCGCGATGCGGAACGCATTGGGGAACTTGACCGGGTCGATCAGGGTCTCGACGACGCAGGGATGCAGGTCCGGCATCTTGGCGCGCGCCATGATCGGCGTCGTCGCCAGCGCCTCGCCCGAGTTCAGCGGACCCCAGATCGCGTGCACCTTGGCCTGGCTAATCAGCTCCTGCGTCGCGTTCACCGCCTTGGTCGGATCGCCCTGGGTGTCGCGCATCACGAGCTCGATCTTGCGGCCCTTCACCCCGCCGGCGCCGTTGATGGCGTCGACCGCGAAGTTGACGCCGCGATTGAAGCCGACCGTCGGAGCCGAGCTCGGGCCGGTGATCGCCGCGAGACAGCCGATCTTGATCGGTTCCGACTGTGCGATGGCAGGCGCTGGGAAGGAAAATGATGCGGCGCCCAAAGCACCGGCGCTGCCCAACAAAACGTCACGGCGTGAAATAGCCATGTGATGCCTCCCTGTTTCCCTCTCGGCGCCCGTCGTTTGTTGCGGGACGTCCGTTCATTGATTGTCCGCGCGCTCAAGGGCCGCGGTTATGCGGGCCAAGTCTGGGCCGGATGCGAAGCTCTTGTCCAGCCCCGCGGACGACATTGGGCTTCGCCAAACTTTCATGGCCGAGGCCGCCGTGTCCAGTAGCCGGCATTGACCGCACCGACGGGTATCTCGCCGGCGACGATCTTCGCGACCTGGCGTACCGTCTCCGACGATTGATGCTCGATCGCCTGCGGCGTCAGGCCGCCGACATGCGGCGTTGCGATCACATTGTGCAGCTTCGCAAGCTCGGGCGTCGGCATCTGGTCCGGCGCGCGGCCGACATCCATCGCGGCACCCGCAATGCGGCCATCGCGCAGCGCGGCCGACAGCGCCGCCTCGTCGACGAGGTTTCCGCGCGAAAGGTTGATGAAGAATGCGTGCTTCGGCATCCGCGCCAGCGCGGCCTGCCCGATCAGGTTCTCGGTCTGCGCGTTGGCGATCGCGAGACAGACAACGTAGTCGGCGCGTGCCAGCAGATCGTCGAGCGGCAGATGCCCGATCGCCGCATCATCGATCGTTACGTAGGGATCGGCGACCAGCACATTCATGCCGAGCACTTTTGCGATCCCGGCAAGATAGCGCCCGATGCTGCCATAGCCTATGATGCCGATCGCGCTTCCCGCCAGCTGGCGGCCCATCACGACCTCGGGCGCCCTGCCCGCGTGATAATCCGCGGTGGCGCGCGAGACGCCGCGCGACAGATCGACCATGAAGCCGAGCGCGAGCTCGGCGACCGACTGGACGAAGCCGGCGCTCGCCTGCGTCACCAGCACGCCGGCGGCGGAGGCCGCAGCCACGTCGATGTTGCGGATGTCAACCGCGCAGCGCACGAACGCGCGCAGCTTCGGCAGCTGCGGAAAGATCTCCCCTCGCCCCTGCGTCATGCGGTCGGCGACGATGATGTCGACATCGGCCGCGGCCTCGACCAGCGCCGCCGCATCGAGCGCGTCCTCGCCCTCGTGCAGCATGACGTCGGCGACCGCGCGCAGGCCGTTCAGGCTGCGCTCGCCATAATAGTCGCGGCGCATCTGCGGGGTATGGGCAAGCAGCACCTTCACGATCCCACCCCCCTAGTAGCCGAGCGCATGCGGCAAGGCCGTGCTGATGGCGGGCACGAAGGCGATCACCAGCAGGCACAGCAACAGCAGGCCGAGATAACCCGCGATCGGCTTGATGGTCTGCTCGATCGGCACGTTGCCGATCAGGCAGGCGCCGTAGAGCCCAAGGCCGAGTGGCGGAGCAAAGAGCCCGAGCCCCATCGCGATCACAAGCACGACGCCGAAATGCAGCGGATCGATGCCGAGCTTGACGGCAACCGGCAGCAGCAGCGGGCCGAAAATGATCAGCGCCGCGGCGCCTTCGAGCACCGAGCCCATCACCACCAGCACCAGGATCGACAGCAGCATGAACAGCCAGACGCCGTGGCTGCCCGAGATCGCCAGCATGAGGTCGCCGACGGCATGCGGCACCTGCTGCAGCGTCAGGATGAAGGCCAGCGATTGCGCCGCGGCGACGATGAACAGCACCAGCCCCGAACGAACAGCCGCATGCACGAAGCAATGCGCCAGACTCCTCGCACCGAGCTCGCGGAACAGCAGGCTGCCGACGGCGATGGCGTAGACCGCGGCGAAGGCGGAAATCTCGGTCGCGGTGGCAAAGCCGCTCTTGAAGCCGAAGAAGATTATGAAGATCAGCCCGAACGAGGCGGTCGCACCGGTCCAGAGCCCGGATACCGCGACGCGCGGCTCGGCTTCCACGTTCGTGGCAGGACGCTTGCCGAAGATGATCGACACCGCGATCAGCGCCAGCGCCATCAGCGCGGCCGGCAACATGCCGGCGACGAACAGTCCGCCGATCGACAGGTTGGCGACGAAGCCGAGGATGATGAGGTTGATGCAGGGCGGAATCGTCTCCGCCATGACAGCGGAGGCGGCGAGCAGCGCCACCGCTCCGCCCGGGTTCTGCCGCGAGCGGCGCGCCGCCGGGATCAGCACCGAGCCGACCGCTGCAACGTCGGCCATCTTGGAGCCCGAGATGCCGGAGAACAGCACCATCGACATCACCATGACGACGTTGAGCCCGCCGCGCATCCGTCCGACCGCGCGCTGCAGCAGCTCGATCAGCCGGACCGACATGCCGTTGGCTTCCATCAGGTAGCCGACCAGGATGAAGAACGGGATCGCGAGCAGCACGAAATTGTCGATGCCGCGCGCCATCTGCTGGGCGAAGATCACGCCGGGCAGCGTGCCCTCGACCCAGATGAAGATCAGCGCCGCCAGCGCCAGCGCAAAGCCGATCGGCAGTCCGCCGAACAGCGTGAGGAAGAAGCCGATCAGCATCAACGCCTGCGATGACGGCACGGACGACGGCGCCAGCGCGTCCCAGGCCAGATAGAGACCCACGATGACGGCGGTCGCGACGATGGCTGCCGCCATGTCACGCAGCGGCCGGCCACAGAACGTCTCGAACGCGAAGACCGTCATGAACGCTGCCCCGATGCCCATCGGATAGAACGTCCATTCCAGCGGCAGGCCGGAGCCCGAGGTCTGGCCGGTGGTCAGCCAGCCCATCTTGACGGCATTGAACGCGACATAGCCGGCGATGATGGTGACAAGCAGCGCACCGACCGCATCGACCACCCGCCGCACGCCCGGCGGCAGCATGTTGACGAAGAAGGCGACGCCGAGATTTTCGGCGCGGGCGAGCGCGCTTGCCGCGCCGAAAAAGCTCGACCCGACCATCAGGCCGCGGGCGACGTCGTCGGACCATTCGACCGGCGCGTTGAACAGGAAGCGGGCCAGCACCGCGACGCAGACCACCACGAGATCGGCGGCAAGCAGGAGCGCGGCGATCGCGTCGCTGACGGCGAGCAGCGGTGCCGTGATCCGATCGGCGCTGCTTCTCGCCTCGACTGCGGCGACTGACATGCGCCGACCTCAGGCCTGGGTGGCGCGGATCAGGTCGACGACAGCCTTGGCCTCGGGCCGCGCCTTGATGAAATTGTCGGTCTGCGGCAGCACGCGCTTGCGGAACGCCTCCTTGTCGCATTCGACGACGGTGACGCCCTTCTCCACCAGCGCCGCCAGCGCCTCCTTCTCCACCGCAAGGCCGTGCGCGCGGGCGTCGATCGCGGCCTTGTTCGCCGCATCGAGGAAGCCTTCGCGCAGCTTGGGAGCCATGCGGTTGAAGCTGGTGTCGCTGAAATAGACCGCGAGCGGCGAGAAGATGTGCTGGGTCAGCGCATAGTGCTTCGCGGTCTCGTAGAACTTGCTCGCCAGGATGGTCGGCGGATCGTGTTCAAGGCCGTCGAGCACGCCGGCCTGCAGCGCCGTATAGATCTCGCCGAACGCCAGCGGCGTCGCGGCGGCACCCATCAGCCGCAGGCATTCGGTGATGATCGGATTGGGCAAGGTGCGGATTTTCAGGCCCGCGAGATCCTCCGGCGTCTTCACCGGCTTCTTCGCCAGCACGCTGCGCGCACCGAAATTATAGGCCCAGCCGATGATGTGAATGCCGGCGCCCTTGAGCAGCGCAGCCTCGATCGGCTTCGCCGCGCCGGCGTCGAACGCCTTGGTCTGTTGCTGGAAGCTGGTGAAGAGGTAACCGAGGTCGAAGGTGCCGACCAGCGGCACGAGATTCGCCGAGATCGACGAGCCGGACACCATCAGGTCGATCACCCCTAGCTTCACCGAGTTGATGACGTCGATCTCCTGGCCGAGCTGGTTGTCGGGGAAGAAGGTGACCTCGATCTGCTCGCCGAGCCCGTTCGCCTTCAGACTCTTGACCAGATTGTCGTAGTAGACGCGGCCATTGGCGTATTTGGGATCGTTCGGAAGCGACGACGAGCATCGCATTTTCATCACCGCAGCCTCGGCGCCGCCGATGATCGCGGGCGCGGCGGCAAGCCACGCGGTCGCTGCGACCGACGACTGCAGCACAATGCGGCGGCTCACGCGGTTCGACGTCATGATGGTGCTCCTCCCCGGGGACGGATCTTTATTGTGTTGGCCACCCGCCTGACGGCGTGAGCTTGGCAGCCGATTTGTCATAATGTATGACAAAACGGATACGGTTGTGCAAGGGCGCGGCTCGGCGGCGGCGCAGGCTGCAACCGCAGCGAGGACCTCGATGTTCCAGACATCCAACGCGTTGCGTCGAAGCGTGCACAGCCAGGTCACCGACCGCGTCGGCAGCAGCATCGTGCGCGGCGAGATCGGCGTCGGCGAAACGCTGCCGCCGGAAATCCGGATCTGCGAGATGATGGACGTCAGCCGCACCGTGGTGCGCGAGGCGATCCGCACCTTGACCGGCAAGGGCCTGATCGAGTCGCGGCCCAAGAGCGGCACGCGGGTTCGGCCGCCCGAGCAGTGGAATCAGCTCGATCCCGACGTGCTGCGCTGGCACCTCGAGACCGCGGAGATCGACCGTTACCTCGCCAAGCTGTTCCAGCTGCGCGCCGCGGTCGAGCCGGCCGCGGCAGCGCTCGCGGCGACCCATGCCGAGGAGGTCGACATCGCCCGCATCCGCGCCGGATGCGACGGCATGGACGCTGCAGAGAGCAACGAAGAGTTCGTCGCCGCCGACATCGCGTTCCACCAGGCGATCTATTTCGCCACCCGCAACGAATTCTTCTGGCCGATCGCGCAGATGTTCGAGATCACGCTGCGCCAGAGTTTTACGATCGCAGCACCGGGCTCGCACCGTCCGCGGGCACTGCGCGAGCACCGCGCGGTGCTGGACGCAATCGCCGCCGGAGATGCGGAGACGGCGCGCACAGCCACGGTCGTGCTGCTGACGAATTCCGCCGACGACCTGGTACGCATTCGCGGCAGGGAGTTCGAGACGCCACGTCCAGCCAAGCGCCGATGATGTTGGTGACTGCGGTCGTGATGCGCTCACTGCTTCCACATGGTCGTCCTGGCGAAAGCAGGGACCCCATACGCCGCGGCCGATGTTGTCGGTGGGACTCGTCGTTCCAGCGTTGCGCAACCTAGCTCAGCGGTGGTTATGGGTCCCGGCCCCCCGTGTGCAATTGCGCACCAGGCCGGGACGACAGCGAATGTGTGGTGCCGCTTGCAGATCAAAAATGGGCATCAGTGATTGACGCGTGAGCGAGGCACCGCCGGAAGGGTTCCCTCCCCCTTGCGAGAGTGGGAGCCGCGCGGCGTGCTCGCCTCACCGTCATTCCGCGCCTGCCACGAGAGTCGACCCGCACACGGGCCTGTGACCATAGTTGAAGGCTGCGACGACGAAACTTCTGGATTGTTGGCCGCATAGACGCCAAGACAGGAGCGCTATTCTGCGAAGGTTTCATTGATGCACGACGTCTCGATCCCGGCGGCCCTGATCGCCGGTCTGGTCAGCTTCCTCTCGCCCTGCGTGCTGCCGCTGGTGCCGCCCTATCTGATCTATTTGACCGGCGCGACCATCGAGCAGGTCAACCAGGACGGCGCCACCGCGGCTTCCAAGCGCGCGGTGATGACGGCGGCGCTGATGTTCGTGCTCGGCTTCTCCACCGTGTTCGTCGCGCTCGGCGCCAGCGCCTCCTTTGTCGGCGGGCTGGTGCGCGCCTGGTCGGCCGAGCTCTCGATCCTGGCGGGCATCGTCATCATCATCATGGGCCTGCACTTCCTCGGCGTGACCCGGATCGGCCTGCTGATGCGCGAGGGGCGGCTGACCGCGCCGAAGCCGGTCGGGCTGTGGGGCGCCTACGTCATGGGCCTTGCCTTCGCCTTCGGCTGGACGCCATGCATCGGGCCGATCCTCGCCGCGATCCTCTCGATCGCGGCCGCGGAGGCCACGGTGACGAAGGGCGCCGGCCTGCTCGCGGTCTATTCCGCCGGGCTCGGCATCCCGTTCCTGCTTGCGGCCTTCATGGTCAAGCAGTTCTCCTCGCTGTTCGCGCGGATGAAGCGCCATCTCGACACCGTCGAGCGGGTGATGGGCGTGCTGATGGTGGTCACCGGCATCGGCTTCCTGACCGGCGCAGTCTCGAGCGTCAGCGTCTGGCTGCTGGAAACCTTCCCGGCGCTGCAAAATATCGGCTAGGCCTTCACGCCGACGCAGGGTGCCGTCGGCTGGCTTTTGGCCGCGCCATGTCGGACTATCGGGGAATCGCCGCAATCCTCACGGGGCACCGATGGGCCAGGATCGTCAGACACGCGCCAGCTGGCCGGTCTTCCGTTCGCTCAGGTCGTTCCGGCCAAGCGACCTGCCGGGTGACCTGATCGCCGGGCTGACGCTCGCCGCGATTGCGATCCCGGAGCAGATGGCGACCGCGCGGCTCGGCGGCTTCTCGCCGCAGATCGGCTTCTTCGCCTTCATGGCCGGCTCTATCGGCTTTGCGATGTTCGGCGCCAACCGCTTCCTGTCCTGCGGCGCCGACTCCACGATCACGCCGATCTTCGCCGGCGGCCTCGCGCTGATGGCGACCGCCGGCTCGCCGGACTATCAGGCGCTCGCGATGGCGCTGGCGCTGATGGTCGGCGCGATCATGATCGCCGGCAGCCTGTTCAAGCTCGGCTGGATCGCCAATTTACTGTCGACCCCGGTGACGGTCGGCTTCCTCGCCGGCATCTCGGTCCACATCCTGTTCTCGCAATTGCCCGGCGTGCTCGGCCTGACCACGCCGGACGGGCCGACGCTCTACAAGCTCGGGGTGCTCACCGAGGAGATCGGTCAAACCAATTTCTACACGCTGGCGATCGGCCTCGGCGTGCTGGCGCTGGTCGCCGGGTCGGAGAAGATCAGCGCACGCATTCCGGGCGCGCTGATCGGCCTTGTCGTGGCCACCGTCGCCGTGATCGCTGGCCATCTCGAAAGCAAGGGCGTCAAGGTGGTCGGCACCGTGCCCGGGACGCTGCCGACGCCATCGTTTCCGGACATCGCGCCGGAGCGATGGATCAAGCTGTTGTCGCTGGCGATCCTGATCGCGGTTGTCGTCATGGTGCAGACCGCGGCGACGACGCGCTCGTTCCTGTCCGATCCGGACAAGCCGGCCGACGTCGATCGCGACTTCCTCGGCGCCGGTGCCGGCAGCCTGCTGTCCGGGCTGTTCGGCGCCTTTCCGGTCAACGCCAGCCCGCCGCGGACCGGCATCGTGTCGGAGACCGGCGGACGCACGCAGCTCTCGGGGCTGTTTGCCGCGGCCATCGTGCTCGCGCTGCTCGCGTTCGGCGCTACGCTGCTGCGGCACGTGCCCGACGCGGCACTCGGGGGCGTGCTGCTGTTCGTGGCGCTGCGCATCATCCGCGTCACGCAGATCGTCGCGATCTTCCGCCAGTCGTTCTATGAATTCCTGCTGGTGGTGGCGACGGCAGCCGCGATCATCGTGCTGCCGATCGAGCAAGGCGTCGCCGTCGGCATCGCCTTGTCGCTGCTGCACGGCATCTGGACCACGACGCGCGGCCAGCTGGCCGAATTCGTCCATGTGCCCGGCACCACGATCTGGTGGCCGACGGGCCCGCACGTCACAGGCGAGCGCACGTCCGGCATTGCCGTCGTCGGCCTGCAGGCGCCATTGTCGTTCCTCAACGCGGAAAGCTTCCACAGCGGCGTGCTCCAGGCCATCGGCGGGGCGACGCCCAAGCCGCGGCTGCTGGTGATCGAGGCCAGCGGCATGATCGAGATCGATTTCACGGCGGCGCAAGCGCTGCGCGACCTATTTCGCGAATGCCGCGATGAGGGCGTGACGGTGGCGGTGGCGCGGCTCGAATCCGAGCGCGCGCAGGATGCGTTCGAGCGCTTCGATCTCTACGAGGTGTTGCCGCGGGACCATGTCTTCCACAGCGTCGACGAAGCGGTCCGCACGCTCGGCGGACAGGCGTAGAGGTTGGTGAGATCAGTAGCCCGCATGAGCGAAGCGATACCCGGGAAACCGTTCCCGCATATCGCTTCGCTCATGCGGGCTACGCACGATCCTCCGTCATTGCGCGCAAAGCGAAGCAATCCATCGTGTGGCATATGCGGAAGCATGGATTGCCTCGTCGCTATCGCTCCTCGCAATGACGGAGCTACAAATTTAGGGCGACTCAGCTGCGTAGCCCGGATGGAGCGAAGCGCAATCCGGGATCTTCTCGCGCGTTGATAAATCGTCCCGGATTTCGCTTACACTCCATCCGGGCGACTGGACGACCTCAGGCCTGCTCACCCTCGAGCGTCGGATGCTCCCTCAGGACCTCCGCCTTGATCGAGCCGGCGTGGATGGCACGCAACAGCGCCCGCCCCGTCTTGATGTTATTGGCCTTCATGCAGAGGCCGACGATCTCGCGCACCGCGGAATCTCGCACCAGCTCGTCGGAGATCCTCATCGCGGTCTCCATCGCGACCTTGGCGGCACGCTCGTAGCGATCACGCTCGATCTGCTGCTTCTTCGCTGAGCGCTTGTCGGGCGAGCCGACCGCCTCGGCACAGCCGGCGGCATCGCGGCAGATCGCACGGATCCGCTGCGCAGCTTCGATGTCGCCGAGCGGGTGCGCGACGGGATCGTCCCAGATATCCTTGTGCTCGTCCTTGCTGAACCACCACATCGCTGCACCTTGAAAGCACGGCAAACATAGCTGGCCTTGGCGCAACCTGTGAACCGCAGAGTCGACTCGGTGCCGAGCAAGAGGTGCACACTATGGCCCGGCGGCCACACCCGCGGCCGATCCGCGCGCGAATTGATGTCGAACTCATGGAATAAAGCCCGTTTCGGTTCTGATTGCGTCAGGGCCGAGGCTGCGGGGATTTCGCTCGCCGCGTTTTCACGCGAACCGCCGAGGCTCTAAGCCGATCGTTTCGGCCCGATCGCCTCGAACTGCGCCTTTTGCTCATCGCTGAGCGTGGCGTAGAAATTTTCGAGCGCGGCGCGGACATCCTTGACCGCCTGCAGCATGACGTCGAGCCGCTTGGCGACGAAGGCAAGACGTGCGGGCGGGGTCATCGCCTCATTGGTCTGGCACGCGGCCTTCAGCTTCCGCGCGGCGTCGGCGCTGGCATCCTGCAGCGCCTGGAGCGCACCGCGCTGGGCGTCGCTGAGCTGCAGCCGCGCCTCGATCTCGCCGGTCGGCCATTCCTGCATCGCCGGCTGTGCGGCGCCGCAGCTCTGGGCGACCGTCGCGTTCGGATCGCGCGCCGCGGCTTCCTTGCGCTGGTTCTCGGCAAGCGCGTTGAGCCGCGCTTTCTGCTCGTCATCGAGCAGGCCGTAGAATTTGTCCAGCGGAGGCTTCACGATTCCGACCGCGGTGACCATTGCTTCGATCCGCTGCTGCATGGCGGCGAGGCGGTTCGGGGCCGTCAACACCACCTGCGCGGGACATGCCGCGCGAATCACCTGGGCCGCCGCGAGCGACGCGTTGCCGAGCTCGCCGAGCGCCACCGATTGCGCTTCGGTCGGCTGCACCGTATCCGCGATCTGATCCACCGGCAGGCCGGCGACCGAACGGCTGTCATTGCCGCACATCTGCTCGATGCGCCCGCCGCCGCGGTAACGGCGGCCCGTCCGGCGCTCCGGCAGATAGGCCCTGAGATCGTCATACCCATAGGGCCCGAAGATGCCGGCATAGATGTCCGGATAGCCGTAGCCCCAGAATCCGATGTCGTCGCCCCAGATCGCGTAGTCGTAGATGTCGTTGTACGCGAACGGCCAGAACAGCGGGCCGACCCAGCCATAGCCGCCGCCGGGATGCTGCCACCAGCCGTTGGCCACCGCCCCGCCGTGCCAGCCGGCGAGCGCCGCAGCCGCGGCGATCTGCGCACGCGCCGCAGGGTTGCTCAACAGCCGGCCGTTGCGCAATGCGCCGTTGCGCGACAGCGAGTTGAACGCATTGCGCATATGGCCTGGTGCGATCGCGGCATTGCGCATCCGGCCGAAATTGCCGCCCCCGCGCGATGCGGAGGCGCCATGGCCGGCGAAGCCTGATCGCGAGATCCCGTGCGAGCGGCCGAACCCGCCATGATGGCCGCCGCCGAAATGCATGTGGCCGAAGCCATGCCCGCCGCGTCCATGGCCACCACCGTGGCCATGGCCACCGCCATGTCCTCCATGGCCGCCACCATGCCCACCGCCATGGCCGCCGCCGTGTCCGCCGCCGCCTCGGGCGATCGCGTCACCCGATAGCGCCATCGCAAGCACCACGACCGCAATTCCGATTGCCCGTCCGATCATGGCGTCCTCCCTCCGCGCACCACACACGTCGCGGCAACACAGCGCAGCACAAGAGAGACGCCGGGCGGGCGGAAAAGTTCCGCGTATAACACGCGCCGCGCGCGGGCTCGCGAACGCTGCGCGGCGTGACGACGCCTCAGGCGGCCGGGACGATCTTTCCGGGATTGAAGATGTTTTGCGGGTCGAGTGCCTGCTTCAGCGCCCGCATCGCGTCGAGCGCCTCCGGACCGAGCTCGGCCTGCAAGTATTTCTGCTTGCCCTGGCCGATGCCGTGCTCGCCGGTGCAGGTGCCGCCCATGGCCTGGGCACGCTCGACCAGGCGGTGCATGAACTCCTCGCCGCGCGCCATCTCGCCCTTGTCGTTGACGTCGCAGAGCAGCGAGCAGTGGAAATTGCCGTCGCCGACATGGCCGACGATCGGCGACAGCAGGTTGAGCCGCTGCAGATCCTCCTCGGTCTCGGTGACGCAGTCGGCGAGCCGCGAGATCGGCACGCAGACGTCGGTCGCGACCACGCCGATGCCGTCGCCGGGGCGCAGCGCCTTTACCGACCAGTAGGCGTCGTGCCGGGCCTGCCACAGCTTGGTGCGGTCTTCAGGCTTGGTGGTCCAGGTGAAGTCGCCGCCGCCGCATTCGGCGGCGATGTCGCGGAAATTCTTCGACTGCTCGGCAACCTCGACCTCGCTGCCGTGGAATTCCAGCAGCAGCAGCGGCGTCTCCGGCAGCGACAGCTTCGAGTAGCTGTTGCAGGCTTTCACCTGCGCGGCATTGAGCAGCTCGATCCGGGCGACCGGAATGCCGGTCTGGATCGCAAGGATCGTGGCCTGGCAGGCGCCACGCACCGTGTCGAACGAACAGGCCGCCGCCGCGATGGTGTCGGGAATGCCGCGCAGGCGGATGGTCAGTTCGGAGATGATGCCGAGCGTACCCTCGGCGCCGACGAACAGATGCGTCAGGTCGTAACCGGCCGACGACTTCTTGGCGCGCGTGCCTGTCGTGATGATCTCGCCGTCGCCGCGCACCACCTTCAGCGCCAGCACGTTCTCGCGCATGGTGCCGTAGCGCACCGCGTTGGTGCCGGAGGCGCGGGTCGAGGTCATGCCGCCGAGCGAGGCATCGGCGCCGGGATCGATCGGAAAGAACAGACCCTGGTCGCGCAGATGCTCGTTGAGTGCCTTCCGCGTCACGCCGGGCTGGATCACGCAGTCGAGGTCCTCGGCATGGACCTCGAGCACCTTGTTCATGTCGCGCAGATCGATGCAGATGCCGCCCGCGGGCGCGTTGACCTGACCCTCGAGCGAGGTTCCGGTACCGAAGGCGATGACCGGTACGCGATTGGCGGCGCAGATTCGCACCACGTCCTGGATGTCGGCGGTTTCCTGCGCCATCACGACGGCGTCCGGCGGCTGGGTCGGCAGCCATGTGGTGGTATGAGCGTGCTGCTCGCGCACCGCCTGCGACGTGACGAGCCGGTTGCCGAACCGCGCCGCCAGCGCGTCGATCGCGCGCTTCAGGGCCTGCGGATCAGGTCGCGTCACATTGCCCGAAATCGTTGTCGCCACGTCAAATTTCCTCCCACCTTTAGCCGACCGTGGCAAAGCTTGTATAAGGGGTCAAGAGAGCCTGACTTGAAAAAGTGGACGCCGGAGTCACAGAAAAGCTCATGCTCGAACGCCAACGAACCGGGGACGGATCATGACTTCAGCGACTGCCACCAGCGAGATGCCGCTTCCATCGGCCCCGTTCAGATCCTCGGTGATGCAGATCGAGCCGCAATGGATCGACTACAACGGCCATCTCAACATGGCCTACTACAACGTGATGTTCGACCGCGCCATCGACGAGATGTGGCTGCAGCTCGGCATCGGGCCGGACTACATGAAGGCGCGGCACTGCTCGACCTTCACCGCCGAGTGCCACGTCCGCTATCTCCGCGAGATTCATCTCGGCGATCCCGTGCAGGTCCAGGTCTACCTGCTCGGCGCCGACGAGAAGCGGCTGCACACGTTCGAGGAGCTGCGCCATGCCACCGAAGGCTGGCTCTCCGCGACCTCGGAAAATCTCACGCTGCACATCGACATGGAGGCGCGCAAGGTAGCGCCGTTTCCGCCCGATATCCGCGTCCGCGCGCAAGCGATCGTGGACAGCTATGTGGGCGTATCGCGTCCCGAGGGCATCGGCCGCAACGTGGCGATGCCCTCGGCGAAATAACTTGCCGTTTTCAAGCGAAGCGGCCGCCGGTTCGCGGCCTCGCTAGACCCTTGTGCGGCCGCGTACCAATCCGACCACCGCCGACACCAGAAACAGGATGACGGCGATGAAGAAGATCGCCTTGGCGATTTCGACGGAGGCGCCGGCGATGCCGCCAAAGCCCAAAATGCCAGCGATGAGGGCGATGACCAGGAACGTGACGACCCAGCTCAGCATGATCAAAACTCCGCTTCGTTTCCCTGTTGTTGCTCGGCGCGAACCTCTGCCCGGCGCCGCACCTGTTGAAACAATCCGGCGGGGAAATGCTGGTTCCTGAGCATGAAACCGCGAAATTTTCGCCGATTTCCGGAACCGCGATTGACTGCGGGCTGCTGCCAAAAGCGTTCCCGCCAGCCGCGATAAAACCTGTCAAAACGGCCGATCAGGCCCTATATGGCCTTCAATCCCTGTTAAGAAGGCTCCCCTTCACCATCCTGCGGTGTCATCGTGGGGCCGAGACGATTCGCCAATGACCGAGCCGAGCAAATTGCCCTATCACGGCGTTCCCGAGCACCAGCCGGCGGCTGGCGGCATCGCCGCGCGTGCGCGGGCGGCGGCCGGCCCGCAATATCTGAGCGGCCTCAATCCGGAGCAGCGCGAGGCGGTCGAGACGCTCGACGGCCCCGTGCTGGTGCTTGCCGGCGCCGGCACCGGCAAGACGCGCGTGCTGACCACGCGCATCGCGCATATCCTGAGCCAGGGCCGCGCGCGGCCGCATGAGATCCTGTCGGTGACCTTCACCAACAAGGCGGCGCGCGAGATGAAGCTGCGGCTCGGCCAGATGCTCGGCCAGGCGGTCGAGGGCATGCCGTGGCTCGGCACCTTCCACTCGATCGGCGGCCGCATCCTGCGCATCCATGCCGAGCTGGTGCAGCTCAAATCCAACTTCACGGTGCTCGACGTCGACGACCAGGTGCGGCTGCTGAAGCAATTGCTGCAGGCCGAGAACATCGACGACAAGCGCTGGCCGGCGCGGATGCTGGCCGGCCTGATCGACGGCTGGAAGAACCGCGGCCTGTCGCCGTCGCAGGTGCCGGCGGGCGAAGCCGCCTCGTTCGGCAACGGCAAGGGCGGCAAGATCTACGCGACCTATCAGGAGCGGTTGAAGATCCTCAACGCGGCCGATTTCGGCGACCTGCTGCTCGAGAACATCAGGCTGTTCCGCGAAAATCCGGACGTGCTGCGGCAGTACCAGAGCCGCTTCAAGTTCATCCTGGTCGACGAATATCAGGACACCAACGTCGCGCAGTATCTGTGGCTGCGCCTGCTGTCGCAGGCGCCGTCGCGGCCGGGCCAGCCGCTCTCGGCGGTGATCCCGGGCGAGCTTACCTCGCCCCGCTTGCGGGGAGAGGTCGGCGCGCAAGGCGCGCCGGGTGAGGGGGACTCTCCGCGGACTGAGCTCGAGGATAGAGCCCCTCACCCCGACCCTCTCCCCGTGAAGGACGGGGAGAGGGAGCAGACCGTTCTCAAGAACATCTGCTGCGTCGGCGACGACGACCAGTCGATCTATGGCTGGCGCGGCGCCGAGGTCGACAACATCCTGCGCTTCGAGCACGATTTCCCCGGCGCCAAGGTCATCCGCCTCGAGCGCAATTACCGCTCCACCGGCCACATTCTGGCCGCGGCCTCGCATCTGATCGCGCATAATGAAGGCCGGCTCGGCAAGACGCTGCGCACCGAGGATGTCGACGGTGAGAAGGTCACCGTCACCGGCTCCTGGGATTCGGAAGAGGAAGCGCGCGCGATCGGCGAGGAGCTCGAGGAACTGCAGCGCTCGGGCGAGAACCTCAACGACGTCGCTATCCTGGTGCGCGCCTCGTTCCAGATGCGCGAGTTCGAAGACCGCTTCGTCACGCTCGGCCTGCCCTACCGCGTGATCGGCGGCCCCCGATTCTATGAGCGCGCCGAAATCCGCGATGCGCTGGCCTATTTGCGCACCATCAACTCGCCGGCCGACGATCTCGCCTTCGAGCGCATCGTCAACGTGCCCAAACGGGGGCTCGGCGACGCCACCGTGCAGCTGCTGCACGACCATGCCCGCAAGCGCCGCATTCCGCTGTTCGAGGCGGCGCGCGCCGTGGTCGAGACCGACGAGCTGAAGCCGAAGGCGCGCGGCTCCTTGCGCGATCTCGTCATGCAGTTCGACCGCTGGCGCGCCCAGCGCGAGGTCGCCTCGCATACCGAGCTCGCCGAGATCGTGCTCGACGAGAGCGGCTACACCGAGATGTGGCAGAAGGACCGCTCGGCTGATGCCGCGGGCCGGCTGGAGAACCTCAAGGAGCTGGTGCGTTCGATGGAGGAATTCGAGAACCTGCAAGGGTTTCTCGAACATATCTCGCTGGTGATGGACCGCGACGGCGAGGCCGGCGACGAGGCGGTGTCGCTGATGACGCTGCATTCGGCCAAGGGCTTGGAATTCGACAACGTGTTCCTGCCGGGCTGGGAGGAAGGCCTGTTTCCGAGCCAGCGCACGCTGGACGAACAGGGCCGCGCTGGGCTCGAGGAGGAGCGCCGCCTCGCCCATGTCGGGCTGACCCGGGCGCGCCGCCGCGCCAAGATCTATTTCGCCACCAACCGCCGCATCCATGGCACCTGGTCGACCACGATCCCCTCGCGCTTCCTCGACGAACTGCCGGCGCACAATGTCGAAATCACCGAATCCAAGGGCGGATCGGGCTGGGGCGGCAGCGGCGGCTATGGCGCCTCGCGCTTCGACAACCTCGAATCATTCGGCTCGAGCTATTCGACCCCGGGCTGGCAGCGCGCCCAGGCCAACCGCAACCGCGGCGGCGGGGGCCGTAGCGGCAGCGGCTTCGAGGAGCGGCAATCCTCCTTTTCCTCCGAAAGCTTCAATCGCACCAAGCGCGGCCCTGTCGTGATCGAGGGCGAGCTGGTGGCGAAGTCCACCGGCACAACGTCGGATTTTTCGCTGGACGACCGGGTATTTCACCAGAAATTCGGCTACGGCCATGTGGTGAAGATCGACGGCAACAAGCTGACCATCGCCTTCGAAAAGGCCGGCGAGAAGAAGGTGGTCGACAGCTTTGTGCAACGGGTGTGACATAGCGACCTTTCTTTGGCGACCTTCTTTGGCGGTCTTCTCTGTTGGTAGCCCTTGACCCCAGTTGATTTCATGGGTTGAGATGGATCCATGGTCCGGGGGAGGTTTTTCCTTTTTGTCATCGCGCTCACCGCGCCGTCGCTGGCGGTCGCGGAGACGATGAGCTTTGGCGATTCGGCAGCCCAGCTCGCCAAGGCCTGCGGCGCAGACATCACCGCGAACTGCCGCGGCGTCAATCTCGACTCCAACCGCCTCAAGGAATGCCTGTCGCGCAACCGCGACGTGATCTCGCCGCAGTGCAAGGAGAGCTACTTCTCCACCCTCGATGCGATCCAGAAGCGGATCGCGGCGCGCGTCACCGTTGCGAATGCCTGCACCCGCGAGATCGTCAAGGTCTGCGGCGGCTCGACCAAGGAGACCAGCAAGTCGGTGCCCTGCCTCGTCAGCGCCAAGGGCCTCAGCCGCAATTGCACCCAGGCGATCAATGACGCGGGGTATCAATGATGCGGCTGTCGAGGCGAGGCTTGCGCGATCCTGGCCTTTTGGCCCTGCTGGGCACGCTGGCTTTGCTGGCGATGTCGATTGCGCCAGCGCCGGCGCAGACCGCCGTCACACGCGACGACGTCATCGCCAAGCTCAATCATTTTGAGACAGACGCCGAGATCGATGTCCCCGCGCTGCGCCAGCAGGTGGCCGAACGATCGAAGTCGCGATCGAAGAACGAGCCGCCGCCCTCGAAACGGCCGCCGATCGCTCCCGACCTGACCAAGCTGCCGACGTTTAACGTCGACATCGCGTTCGACGTCGACACGCCGATCGTGCTGCCGGAGTCGTATCAGACGGTCGGGCGGATCGCCGATGCGCTGACGCACTCCTCGCTGCTGCCCTACACCTTCCTGATCGTCGGCCACATCGAATCGACCGGACGACGCGAGAACAATGTGCTGCTGAGCCAGCGGCGCGCCGACGCGATCCGCGACATCCTGGTCAACACCTTCAAGATCACCGCGAAGCGCCTGCAGTCGGTCGGGCTCGGCGAGGAGCAGTTGCTCGACCCGACCAAACCCAACGCGCCGGTCAACAACCAGGTGCAGATCATGCTGGTCGCGAAGGTCGCCGACAGCGCGCCGCCGGCGCACCCTGTCCCGACGGCCGCCGCCAAGAAGCCGGCGAAATCAGCCAAGAAGCACTGATTGGATTGAATATCGGGGCGTCGGAACTGCGTCCCCTCCCGCCCGTATACGATGTCCCCGGGGCGAGCGGCGCCTCCACGATTTCGGAATAATAGAAGATTACCGCTGATTTGCCCGACGGGTCAAGTTGCAATATGCGCCGCCGGCCGCCGGCTCCTTTGCATGGGGTTGTTTTCGATATTTTGGTAGTGCGCCCCTGAGGCGGCAGGCTATCAGCCTCGTTCGAGCCCGGCCTCGATACGTGGACACGTGAGTTGCAGAGGCCGCAAGCGCCGTATGCAATGGCCCTGCCCGCAAGCGGGAGCGGTGCACGCTGCAGAATAAATTTCTCCCTCGCCGACCGATTGCAGAACGGACCGTGCGTTCCTATCTGGGCTGAACCCGCATCAGGCGCCTGCCCGGGCCCCAATCCGCGCGCGCCCCCTCCCTCACGCTCACCGACTCTCCATGTCGCCGATCATTTCCGTATCCAATCTTTCAAAAACCTATGGCTCCGGCTTCAAGGCGCTGAAGGGCATCAATCTCGATATCGTCAAAGGCGAGATCTTCGCGCTGCTCGGGCCGAACGGCGCCGGCAAGACCACGCTGATCAGCATCATCTGCGGCATCGCGAATCCGAGCGAGGGCCGCATCACGATCGGCGGGCACGACATCATCGCCGACTATCGCGCGGCGCGGTCGATGATTGGGCTGGTTCCGCAGGAACTGCACACCGACGCGTTCGAGTCGGTGTGGGCGACCGTCAGCTTCAGCCGCGGCCTGTTCGGCAAGCCGAAGAACCCCGCCCATATCGAGAAGGTGCTGCGCGACCTGTCGCTATGGGACAAGAAGGACGACAAGATCATCACGCTGTCCGGCGGCATGAAGCGCCGCGTGATGATCGCCAAGGCGCTGTCGCACGAGCCGCAGATCCTGTTCCTCGACGAGCCGACCGCCGGCGTCGACGTCGAATTGCGCAAGGGCATGTGGGAGGTGGTCCGCACGCTGCAGGCTTCCGGCGTCACCATTATCCTGACCACGCACTACATCGAGGAAGCCGAGGAGATGGCCGACCGCATCGGCGTCATCAACAAGGGCGAGATCATCCTGATCGAGGACAAGGCGACCTTGATGCAGAAGCTCGGCAAGAAGGAGCTGACCCTGCAGTTGCAGAACAAGCTCGAGGCCATTCCCGATGTTCTGTCTGCCTACAATCTCGAATTGTCCGACGACGGCCGCACCGTGACCTACGACTACGATACCAAAGGCGACCGCACCGGCATCACCAGCCTGCTCAACGATCTCCGCAATGCCGGCATCCGCATCTCGGACCTCGATACCAAACAAAGCTCCCTCGAAGACATCTTCGTCAGCCTCGTGAGGGCGCCATGAACTACCGCGCAATCCGGGCCATCTACCTGTTCGAAATGGCGCGCACCTGGCGCACGCTGCTGCAGAGCATCGTCTCGCCCGTGGTGTCGACCTCGCTGTATTTCGTGGTGTTCGGCGCCGCGATCGGCTCGCGCATCACCGAGGTCGAGGGCGTCAGCTACGGCACCTTCATCGTGCCGGGGCTCGTGATGCTGTCGGTGCTGACGCAGAGCATCTCCAACGCCTCGTTCGGCATCTACTTCCCAAAATTCGTCGGCACGATCTACGAGATCCTGTCGGCGCCGATCTCCTATTTCGAGATCGTCATCGGCTATGTCGGCGCCGCCGCCACCAAGTCGATCATCCTCGGCCTGATCATCCTGGCGACGGCCGGGCTTTTCGTACCCTTGCATATCCAGCATCCGGTGTGGATGCTGACCTTCCTGGTGCTGACGGCGGTCACCTTCAGCCTGTTCGGCTTCATCATCGGCATCTGGGCCGATGGCTTCGAGAAGCTGCAGATGATCCCGATGCTGGTGGTGACACCGCTGACCTTCCTCGGCGGCAGCTTCTATTCGGTGAACATGCTGCCGTCGGGCTGGCGCACCATTACCCTGCTCAATCCCGTGGTCTATCTGATCTCCGGCTTCCGCTGGAGCTTCTACGAGATCGCCGATGTCAGCGTGCCGCTGAGTCTCGGCATGACCGTGGGCTTCCTGGTCGCCTGCATGGCCATCGTGGCGTGGATCTTCAGAACCGGCTACCGGCTGAAGAACTGACTAAGCTTCAGTAGCCCGGATGGAGCGAAGCGCAATCCGGGACCTTGTCGCCAAGCCTGCAGAACCCGGATTTCGCTTCGCTCCATCCGGGCTACGCGTCTGTCGAACTGCGGCGCAAGATTCCGGGTTCATGCTTCGCATGCCCCGGAATGACAATCCCAATCAATAGCAGTGGAAATGACCGTGGCGGTAATAGCCGCGGCAGCGGTGGCCACGCTGGTAACCGCGATCCGGGATGCCGAACACGCCCTTGACCGCGCCCATGGCGCCACCAACGCCGGCGCCGACGGCGCCGCCAACCACGCCGCCCACCGGGCCGGCGACCCGGTTGCCCTCATAGGCGCCCTCATGAGCGCCGCGGACGATGCCCTGGGCATGGCCTGCATGGGGGACTGCGACCAGCGTCAAAGCGAGGGCTGCGGCCGCAAGCAGGAGCCGCGCGGAGAGGCCGGCTGGGACGACGGCCGCGGTCTTCACCTTGGTGTTGTTCATCTGGATTCCTTGATGCGCGGCGCGAACGCGCCGCCGGGCGGGATTGTTAAACGCTCATGCGGCCAAATGGTTGCGTGTCGGAGACCAATCGGGCCGTGGTCGCGGCCTGCTCGCGAAAAAGTCAGCCCGCCGTGACAGCCAGGCCCGGCTTCGGCCTTGTTTGCGCCGCGCACGGGATTAACCATGGCGACTGATCACGGCCTTGGCCCGCCACTGGAACCAAGTTCGGATTCCGTGCATATTGATTGCCGGGGACGGAGAGCCGCGGCTTCGCGAGCAGGCCTGGAGGCCAAAGGTAAAATGCGTTCGTTCCTCATTGCGTTCACGTCCGTGATGCTCTTCACCGCCGGTGCCGCACAGGCCAAAGTCGATATCACCATCGACAAGGACAACCAGCAGATGACCGTCGCGGTCGACGGCGTCGCGCGCTATCACTGGCCGGTCTCGACCGGCATCCCGTCGCGCGAAACGCCGAACGGCAGCTTCCGCGCCTTCCGCATGGAAGAGGATCACTACTCCAAGGAATTCGACGACGCGCCGATGCCGCACTCGATTTTCTTCACCAAGATCGGGCACGCGATTCACGGCACCGACTCGGTGAGCCGCCTCGGCTCGCCGGCCTCGCATGGCTGCGTGCGGCTGTCGCGCGACAACGCAACCACGCTTTACTCCCTGGTCCAGAAGGAAGGCGTGCTCAACACCACCGTGACGCTGACCGGCTCGTCGCAGGTCGCGCTGGCGCGCAATCCGCGTGGGCGCAATGGCACCGCCGTCGCCCGCCGCGCGCCGCAGCAATATGACGAGCAGTACGGCACCGCCGCCGCCGGCGACCCGGTCGTGCTGACGCCGCAGCCGCGCGACTATCCGGCGCAGGTCCGCACCGATGACGGCTACATCTATCCAGCCGACGGCAGCTCGACCGATCGCCGCTATCCGGCACCGCCGTCAAGCCGCCGTGTCTACGACGCTCAGGCCTATGGCCAGCAGCAGCAGTATTACGGCAATCAGGGCTACGCCCCGGCGCCGCAGGGCTACTACCAGCCGCGCCCCGCCTATCAGTCGCGCGGCTTCTACGGCAACACCTATCAGGATTAGAGCGTTTTCGAGCGAAGTAGGCGCCGGTTCGCGTGAAGAAAACGCGTCAAAAGAAATCTGCCGCACGCTCTTGATCCGTGACGGCGCCGCAGGCAGGGCGCCGTCAGTTCACGCTCCCCTCACCCGCTTGTGACCTTCGCAAAGGGCGCCCGTCATCGTGCGCCGTGGCCCGTCGTCGCGTCGTCATCTGATTGTAAAACTAGCCCGATATTCGGCGGCACAAGCGCCCGCCTGGCCCCTGGAGTCCGATTCACGCGGCATGCCCGATGAAATCAGGGCGAGAAGCGCGGGTCACGCAGACTAGATCAGAGGTCGACATGAAACGGGGCATCATTGTCCTTTGCCTGTGCATCGTGGCGATGGCCGCTTATTTCACGACGGACAGATGGGCCATCCGTCACACGACGCTGACGTTCCACGACGTTCTGCGCGACGACCGCGACGTCACGGTCGAGGTCGCGGTGCGCCGCGACCGGCAAATGCAGGCGATGGCCGAGATGATCGAGCTGCCGGTCGCGATCCTGAGCCACGGCAACACCGTCAAGAACACCGAGTACTCGTTCCTCACCAATTTGTTCGCGTCGCGCGGCTACCTCGTGGTCAGCATTCAGCATGATCTCGACACCGACGCGCCGATGGTCACCAAGGTCGGCGAGGAATATGTCGGCCGCCGCATGCAGTACAATCGCGGCGTCTTCAACATCATGTATGCGATCGACGAGCTCAAGAAGCTCTACCCGAACGCAAACTATCGCCAGCTGACGTTGATCGGCCATTCCAACGGCGGAGACATCTCGATGTTCTTCGCCAAGCAGCACCCCGACCTGGTCAAGAAGGTCGTCACGCTGGACAATCTGCGCGTCCCCTTCATCACCGACGGCAAGATCAAGATCCTCTCGTTCCGCTCCAGGGATCCGGTGTTCAAGGCCGATCCCGGCGTCGTGCCCGACGACGAGACCTGTGCGAGATTCGGCATCAAGGTGGTCAGAACCGAATTCCAGCACAACGATCTCAGCGACCGCGGCCCGGACAGCGCGAAGTCGTCGATCCAGGCCGGCGTGGAGCGATTCCTCGACGAGGATGCCGGCGAGAGCACGCCGACGATGCCGCTGCTCGCTGCCTCGACGCCCGCCTCCGCGAGTACAGCGCCGCCAGAGAACAAATAGTCGCGTCGCGCTGAAGGCGAGCTGGCGCTCTCCGTCGGACAGCTCTCCGTTCCGATTGAATCGGAACGGAGCTCCAGCTTCTTGCTTTGACTCTAGGCGCGCGCGTGGCGATAGCCGGTGGCAACGAGCCAGATTGCGGAAAGCAAGAAGTAGAACGCGCCGAAGCCCGCATAGGGAGCGACGTCGAGAATGGTCGGCGCAACGGTACCGACGGACTGGCTGATCATGTAGCCGCCGGCGAGTGCCGACTGTGCGCCACTCAGGATCATCGCCCATTGCGCGCCATAATGACGCCAGCGCCTGACGCCGGTGTACAATTGCAGCACGCCCGCGAGGATCGCCCAAACCCCGAACACGGCGAGGACGGCATAGCTGCTGTGGCGGAGCGCCACGATCACGGCGAGCGTCGTGATCACGCTGACCGCGACATTCAGGGCCTGGGATGGGTTGGCCTTCAGGCCGCCATTGACCCGGGCATCAGCCAGATTGGCGATGCCGTCCCACGCCGGGTAGATCACGAGCAGAACCCCGGCAGGGCCGGCTTGGCCGCTAAACAGAACGGCAGCGGCGACCCAGGCGACCGAGAAGATGGCGCGCCCGAGATAATAGGATCGCAGCCAAGTGGATTGGGTCGAAAGGTGGCTTTGCATTGACAGGGCTCCTTGTTGTCTTCCTACTAGTAGGTAGTTGATGGATTCCAGTCAATCTTGGCGCTTGGACGCCTGTGTGGAGAGGAAGGCCTTGATCTATCTTTGTAATTTACCTACTGGAAGGTAGGCATGACGTGAACGTGATGACTTCGACTTCTGAAAAAATTCTCGACGTCGCGCAGCCCCTCATCGTCGCGGGGGGCTATAACGGCTTTAGCTATGCCGACATCTCGGATGCCATCGGCATCCGGAAGGCGAGCATCCACCATCACTTCCCGACCAAGGCCGAGCTGGTCTCGGCGCTGGTGGATCGCTACCGGCAGCAGACCGAGCTGGGCCTGAAGTCGCTTCGGGAGCAATTCGCAAGCCCGGCCGACCAACTGCAGGCTTACGTGAACTTCTGGCAGGCGTGCATCGGCGATGCCTCGCTGCCGTTCTGCGTCTGCGCGATGCTTGCCGGCGAGATGCCGATGCTGCCGGACGAGGTCGCATCGCGCGTCGGCGCCCATTTCCATCATCTTGCGGGATGGCTCACCTCGGTGCTGCAGGCCGGCGCGGAACAGCATCTGTTCCGGCTGGACCAGCGGCCGCACGAGGAGGCCCAGATGCTGATGGCATCGGTTCATGGGGCAATGCTCTCGGCGAGGGCTTTCGACGATCCCGGAATGTTTGCCGCGATCGTCAAGCCCCAGTTCGCCAGACTGCTGGTAGCCGATCGCTAGAGAATTATCGCGCGGAAGCCGCCGCGATTGGCTCGGCTAGCAGGTCCTACTGCTCGCCGTCGCGCAGGCGGCGGTACACTGCACCCAGCACGTTCGAATAGTCGTCGGTCCAGACCCGCTGCTTCTCGTCGGCTTCGGTCTCGGTCCAGACATCCGACGATGCGAGCTTGCCGACGTCTTCCTCCTCGCGCGCGGAGACCACGACCGAGGTCGAGAAGATGTACTCGTTGTCGCGGCCGGAATCCTCGCTGTAGACCCAGCTCTTCATGTCGTTGGCGTCGGCAATGCCGACCACGACGCTGGCAAGTTCGAGGTGACGGTTGGAGACGTGCATCACGACCGCGCCCTGCGGCGCCAGCTTCTCCTTGTAGATCGCCATCGCCTCCTCGGTCGCGAGATGGATCGGGATCGCGTCCGACGAATAGGCGTCGACGATGATCAGATCGTAGGCGCCGTCCGGCTCCTTGGCGAAGGTCAGCCGCGCGTCGCCGATGACGGGCTTGAGGTTCGGCTCGCAGTTCTGGAGGTAGGTGAAGTATTTCGGATCGCGCGCGGTATCGACCATTGATTGGTCGATCTCGAAGAAGCGCCAGTCCTCGCCGGGGGCCGACGCGCAGGTCAGCGTCCCCGAACCTAGCCCGATCACCGCCACCTTCAGCGGCGCGCCCTTACGCTCGCGGATCGCTGATATCGCCCGCCCGATGCCGCCGTCCTTGTGATAGTAGCTGATCGGTTCGGGCTTTCCGGCGACCGGCGTGCCGTCATCGTTCTTGAACTTCTCGGCGCCATGGATCGTGGTGCCATGCATCAGCACGTGATACTGCCCGTTCGGCGTCACCACGATCTTGTGCACGCCGAAGAAGCTGCGCACGGTTTCGACGCGGCCGTCGTCGGATGGATAGGCACGCAGCACCACCAGCGCGACCACCACGGTGGCGAAGATCTTCCAGCGATTGGCGTTCAGCGCGAGCGCCAGCAGCGCCGAGAGCACGCCGACCGCGCCGATCACCCAGACCCGGTGCACGTCGAACCAGTTGAAGATGTCGCCGGCCGAATAGCTTGGCGCGATCAGCGCCACCGCCAGCACCGCGAGGAACGGCCAGTACCAGGCGCTCCAGCGCGGCAGCCGCTCCGCGCCGCCGGGCGGACGGCATAGCGCCGCGAGCGCCAGCAGGATCGGATATTCGGCGACCCACGAGAAGGTAAAAGGCGCAATAAGCCCTGCGAACAGGCCGCCGACCATGCCGCCGAACGACAGCGCGACGTAGAAGCCGGTGAGATATTTCGCCGCCGGGCGGGTGCGCGCGAGCTCGCCGTGACAGGCCATCGCGATGATGAAGAAGCAAAGCTGATGGCCACCGAGCGTGAGCAGCAGGTTCTGCTCGCCTCCGACCGCAAGCAGGATCACGACGCCGGCAATCGCCAGCGGCTGCGCCCGCAGCATCCATTTGTGCGGCAATAGTGGCCGCGACTGGAACACCAGCACCCAGGTCAAGAGATACAGCGACAGCGGCAGCACCCACAGCAGGGGCGCGGCGGCGACGTCGGTCGAGATATGCGCCGTCACCGCGATCAAGAGGCCGGACGGCACCGCGGCGAGGAAGATCCAGCGCGCCCGCAGCGGCCAGGACGGCGCCGGCGCATTGGCGTCATCGACCTGCATGTCGAGCGCGGCGGCATTGGCCGGCGACCGCAACAGCAGCACACCGCAACTCGCGATCAGAATGATCAGCAGACCATAACCACCGGTCCAGATCAGGTTCTGGGTGCGCAACGTGAACATCGGCTCGAGCAGCACCGGATAGGACAATAGCGCGAGGAAGCTGCCGATGTTCGAGGATGCGTAGAGGAAATACGGATCGGGACCATTGGGATGTCCGGTGCGCACGAACCAGGCCTGCAGCAGCGGATTGTTGGCGGCGAGCGCGAAGAACGGCAGGCCGAGCGAAACCGCGAATAGGCCGAGCAGCCAGATCGCATAGCCGGACGTCGGCGGCTCGCCCCAGCCGCTCCTGATCGCCAGTGGCAAGGTCAGCAACGCGACGACGAGCAGCACCAGATGCACCACGACCGGCGCAATACGGCCGTTCAGCTTCATCAAGAGATGCGCATAGGCGTAGCCGCCGAGCAGCAGCGACTGGAAGAACACCATCGCCACCGACCACACCGCCGGCGAGCCGCCGAGCCGCGGCAGCACCATCTTGGTGAACAGCGGCTGCACCGAGAACAGCAACAGGGCACTGACGAAGATCGCGGCGGTGTAGACAACCAGCACCAGCCGGTTGCGCGAGGCGGTCGGCTCAGACGTCATGAAAGCTCCGGCATGGACCCGGCGGGCGCCGGAGGCGGACAGTCCGGTGGCACCCCACCGGAGGATTTCAGTTGAGCATACGGCACTATCACGGACAAGAAACGGCGGTCACGCGGACTTGACGACGCGGCGCTGCGGCGCCACAGCACATGCTCTAATCACTGCTTCTTGAAGCGGACATGAACGAAACGGACGTCGTCATCATCGGTGCGGGGCACAACGGCCTCACCTGCGCGGCCTATCTCGCGATGGCCGGGCTGCGCGTGAAGGTCGTGGAACGCCGCAAGGTGGTCGGCGGCGCTGCGGTCACCGAAGAATTTTGCCCGGGCTTCCGCAATTCGGTCGCCGCCTACACGGTGAGCCTGCTCAATCCGCAGATCGTGTCTGACCTGAAACTTGCCGATCACGGCCTCAGGATCGTCGAGCGGCGCGCGCAGAACTTCCTCCCCGCGCCCGACGGCAGCTATTTGCTGACGGGCGAATGCCGAACCCGGGAGTCGGTCGCAAAGCTCAGCCGCAAGGACGCCGCCGCAATCGGCGTGTTCTCAGGGGAACTCGAAGCCATCGCCGACGTGCTGCGGCAATTCGTGCTGCGCGCACCGCCGAACCTCGTCGAGGGCTTTGGCATCAGCGCGATCAGCGAGGCCTTCAACGCGCTCGGCACCGCCAACATCCTGCGCCGGCTGTCGCTGGAACAGCAGCGCAATCTGCTCGACCTATTCACGCGATCGGCCGGTGAGATGCTCGACGAGCGATTCGAGAACGACCTCGTCAAGGCGCTGTTCGGCTTCGATGCCATCGTCGGCAATTATGCCAGCCCCTACGCGGCGGGCTCGGCCTATGTGATGCTGCATCATGCGTTCGGCGAGGTGAACGGCAAGAAAGGCGTCTGGGGCCACGCGATCGGCGGCATGGGTGCGATCACCCAGGCGATGGCGCGTGCCGCGCGCAGCCATGGCGTCGAGATCGAAACCGATGCTGCCGTCAGCGAGGTGATCGTCGAGAAGCAGCGCGCCGTCGGCGTCGTCCTCGACAATGACAAGACCGTGCGCGCCAAATACGTCGTCTCGAACGTCAATCCGAAGCTGCTGTACACACGCCTGGTGCCGGAGGGCGCATTGGCGCCCGAGTTTCGCGCGCGCATCTCACGATGGCGGAACGGGTCCGGCACGTTCAGGATGAATGTGGCGCTAAGTGCCCTGCCCTCGTTCACCGTGCTGCCCGGCCTAGGGGATCACCTCACGGCGGGGATCATCATCGCTCCGAGCCTCGGCTACATGGATCGCGCCTGGCACGACGCGCGCGAATTCGGCTGGAGCCGCGCTCCGGTCGTCGAGGTGCTGATCCCCTCGACGCTCGACGACAGCCTGAGCCCGCCGGGCCAGCATGTCGCGAGCCTGTTCTGCCAGCACGTCGCGCCGCAACTGCCCGACGGCAGATCGTGGGACGATCATCGCGAGGAGGTCGCCGATCTGATGATCGCAACCGTCGACCACTACGCGCCCGGGTTCGCAGGCAGCGTGATCGGCCGCCAGATCCTGTCGCCGCTCGACCTCGAGCGGCAATTCGGCCTGCTCGGCGGCGACATCTTCCACGGCGCGCTGACATTGAACCAGTTGTTCTCGGCACGGCCGATGCTCGGCCATGCCGACTATCGCGGACCTCTGAAGGGTCTCTACCATTGCGGTTCCGGCGCCCATCCCGGCGGCGGCGTCACCGGCGCCCCCGGCCACAATGCCGCGCGGGCCATCCTGGCCGACCATCGCGCGCTGTTCTCGTAGACGACACACCGCGCGCCGCGGGACAAGCTGAGGACAGGCGTGTTGAGAAGCTGTGGGTCTGCGGTGGACAGCGGCCTTGTCTCAAGACGGGATAACCGGTGGACGTCGCTGTGGACCGGCTGTGCGATCGACGCTGACAATCCCGGGAGAACGCAGTTGATGTCTTGTCGACAAGCTGCGTGTGGCTCTGTGGACAATCGGTCAAAAAGAAAACACCGGGCGACATGTCGCCCGGTGCTTCCCTGAGAACGCCGTTCGAGAAATTACTTCAGCGAGCCGCTGATCGAGTTGAAGGTCCCGCTCAGTGCCGTGCCGACGCCATTCACCGCAGCGATGATCGCGATGGCGATACCGGTCGCGATCAGTCCGTATTCGATGGCGGTCGCGCCGGATTCATCCCGCAAGAACTTAACGATAAAAGCCTTCATTGCAGCCCTGCCCTTGGTTGTGATGCCTTGGAACGAAGGGTGTTCCCAGTTCCGCCACCCTAGTAGTACGGCAACATCTAAGGTTGTCTGAACCGGGAACCTCTCAATTCTCGCGATATTCGATTGAATCCGGCTTGAAATTTTAACAAAAATCGCGCTACCGGCCTCCGATGACCCCGTCCACACACCGCGCCAGCGTCACCCTTCCAGATGAATCGACCGCAAAGCGCGTGGTAGATGCGCTTTCCGAGCTGTTTTTCGAGGATCAGGCGGCGTTTGCGGCCTTCGAGCGACCGGATGGCCGCTGGGACGTCACCGTCCATTTTGCCGAGCCGCCGGACCAAGATTTACTGCGCGAACTGGTTGGCCAGGTGCTGCGGCAGGATGTCGCATCGACTTTAGTCTTTGATACCGTGGAGGCCAAGGACTGGGTCAAGGCCAGCCTGGAAGATCTTGTCCCGGTCGCGGCCGGCCGCTTTATCGTCCACGGCCAGCATGACCGGCACCGGATCCCCCCCAACAAGCTCGGGATCGAGATCGAGGCGGCGCTGGCCTTCGGCACCGGCCATCACGGCACCACCCGCGGCTGCCTGCTGCTGCTCGACCACGTGCTGAAGGCGTATCAGCCCCGCCGCGTACTGGATCTCGGTACCGGGACCGGCGTGCTGGCGATCGCCGCCGCCAAGGCGCTGCACGGCAAGGTGCTGGCAAGCGACATCGACCCGCCGTCGGTCAGGGTCGCCGAGGAGAATGCCCGGCTGAACGGCGCCGGCGATCTGGTGGACGTGATCCGCGCCACCGGCTTTGCCGCTCCGCGCTTCGCCGAGGACGGTCCGTTCGACCTGGTGCTCGCCAACATCCTCGCCAATCCGCTGCGGCAGCTGGCCGGCCCGATGGCGCGTCACCTCGCCTCGTCGGCGCAGGTCATTCTCTCGGGCCTGCTGACGCACCAGGCGCCGGCGGTCATCGCCGCCTACCGCGCCCGCGGGCTGGTGCCGCTGCGGCATCTGAAGATCGAGGGCTGGAGCAGCCTGCTGCTGCGCTCCGTGAAGTGACCGCGACCGGCAGACAGTGCGGCGACTGCACGCTCTGCTGCAAGGTGATGGCGATCGAGGAACTGGCCAAGCCCGCCAACACGTGGTGCCCGCATTGCAAGCCGGGGCGCGGCTGCCGGACCTATCCGGGCCGGCCGGCGGAATGCCGCTCGTTCAGCTGCGTCTGGCTAGCGAACGAGCTGCTGGAGGAGCACTGGAAGCCTTCCAGGTCGAAGCTCGTCCTGACCACGTCGGAAGATGGTCTTGAGGTCAGATGCGATCCGGGCTTCCCCGACGCCTGGCGCAAAGAGCCGTTTTGCAACGAGCTCAGGGAATGGGCGATCTCCGGCGAGACGCTCGACATGACCGTCGTCGTGATCGCCGGCCAGCGCATGACGCTCGTGACGCCCGAGCGCGAATTCGATCTCGGCATCGTCGGCCCCGATGAGCGGATCGTGCGCGAGCTCGAGGGCGGCAAGGTCGTCAATGTGACCGTGGCGAAGGCTTCCGATCTGGAACGGTAGCCGCGATCCGTGGGTTGTTTATTCGGGCGCTGGCGAATCGCTACGGATGGTCTCGACCTTGTCCTGACCGGCCGCACGCTTGGCGCGCGCCTCGACAAGGCGGTCCAGCATCTGGACGATGACGCCGCGCTGCTTCTGTTCGACCGGCGCGATCGGGCCGCGGCGGACCGGCGGCGAGATCTTCTCAAACGTGAATGCAGGCATCGTGCATCTCCTCACCGTTGAGTTGAGACACTCCTGGACACTCCCCGTACGCTTGACCGTTGACGTGCAGTGGACATCGTCCGGCCAATTCCACTATGCCATATTCAAGCATAAGTTATGCCAAAAATATGGTCATGCTTGACCGCGCTCGCGCGAAGGTCATGCTTCATCCGAAGAGAGTGCGACGGCGATGTTCGAAGCCCATTTCCAGACGTTCGAAGAGCCCGAAGGCGGCGTGGCGCTGACTGCCCGCTTGAGCGCGCTGCGCGAGGAGCTGGCGCGGCGCAAGCTGACCGGATTCGTGGTTCCGCGCGCCGACCAGCAGCAAAATGAATATGTCGCGGCCTCCGAGGAACGGCTCGCCTGGCTGACCGGCTTCACCGGATCGGCCGGGCTCGCGATCGTGCTGAGCAAGGAGGCCGCCCTGTTTGTCGACGGCCGCTACACGCTGCAGGCCGGCAAGCAGGTCGACCGCAAGGCCTGGCAGGTCGAGCCGCTGGTCGAGCCGCCACCGGAGCACTGGCTGACCCGGCATCTGGCGGCCGGCGACCGCCTAGGATTTGACCCCTGGCTGCACACTTCTGCGGCAGCCGAACGGCTGGCCGCGGCCTGCGCCAAGGCCGGCGCGGAACTGGTCGCCGTCGACGGCAATCCGCTCGATGCGATCTGGCACGAGCGGCCGGCACCGCCGCTCGGTCCGGTTACGATCCACGGCGCGCAGTTTTCCGGGGAGATCGAAGCCGAGAAGCTCAAGCGCATCCGCCTCGAGATCAACAAGCTCGGCGTCGACGCGCTGGTGCTGTCCGACAGCCACGCGGTGGCCTGGACCTTCAACATCCGCGGCGCCGACGTCTCGCATACGCCGCTGCCGCTGTCCTATGCGCTGGTACCGAAGGAAGGCCGGCCGCTGGTGTTCATCGATCAGCGCAAGCTGTCCAACTCGACACGCGACCATCTCGAGCAATCGGCCGATGTCGAGCAGCCCGCGGCGCTGGCGGCAAAACTCACCGAGTTCGCCAAGCGCGGCGCCTCGATCGCGCTCGACAACGCGACCGCAGCCGACGCCCTGAGCCGCCTGATCGCGGGTGCCGGCGGCAAGCCGGTGCGCGGCAGCGATCCGGTCAGCCTCTTGAAGGCGGTCAAAAACATCACCGAGATCGAGGGCACGCGCACGGCGCATCAGCGCGACGCGGTGGCGCTGGTGCGTTTCCTCGCCTGGATCGATCGCGAGGCGCCCTCCGGCAGCCTCACCGAGATCGACACCGTCGAGGCGCTTGAGACGTTCCGCCGCCAGACCGGCGCGCTGAAGGACGTCTCCTTCCCGACCATCGCCGGCACCGGGCCGAACGGCGCCATCGTGCACTACCGCGTGACGCGCAAAAGCAACCGCCGCATCGAGCCCGGCGATCTCCTGCTGATCGATTCCGGCGCACAATATGAGGACGGCACCACCGACGTCACCCGCACCATCGCGATCGGCAAGCCGACCGACGAGATGCGCGACCGCTTCACCCGCGTGCTGCGCGGCCATATCGCGATCGCCCGCGCGATCTTCCCCGACGGCACCACCGGCGCGCAGCTCGACACGCTGGCGCGGCAATATCTCTGGCAGGCCGGGATCGATTTCGAGCACGGCACCGGCCACGGCGTCGGCAGCTATCTCAGCGTCCATGAAGGGCCGGCGCGGATTTCCAAGCTCGGCACCACGCCGCTGAAGCGCGGCATGATCCTGTCCAACGAGCCCGGCTACTACAAGACCGACGCCTACGGCATAAGGATCGAGAACCTCGAGCTCGTGATCGGCACCGACATTGCCGGCGCCGAGAAGCCGATCAATGCATTCGAGACGCTGACGCTGGCGCCGATCGATCGCCGCCTGATCGAGGTCAGCATGCTGAGCCCGGACGAACTGGCCTGGCTCAACGACTACCACGCCCGCGTTGCGCATGCGGTGCGCCCGCATCTCGACGACAACGCGACGAAGCTGTGGCTGGATGAGGCGACGGCGGCGCTGAAGTAGCGGCGCGCCCAGCCATCCGCACACTCGACGTCGTCCCCACTCGGTGTCATCCCCCCCGCGAAAGCGGGGGATTCAGTACGCCGCGGCCTCTCAATTCAAATACGCCTGCCTCTGGAATACCGCGTCCCCCGCTTTCGCGGAGGACGACAGCGGAATTCGCAGCTGACGACAGAGCGTTTATTGCGCGAGACGAAACATCGTCACCGCGTCTCCTGAAATCGCATGGGCGTATGCCGAAACACCCGTATTCCGCGCGGACGGGCACGCTACAGTCTTTCCACAATGCTGGATCGGACCTGAATGCACGGCGTGATGGGCAAGCCGCCCGGCGCGGCCAAAGACAACATCGCGACATCGAAGGTCATGCTGCTGATGCTCGTCGTGATGACGGGCGTGGCGCCGATCTCGCTCTACATGCTGGTGCCGGCGCTGCCGGTGCTGGCGACCACCTTCGGCCGCGACATCTCTATCGCGCAGATGACCGTGTCGCTCTACATGGTCGGCATCGCGCTTTCACAGCTGATCATGGGGCCACTGTCCGACAGGTTCGGCCGTCGGCCGGTGCTGCTCGCGGGCCTCGGTCTGATGGTCGTGGCCGGCGTCGGCTCGGTGTTCGCCGAGACCCTGCCGCAACTGATCGCGGCGCGCTTCTTCCAGGCGCTCGGCGGCGCCAGCGGCATGGTGATCAGCCGTGCCATCATCCGCGATCTCTATCCGCGCGAGCGGGTCGGCGCCATGATCAGCCTTGTCGTCGCCGCGCTGATGATCGCGCAGATGGTGAGCCCGCTGACCGGCGGCCTGCTGGAGACCACATTCGGCTGGCGCGCGATCCTCTATCTCATCACCGCGGCGTCGCTGATCACCACGATCTTCATCGCGCTGGCGCTGCCGGAAACCCGCCGCGACCGCGCCGACAGCTCCAGCTTCCGCGGCGACCTCGGCAAGCTGATGACGAGCCGCGCCTTCGTCGGCTATCTGCTGTGTCAGGTGCTGGCGTCGCAGATCATCTTCGCCTTCGCCGGCGGCGGCCCTTACATCGTGGTGACCCAGATGGGCCGGACCAGTGCCGAGTATGGCGCGTGGTTCGCGATGACGGGGTTCGGCTACTTCGTCGGCAATCTCTTGTGCGTGCGCTTCGCGCCGCGGCACTCGCTGGAGAAACTGATCTGGTTCGGCCTCGCGCTGCAGGTCGGCGGCAGCCTGTTGAACCTGGTCTGGAGTCTTACCGGAGTAAACCAGGCCCCACTCTGGCTGTTCGGCACCCAGATGATCGTGATGATCGCCAACGCCTTCGTGATGGCCAATTCCGCCGCCGGCGCGATCAGCATCCGGCCCGAAGCCGCCGGCACCGCCTCGGGCGCCATGGGGTTCCTGCAGCAGGGGATCGGCTCGCTGATCTCGCAATTCGGCGCCTATCTCGGCGGCCACTCCACCACGACGCTGCCGCTGACTGCGGCGATCTTCGCGATCTCGATCGCCTGCGCCTGCACCATGATCTTCGTCGTGCCGCGGCGGCAGGTGGTGGTGAGCGAGGAGCTGATCGCGCAGGCCGAGGAGGATGAGCAGGGGATGATGTGAGCAGTTCGTCATTCCGGGGCGATGCGCAGCATCGAACCCGGAATCTCGAGATTCCGGGTTCGCCTCTTCGAGGCGCCCCGGAATGACGGACAACCCTACTCCCCGATCAGCTTCAGCCACTCGTCCTCGGTCAGCACCTTGACGCCGTGCTTCTGCGCTTCGGCAAGCTTCGAGCCGGCGCCCGGCCCCGCGACGACGTAGTCGGTCTTCTTCGACACCGAACCGGCCGCCTTGGCGCCCAGCCGTTCGGCGGTCGCCTTGGCCTCGTCGCGCGTCATCTTTTCGAGCGATCCGGTGAACACCACGGTCTTGCCGGCGACCGCCGAATTGCTCTTCGGCTTCTCGGCGTCGATGATCTCGTCGAGCTCTCCGGTCAGCCGCTCGACGATGCCGCGATTGTGGCTCTCGCCGAAATAGTCGGCGATGCTCTTGATCACGGTGTCGCCGATCTGGTCGAGCGCATCCATCTCCGCCATCGCTTCCTCGTCGCCCTTGGCGACCTTGAGGCAGGCATCGTGGAACGCGTCCCAGGAGCCATAGCCGCGCGCCAGTGCCAGCGCGGTGGTCTCGCCGACATGGCGCATGCCGAGCGCGTAGATGAAGCGTTCCAGGCCAATCCTGCGCCGGCTGTCGATCGCGGCGAACAGATTGCGCACCGAGGTCTCGCCGTAGCCTTCGATGTCCTCGAGCTTCAGCTTCGCGTTGCGCTTTTGCAGCGTGAAGATATCAGCCGGCTCCTTGACCCATCCCTCGTCGAAGAAATATTGCAACTGCTTCACGCCGAGACCGTCGATGTCGAAGGCGCGGCGCGACACGAACAGAATGAGGTGTTCGACCTTCTGGAACGGACAGGCGAACTCGCCGGTACAGCGGGCGCGCGATCCCTCCTCGCCAGCCGCGGTCTCCTCGCGCACCACGTCGGTGTGCAGCGGACACGGGCATTTCTTCGGGAAGTGGAATTCCTTCGCGCTCTTCGGCCGCTTGTCGATCACGACGTCGACGACCTGCGGGATCACGTCGCCGGCGCGCTGGATCACCACGGTGTCGCCGATCCTGATGTCGCGTCCCTCGCGCAGCACCTCGCCCTTGTTGCCGATGCCCTTGATGTAGTCCTCATTGTGCAGCGTGACGTTCTGCACGATCACGCCGCCGACACCGACCGGCTCGAGCTTGCCGACCGGCGTGAATGAGCCGGTGCGCCCGACCTGGATCTCGATGTCGCGCAACACCGTCATGGCGCGCTCGGCCGGGAATTTGTGCGCGATCGCCCAGCGCGGCGTGCGCGACACGAAGCCGAGCCGCTCCTGCCAGTCGATGCGATCGACCTTGTAGACGACGCCGTCGATGTCGTAGTCGAGCTCGGCGCGCTGCTCCTCGATCTTGCGATGGAAGGCGATCAGCTCCTCGACCGAGTGGCACAGCTTGGTCAGCGGATTGGTCTTGAAGCCGCACCGCTCGAACCAGTGGATCATGCCGGTCTGGGTATCCTCCGGCAGCGCGCTCATCTCGCCCCAGGCATAGGCGAAGAAGCCGAGCGGCCGCGAGGCAGTGATTGTGGGATCCTTCTGCCGCAGCGAGCCGGCCGCCGAATTGCGCGGATTGGCGAAGATGGTGTCGTCGGCCGCCTTCTGCCGCTCGTTGAGCGCGAGGAACGCCTTCTTGGTCATATAGACCTCGCCGCGCACCTCGCAAATGTCGGGCACGTTGCGGCCCTTCAGCTTCTGCGGCACGTCCTCGAGCGTGCGGATGTTGGCGGTGACGTCCTCGCCCTCGGCGCCGTCGCCGCGGGTTGCCGCGGTGACGAGTTCGCCGCCCTCGTAGCGCAGCGACATCGAGAGCCCGTCGATCTTCGGCTCGGCCGAGAAATCGATCTTGTCATCCGGCAGCTTGAGGAAGCGCGTGATGCGCCCGACGAAATCGACCACGTCGGCTTCCGCGAACGCGTTGTCGAGCGACAGCATCGGCAGCGAATGACGAACCTTCCGGAAGCGCCCCGACGGCGCGGCGCCGACCTTCTGCGACGGCGATTCCGCGGTGACGAATTCAGGGAAGCGCTTCTCGATCGCATTGTAGCGCTGCCGCAGCGCGTCGTATTCGGCGTCGGTGACGCTCGGCGCATCGTCCTGATAGTAGCGCTTGTCGTGACCTTCGAGCTCGAGCGCAAGGCGCATCAACTCGACCTTGGCCTGGGCCTTGGTGAGCTTGTCGACGTCGGAGAGTTCTTTCTTTTTTACTGCTTTAGCCATGCGACGGGCGCGCTATAGTTTTTCGTCATTCCGGGGCGGTCCGTCAGGACCGAACCCGGAATCTCGAGATTCCGGGTTCGATGCTTCGCATCGCCCCGGAATGACTGTGTGGGAAATGGGGCTCATGTCGTACTACGTGTACATTCTAGCAAGTCGACGAGACGGAGCAATCTATGTTGGGATCACCAACGATCTCGTGCGGCGGGTCTACGAACATCGAATGAAGGCCGTCCCAGGCTTCACGTCCAAATACAACATCACGCAGCTGGTTTGGTTCGAAATCTACGACGACCCGATCTCCGCGATATCACGCGAGAAGGAGCTCAAGAAGTGGAAGCGAGCGTGGAAGACGCAATTGATCGAAGCGAGCAATCCGCAGTGGAATGACTTGTACGAGTCGATCTGTACCTGAGGTGGTCATTCCGGGGCATCGCGCAGCGATGAACCCGGAATCTCGAGATTGCGGGTTCGATGCTTCGCATCGCCCCGGAATGACGAGGGGAGAGATTACGCTGTCGCCGCCCGGAGCAGCCGTTCCGCGGCCGCCCTCGCCTCCGCGGTGATCTCGGCGCCGGCCAGCATGCGCGCGATCTCCTCGCGGCGGTGGTCGGCGGCGAGCGCGTTGACGCGGGTGGCGACCCGCTTGCCCTTGTCGAGCGCATCCTTGGAGATCAGGAGATGCTGGCTGGCGCGGGCCGCGACCTGCGGCGCGTGCGTCACCGCCATCACCTGCACCTTGCCGGCAAGGCGCGCCAGCCGCGAGCCGATCGCATCGGCCACCGCGCCGCCGACGCCGGTGTCGATTTCGTCGAACACCAAGGTCGGCGCCGAGCCGCGATCGGCCAGCACGACCTTCAGCGCCAGCAGGAAGCGCGACAGTTCGCCGCCGGAGGCGACCTTCATCATCGGCCCCGGCTTGGTGCCCGGATTGGTCTGCACCCAGAACTCGACACGGTCGATGCCCTGCGGCCCCGGCGCGGCCGCGTTGCTGTCGACCTGGGTCATGAACTTCGCGCGCTCGAGCTTGAGCGGCGCAAGCTCGGCGTTGACGGCCTTGTTGAGCTTCTCGGCGGCCTTGGTGCGCGCCGCCGACAGTTTGGCGGCAGCTGCCGCATAGCGCTTGTCGGCTTCGGCGGCGGCCGCTTCCAGCTTCTTCAGCTGGTCGGCGCCGGCATCGATCAGCGCGACGTCGCCGGCATATTGCGCCGCCAGCGCGGCCAGCAGATCGACCGGCGTCGAATATTTACGCGCGGCCGCGCGCAGCGCGAACAGCCGCTCCTCGATGCGCTCCAGCTCGGCCGGATCGAAATCGGTTGCCGCCAGCGCGGCGTTGAGGTGCTGGTCGGCTTCTTCCAGCGCGTTGATCGCAATATCGATCGCCTTGACCGCGGGCTCGATCAGCGCGGGCGCATTGGCGGCGCGCCGTTCCAGCCGCCGTACCGCCGCCGACAGCGACGCCACCGGCGAATGCGAGCCGCCGATCGCCTCCTGCGCCTCGCGCAGATCGGTTGCGATCTTCTCGCCCTGCATCATGGTGGTGCGGCGACCCGCGAGCTCGGTCTCCTCGCCTTCCTTCGGCGCCAGCGTCTTCAATTCCTGCGAGGCATGGCGCAGATAGTCGGCCTCGCGCGCGGCGCGCTCCATGCCGGCGCGATGCTCGTCGAGATCAGCATTGGCAGTCCGCCTGATATCCCACAGCGCTTCCAGCGCCGCGGCGTCCTTCTCGTGTCCGGCGAAGGCGTCGAGCAGCTGGCGATGGGTGGAGGCGTCGACCAGCGCGCGCTCGTCATGCTGGCCATGGATCTCGACCAGCACGGCACCGACCGCCTTCAGGGTCTGCACGCTGATCGCCTGATCGTTGATGAAGGCGCGGGTGCGGCCGTCGGCGAGCTGCACGCGGCGCAGGATCATCTCACCGGTGTCGTCGAGGCCGTTCTCGGCCAGGATCCCGGCCGCCGGATGCCCCTTCGGGACGTCGAACATGGCGGTGACCTGCCCCTGTTCGGCGCCGTGGCGCACCAGTCCGGCATCGCCGCGGCCGCCTAGCGCCAGCGCAAAAGCATCGAGCAGGATGGATTTGCCTGCGCCGGTTTCGCCGGTCAGCACCGCGAGGCCACGGGAAAATTCGATATCGAGCCGTTCGATCAGGACGATGTCACGGATCGACAGACGCGCCAGCATGCGAGGACAATTCCTAGCCGAGACCTATCTTCTTGAAGGTCCTGCTGATCCAGGATCCCTGATTCTCGCTCGGCTCGAGACCGCCGGACTTTACTAGATTATATGCGTCCTTGTACCAGCGGCTGTCTGGAAAATTGTGGCCGAGCACCGCGGCCGCGGTCTGCGCCTCGCCGGCGATGCCGATCGCCATGTAGGCCTCGGTGAGGCGGTAGAGCGCCTCCTCGACGTGGCGCGTGGTCTGGTACTGCGTGACCACGGTCTTGAAGCGGTTGATCGCGGCGGTGAAGTCGCGCTTGCCCATGTAATAGCGCCCGACCGCCATTTCCTTGCCGGCGAGCTGGTCGCGCGCAGCCTGGATCTTGGACTTGGCCTGGGTGGCGTATTCCGAGGTCGGATATTTGCGGACCACCTCTTCGAGCGCCGCGATCGCCTTCTCGGTGCGGCTCTGGTCGCGCGAGATGTCCGGGATCTGGTCGAAATGCGATGCCGCGATCAGGTACTGGGCGTAGGACGCGTCCGGGCTGCCGGGATGCAGCGTGACGTAGCGGGTGGCAGAGCCAATGCAGCTGTCGTAGTCGCCCGCCTGGTAGAACGAATAGGCCGACATCAAGAGCGACTTGCGCGCCCAGTCGGAATAGGGATGCTGACGGTCGACTTCCTCGAACTTCTTCGAGGCGGCCTTCAGGTCCTTCTTCTCGTTCATCATGTACAAGCCCTCATTGTAGAGCTTGTCCGCGGGCTCATCGACGAACGTGTCGTCCTTGGCCATGAACTTGTCCCACAGCGCGCCGGTGCCGCAGCCGCTGAGCGGCATGGCCAGCACGATCAGCCCCGCCGCAAAACGCAGCGTGCGCGCGGCCTTGGTCAGGCCGGAGACGTCAGAAGAATTGCGTGATTCGAGCGCCATACGCATTGCCGACATGGATTTTAAAACCTGACGCCTTTGATGCGGTTAACGGCGACCCCACTCCACCCATGAACCGCGGTCATGGATGCAATATTTCCAGTGCCTTGACTGCCGTTACTCGCAACCGCAGGCCTGCTTAGCCGAAAAATGACCGTGGACCAACCGAATACGGAGCCATTCCGCCGGGAATAAGGCGACCCGACGAAGCTCACAGCCTGCTGTGGTTATTACGGAAATTGGGCCCGACCGGCCAGGCGATCAGGACTTGGGCGATCAGGACACGTCCGGGCCATAGGCCGGGGCGACGAGACCGCCCACGGTGCCTGCACCCGCTTCGACATGGCCACGGGCCGGCCGCCGAGCCGTCTCCGATTCGACCACCCGCCAAGCGCTACGGTCGGCGAGCAGCGCCTTCAGCACCGCGTTGTTGAGCTTGTGGCCGCCCCGTACCGAACGGTAGCTGCCGAGCAGCGGCAGGCCGGCCAGCGCCAGATCGCCGATCACGTCGAGCACCTTGTGGCGGGCGCATTCGTCGGCGTAGCGCAGGCCCTCGGCGTTGAGCAGACGGGCCTCGTCGAACACCACGGTGTTGTCGAAGGACGCGCCGAGCGCGAAGCCTGCACCCCACAGCCGCGCCACGTCGCTCATGCAGCCGAACGTGCGGGCACGGGCAACCTCGCGGCGGAAACCTTCCGGCGACAGATCGAAGGTGAAGGTCTGGCGACCAATCACCTGGTTGGTGAAATCGATCTCGACTTCGGTGCGGAACCCGCCGGCGAACGGACGCAGCTCGCCAACCGATTCGCCGATCTTGACCTGCACCGGCTTCAAAACCTGGATGAAGCGGCGGACGCCGGGCTGGGTCACAATGCCGGCCTGATCGATCGCCGCGACGAACGCCGCAGCGCTGCCGTCCATGATCGGAACTTCGGCGCCGTCGACTTCGATGGTGGCGTTGTCGACGCCCATGCCGCGCAGCGCCGCGAGCACGTGCTCGGCGGTGGAAACCAGCGGCCCTTCGCGGTCACCCAGCACCGTCGCGAACTCGGTCGCGATCACCGCATCGGCGGTGGCCACGACTTCACGGTCGGAACCGTCGAGACCGGTGCGGACAAAAATAAAACCCGCATCAACAGGTGCAGGTCCCATGGTGAGACTGACAGGAAGACCGGAATGAACGCCTACGCCAGTCACGGTGGCTTGCGACCGAAGCGTTGTTTGACGGCTGAACTTCATTCGATAATGCCCACTACCCGACTTCACTCAATTCAAGTGGCCAATTTCCCCAAGGCCGACTCGCTTGAGCTCCCCAAGTCACGGCAGACCATAGTCACGGCCCTAAACCGCGCCAACTCACGCTTCTTTACCGATTGTTACCCCATCTCCGCCGCATTCACGCCCAAGGTAAACCAAACTACGGCAGCGAAAGCGGTCCTCGGCGATGCGCCATCTGACCACCGAAAGAATAATTAATCATTTAAAATCAGTTGCTTGTTCATCCGGCGCGATCGCCTGCCCGCGACAAGGAAAAGGCCCCGGCGATTCCCCGCCGAGGCCTTCTTCGTGGCCAAGATTGTAACAAACTTCAGTTTGCCTGCCGGCGCAGGAAGGCCGGGATATCAAGATGGTCGTCGCCCTGTGGCGCTGGGGCAACAGGTGCCTGGCGGCCATGAGCGTCCAGACCCTGCGGCGCTGGGCGCTTTGCATATTCGGATACCGGCGATTCGTTCGCCGAGATCTGCTGGGCGACGCTGCGGGCCGGCTTGCGCTCGGGCAGCGGCGGCATCGTCGGCATGGCCGGACCGGAGCTACGGGCCGCGATCGGCGGCTCGGTCTCTTCGTCGCGGCGGCCGAGGCCGACATTGGCCAGTCGCTGCAGCAGCGACAGGCGGGTCTTCTGCGGGTGTTCCGGTTCGCCGTCACCGCTGGCCTGGCGGATTTCGGCCTGCGCCGGCATCGGCAGATCCTCGAACTTCGGCATCCGCGGAGCACGGACCGGCGACCGTTCCGCCGCCTGCGGGATGAAGGTCTCGGGCGGCATCGGCTCATGCTGCTCGGCCCGGGCGGCCTCGTGGTCCGGGAACAACGAGGGCTTCTGGGCAATCGGCCGCACGGTGACGTCACCGTAGGAGGCCTGCTGCATCGGCGCCTGGGCGGCCGGCGCGCTGTCGGGAGCAACCGCGGCGGCGATCGCCGCGAGCGCGGCGCGCTCGACGGCCGGACGCTGCTGCTGGCCGGCCGGAGCCGCAATCGGGGCGACCGTCACGCCGGTCGGCGGTTCCAGCTTCTGGGCACGCTCGGCCATGCGCTGATTGTCGGCACGCAGGCGGGCGGTCAGATCGGCCAGCCGGCTCTCCGGCGAACCGCCCGACTGCTGCGCGGCGGGAGCCTGGGCTCGGGAGGCGATCGCGGCCTGCTCGATACCAGTTGCGACCACCGAGACGCGAATGACGCCGTCGAGCGATTCGTCGAAGGTGGCGCCGACGATGATGTTGGCGTCGGCGTCGACTTCTTCGCGGATGCGGGTGGCAGCTTCGTCGACCTCGAACAGGGTCAGGTCCTTGCCGCCCGTGATCGAGATCAAGAGGCCGCGGGCGCCCTTCATCGAGCTGTCGTCGATCAGCGGGTTGGCGATCGCGGCTTCCGCGGCGGTCAGCGCGCGCTTCTCGCCGGTGGCTTCGCCGGTGCCCATCATCGCCTTGCCCATTTCACGCATCACGGCGCGGACGTCGGCGAAGTCGAGGTTGATCAGACCTTCCTTGACCATCAGGTCGGTGATGCAGGCGACGCCCGAGTACAGCACCTGGTCGGCCATCGCGAAGGCGTCGGCGAAGGTGGTCTTCTCGTTGGCGACCCGGAACAGGTTCTGGTTCGGAATGATCAGCAGCGTGTCGACCACCTTGTGCAGCTCGGCGATGCCGTGCTCGGCGGTGCGCATGCGGCGCTGACCTTCGAAGTGGAACGGCTTGGTCACCACGCCGACGGTGAGGATTCCCATCTCGCGCGCGGCCTTGGCGATCACGGGTGCAGCACCGGTGCCGGTGCCGCCGCCCATGCCGGCGGTGACGAACACCATGTTGGCGCCGGTGAGGTGATCGCGCAGCTCGTCCATGACCTCCTGCGCGGCCGCAGCGCCGACGTCGGGCTGCGAACCGGCGCCGAGGCCCTGGGTGACCTGGGTGCCCATCTGCACGATGCGCTGCGCCTTCGACATGGTCAGCGCCTGCGCGTCGGTGTTGGCGACGACGAAGTCGACGCCCTGCAACCCGGCGGTGATCATGTTATTGACGGCATTACCACCCGCGCCGCCGACGCCGAAGACGGTGATCCGCGGTTTCAGCTCGCTGATGTCAGGGGGTGTCAGATTGAGTGCCATGGTTGCCTCTCTCGATTATGCGCGCGTTGGTTCGTCCCGGCCGCTGGCCGCCGGAGCTGGTGAAAATGCAGTGAGCCGGGGTGCGGTCATCAGAAGCCCTCGCGAAGCCATCGTCCGACCTTTCCGAAGTAACCGTCTGTCCCTGTCCTGAGCTGCCGCGTGCGCCGCGGTTCGACATGTTCAAGATGTGCGTATTGCGGATAGACCAGGAGGCCCGTCGGCACCGAGAATGAGGCGCCCTTCGCCTCGTTCGGCAGCCGGCCGAAGCCGAGCGGACGGCCGATGCGGACCTGACGGTTCAGGATGCGGGTGGCAAGCTCGACGGTGCCGGTGAGCTGCGAGGCGCCGCCGCTCAACACGACGCGCGCCCTCGGCTCTGCCGCAAAGGGGGAATCCGCGAGCCGGTCACGGACCATTTCGAAAATCTCCTCGGCGCGATGCCGGACAATGTTCGCAATCGTGGCGCGGGACACGATTTGCGGTGTCTCCCGATCATCGCCTGCAGTGGGAACGGACATCAGCTCGCGCGAGTCCGAACCGCCGGTCAGCACCGTGCCGTATAAGGTCTTGATTCGCTCGGCATCCGCAATGCACGCGCCGATGCCGCGCGCAAGGTCCATCGTGATGTGTTGTCCGCCCAGCGCAAATCCGGATGCGTGCACGAGACGTCCGCCGGAGTATGTCGCGATCGTGGTCGATCCCGCGCCCATCTCGACGACGGCAGCGCCGAGATCGGCCTCGTCGTCGGTCAGGACCGAGAGGCCCGCGACATAGGGGCTCGACGCCATGGCTTCGACGTTGAGATGGCAGCGCTCGACCACCAGCATCAGGTTCTTGGCGACCGTCGCGTCCGACGTCACCACGTTCATGTCGACGCCGAACTGGCGCGCCACCATGCCTCGGGGATCGCGGATGCCCTTGACGCCGTCGAGTGCGTAGCCGACCGGCAGCGCGTGCAGCACGGTGCGGCCCGCGCCGGCGGCGTGGCGCATGCCGGCGGACGTGACGCGGCTGATATCGTCCGAGGTCACCGAGCCGCCGCGGATATCGGCCGCGGCCTCGACCAGCTGGCCGTGCTGCCGGCCGCCGGAGACCGACAGCAGGACGGATTCGACACGGACCTTGGCCATGCGCTCGGCCAACGCCACCGCGTGGCGCACCGCCTTCTCGCATTCGGCGAGATCGACCACGGAGCCGGCCTTGACGCCGCGCGACTGAATCTGGCTGTAGCCGATCAATTCGACCGCATGGGTGCGTCCGCGCAGCGCCTCGTTCGGCGGCGATGGCCTCAGCCGCGCGATCATGCAGGCGATCTTGCTGGAGCCGACATCGAGCGAAGCCACCATCGCGGTGCGCTTCTGCATCGGGCGGGTCTTCGGGGTCAGGTTGCGATCGAGGCCGGTCATGCGGAGTCACCGGCCTTCTTCTTGGACTTCTTGTCCTTGAACAGTTCGTCGCGCGCCTTGCCGGCGTCCTCCGACAATTGCACGATAAGCCGATCGGGCAGCCGCATGTCGACGGCGACAATGTCGCGCGAGAACAGCTTCTCGTCCTTGTCGAGCCTGGAGAGCGCAGCGAGCGCGTTGCCGACGTCGTTCTCTGGCAGGCGGACGTCGAGACCGTCCTTGAGGCGCAGGTTCCAGCGCCGCTCGCCGACGAAGATCGCCGCCTTGGTCACCGAACGGACCTGCGGATAACGGTCGAGCAGCGCCAGGAAGTCGTGGGCCCTGACGTCGGCGCCCTTGCCGACCACCAGCGGCAGATTGAGGAAGCGGCGCGAGACGTAGGGCTCGAGCACCGCGCCGTCGGAGGCGATCACCGACAGGCGGCCGTTCTGCTGCCACAGCGCGAAGGCGGTGCGCTCGACGATGTCGATCTGCAGCCGGCCCGGATAGAGCTTCAGGATCGTGGCATCCGCGATCCAGGGATTGGCCTTCAGCTTGGCGCGCACGGTGTCGGCGTCGAGGAACAGCAGCGAGGAGCGGCCGTTGACGCCGCCGATCGCGAGCACCTCGTCCTGGCTTAGCTGCTTGCGGCCGTTGATGCCGACGGTGGTGATGCGGAAGCCGGCGGTATTGGCAAGCGCGTTGCGGGCATCGCTGAGCGCGGTGGTGAATTCCTCGACATGACCACCCTTGACGATGCCAAGGGCCAGGCTGCCGAACAGGATCGCGAGCGTCGCGACCAGCCCGATGCGGCGCGGCAGATAGCGTTCGACCATCAAGATGTAGCGGTTCGGCGGCTCGCGATCGATGATGACTTGCGGCCGCTTGGCGGGACGCCGCCTGCGGCGTGCGAGATGGGCGCCGACATACTCGCGCAGCAGCACCGCCGCTCCAATAGCGGCTGCTCTCAGGTCAGCTTGAGGCCCCAGCGATCGCAGCGATCGGGTGAGGCGTCCTGCACCATCCATTGCACGAGCTCGTCACATGTTGCGCCCGCAAACCCCGCGGGTCCCGGCACAAATCACGTCTCGGCTAGACCGGTGGGATTAGAGTGGCCCCCTGTTCCCTGGTTGCGATCCTCGAAGCGGTAATCCGCGACAGCTCACGCCCCGGCAGCCAAGCGCTACATGCGCCGCCGCGTTAACCTTCGGGCTTCCTGGTAAACAAAGGGTAAATGACTTCGGCCTGGAGCGTGTTTTGATCAACGCTGTGAGTACTTTGCCGCGAACTCGTTAGCATTTTAGCAACAGCGCCCGGGTTCCATCCGGCCGACCAGGGCGGGTTCCCCCCGGCCGGGCATTAACTTCGGACGCGGCGGCGGGCCAGCTCGATCTGGTCGGTGAGGAAGTCGGAAAAGGCGATACCCTGTGCTTTCAAGGCCTTAGGGTACAGTGATGCCGCGGTGAGCCCCGGCAGAGTGTTGGTCTCGAGATAGACCGGGCCATTGGCCGAGACGATGAAATCGCTGCGCGAGTAGCCGGTGCAGGACAGCGCGCGGTGCGCCCGCAGCGCATGGTCCATGATCGCGGCGCTGACCTCGGGCGCGAAGCGGCCAGGACAAATCTCCTGGGTCGACTTCAAAAGGTATTTGGCTGTGTAGTCGAAGGTTCCCTCCCCCGGCACGATCTCGATCGGCGGCAGCGCGAACACGGAGCCGTCGGACTGCTCGAGCACGCCGCAGGTCGCCTCCACGCCCGATACGAACGGCTCGATCAGATACTCTTCATGCTTCGCGGCATTGCGGACCGCGACGAGATCCTGCTTCGCGTTGACGAAGATCAGCCCGTAGCTCGATCCGTCCTTGGCCGGTTTTGCGATCAGCTTGCCGTGTTTCGCAAAGGCGTCATCGATCTGTTCGACATTGATGCCCTGCGGCGCGTTGAGGCCCGCGATCGCGGCGAAGCGCTTGGCCGACGGCTTGTCGAACGCCAGATGCGACGATGCCGAGCCGGAGCCGGTGAACGCGACGCCGCGCATCTCGCACATCGCCTGCAACTCGCCATTCTCGGCGCGGCCGCCGTGCAAACCGAACACCAGCACACGCTGCTCGGCGCTCGCCTTGTCGAGCGCCTGGTCGAGTGCGATGCCGCGACCGTCGGGTTTGAAGTCGACCTCGAACGGACGCGTGTGGCCGAGCAGTTTTTCCGACGTCACCGCGTGCACGGTGTCGTCGACGTCCCAGAACCAGAGATCCGCGTCTGGCAGCGCGCGGTGCAGCGCCTGCGTGCTCGCCACCGAGACCAGACGCTCCTTGTTGGTGCCGCCGAACAGAATGGTCACCTGCATCTTCTTTGCCTGTCTTCGCTGCTTCCGTCATTCCGGGATGGTCCGAAGCACCAGACCGGACTCTCGAGATTCCGGGTTCGATGCTGCGCATCGCCCCGGAATGACGACTACGATGAATTCCCGATCCGCTTGATTTCCCAGTGTAGCTCAATTCCGCTGCTTTGCTTGACCCGTTCACGCACCGTCTCGCCGAGCGTCTCGATGTCGTGCCCGGTAGCGTTGCCGGTGTTGATCAGGAAATTGCAGTGCATCTCTGACACCTGCGCGCCGCCTATTTTGAGGCCGCGACAGCCGGCGGCATCGATCAGCTTCCAGGCGCTGTTGCCGGGCGGATTCTTGAAGGTCGAGCCGCCGGTCTTCTCGCGGATCGGCTGCGCGGTCTCGCGATGGCTCTGCACCTCGTTCATGCGGGCGCGGATCGCCTCAGCATCGGTGATCGTGCCGCGGAAGCGCGCCGAGGTGAACACGATCGACGGATCGGCGCCGCTGTTGCGATAGACGAACTTCATGTCGGCATTGCCGAACGTATGCTTCGTTCCGTCGCGGCCGATGCCGGTGGCCTCGATCAGCACGTCCTTGGTCTCGCCGCCATTGGCGCCGGCATTCATGCGCAGCGCGCCGCCGACGGTGCCGGGAATGCCGAAGAAGAATTCCATGCCGCCGATGTCAGCCGCCGCAGCCGTCTCGGCGACGCGCTTGTCGAGCGCCGCAGCGCCGGCGATGACGACATCGCCGGCCGCGCTGGTCTCGCCGAACGCGCGCGGCGCGAGCCGGATCACGACGCCGGGCATGCCGCCATCGCGCACGATCAGATTGGAGCCGACGCCGACGACATAGACCGGCAATTCCTGCGGCAGGCGCTTCAGGAAATATGCGAGGTCATCTTCATCTGCCGGCGTGAACAACACCTGTGCCGGGCCGCCGACGCGAAACCAGGTCAACTCGGCCAGCGACTGGTTCGCCAGCAGCCGCCCGCGCAGCTCCGGCATCGCGGCTTTCAGGTCGGGCGTGATGTCGGGGAAGGTCACGATCACCCCAACGCCTTCAATTCGCCGGGCAGCGCGTAGGCCCATTGCGTGATGTTGCCGGCGCCGAGGCAGACGACGAGGTCGCCGGGCTTGGCAAGGCCGTGCACGATCTTCGCGAGCTCGCCCGCGTTCGGCAGCGGCACCACATTGCGATGGCCGTGGGCGCGCAGGCCGGCGGCGAAATGATCACGGTCGACGCCGGCGATCGGCGCCTCGCCGGCCGGATAGACCTCGGCGACCACGACCGCATCGGCGTCGTTGAAGCAGGTGCAGAATTCCTCGAACAGCGATTGCAGGCGGGTGTAGCGATGCGGCTGCACCACGGCGACGATCTTGCCGTTGACGGATTCCCGCGCCGCCTTCAGCACGGCTGCGATCTCGACCGGATGATGACCGTAATCGTCGATCACGGTGATGCCGTTGGTCTCGCCGGTCTTGGTGAAGCGCCGCTTGACGCCGCCGAAGCCGGCCATGGCCTGGCGGATGACGTCGTCGGACACGCCAAGCTCGTGCGCGACCGCGATCGCCGCCGTCGCATTCGATGCGTTGTGGCGCCCCGGCATCGGCAGCATGATATCGGCGATCTCATGGATCGCGCCGGATTTGCGATCGCGGATCGCGACCGAGAATTTCGAGCCGCCGCCCGTCGGCGTCAGATCCTTGAGCTGCGCATCGGCCTGCGGGTTCTGGCCGTAGGTGATGATGCGGCGGTCTTCGATCTTGCCGACGAGCGTCTGCACCACGGGGTGATCGGTGCACATCACGGCAAAGCCGTAGAACGGGACGTTCTCGACGAAATTGCGGAACGCGTCCTGGATCGCCTCGAAGGTCTTGAAGTGATCGAGATGCTCGGGGTCGATATTGGTGACGATGACGACATCGGACGGCAGCTTCAGGAAGGTGCCGTCGCTCTCGTCGGCTTCGACCACCATCCAGTCGCCGGCACCGAGCCGCGCGTTGGAGCCATAGGCGTTGATGATGCCGCCATTGATCACGGTCGGGTCGAGCCCGCCGGCGTCGAGCAGGGTCGCCACCATCGTGGTCGTGGTGGTCTTGCCATGGGTGCCGGCGATCGCGACGCAGCTCTTCAGCCGCATCAGCTCTGCCAGCATCTCGGCGCGCCGCACCACCGGAATGCGTCGCGCGCGGGCCGCCATCAGTTCGGGATTGTCGCGCTTGATCGCAGTCGAGACCACGACGACATCGGCGCCGTCGACATTCTCGGCGGCGTGGCCGACCGAGACCTTGGCGCCCTTCTTGCGCAAGCGGTCGAGGTTGTAATTGTCCGAAGCATCGGAACCCTGCACGGTGTAGCCGAGATTGATCAGCACCTCGGCGATGCCGCTCATGCCGATGCCGCCGATCCCGACGAAGTGAATGGGTCCGATCTCGCGCGGCAGTCTCATGATGCTAACACCTTCATCGTCTCCGGACTCACCCCGGCAATTCTCCGACTTATGAAAGACTGATATGGCCGGGACAAGCCCGGCCATGGCGTCCCACGGCCGAAATTCCTCGAAAGCGGCCTAAATTCCGGCCACTTTCGCAACCAGATCGGCCAGCCGCTCGGCGGCATCGAGCCGGCCGACGCCGCGCGCGGCTTCCGCCATCGCGGTCAGTTTCGCGGGCTCGGCGGCGAAGGCCGAAATGTCAGCGGCCAGCCGCTCGGACGTGAAGTCGCTCTGCGCGATGCGCAGCGCGCCGCTCGCCTGCGACAGCACGCCGGCATTGGCAAACTGGTCCTGATCGATCGCGCCGGGCAGCGGCACCAGGATCGAGGGCCGGCCGATCGCGGCGAGTTCGGCCACCGTGCCGGCGCCGGAGCGCGAGATCACGAGCTGGCTCGAGGCGAGGCGCGCCGGCAGGTCGGCGAAGAACGGCGCGAGCTCGGCGTTGATCTTGAGCCGGTCGTAGACGGCGCGCACCCGATCCATGTCTTCTTCGCGCACCTGCTGGGTGATGATCAGGCGGCTCCACAGCGCGGGCGCGAGCTGCTCGATCGCGGGCGGCACGATATCGCTCATCACCCGCGCGCCCTGGCTGCCGCCGACGACGAGCAGGCGCAGCGGACCGTTCGCCTCGGGCGGCGTGTATTTCACCGCAGCGGCCGCAAGGATCGCCGGCCGCATCGGTGTGCCGACCGTGGTGGCCTTGCCGGCCAGCGCGGGATCGCGATCGAGCACGCCGGGCAGCGAGGTCGCGATCGCGTTGACGCGGCCGGACAGGAAACGGTTGGCGCGGCCGAGCACCGCATTGGCGTCATGGATGATGCCGGGAACGCCGAGCAGCCGCGCCGCCATCAGCGGCGGCAAGGTCGGGTAGCCGCCGAAGCCGACCACGGCCGCGGGCTTCAGCCGCCGCACCAGACTGGTGGCGACCAGCGTGCCATAGCCGAGCATCAGCGCGGTCCGCGCCAGCGAGATCGGGTTGCGACTGCGCACGGTCGCGCTCGGCACGAGGTCGATGCTCTCCCGGCCGAACAGGCCGGAATAGCGCAGCGCGCGGCCGTCGGTGGCGAGCCGGACCCGCAGGCCACGCCTGATCAATTCCACGGCGAGCGCTTCTGCCGGGAACAAATGGCCGCCGGTGCCACCGGCCGCCAGCAGAATCAGGGGCGCATTGTCCATGGCCGCCTTTTACATCGTCACTGCGAGCGAAGCGAAGCAATCCATCGCCCCGCAGAACGGAGGGATGGATTGCTTTGTCGCTTCGCTCCTCGCAATGACAACAAGGGTTCACCTACGCGTAGGCGCGCTGAGCGCTGGCGCCTTCCATCGATTCGATCTCGGTGCGCGGCCGCTGCCGCGTGAGCGCCAGCATCATGCCGACGCCATAGGCGAGCGACACGAACGAGGAACCGCCATAAGAGATGAACGGCAGCGTCATGCCCTTGGCCGGGATCAATTGCAGGTTGACCGCCATGTTGATGGTCGCCTGCACGCCGAACAGGATCGCAAGCCCCGAGGCTGCGAAGCGCGAGAACATGTCCTCGGTGGCATAGGCGCGGGTCAGCGTACGGATCACGATGAAACCGAACAGCGCGACCAGCATCAGGCAGAGGATGATGCCGAACTCCTCCGCCGCGACCGCGAACACGAAGTCGGTGTGGCTGTCCGGCAGGCTGCGCTTGGCGATGCCCTCGCCGGGCCCCAAGCCGAACCAGCCGCCGTTCCAGAACGCCTCCATCGCGGTGTCGACCTGGAAGGTGTCGCCGGAGGCGGGATTCATGAAGCGCTTGATGCGGCCGGCGACGTGCGGCACCAGCAGATAGGCGCCGAACAGGCCCGCGCCCGCCGCGCCGGCGAGCCCGAACACCCAGATCATCCGCATGCCCGCGATGAAGAACAGCGCGCCCCACACGGTGAGGATCAGCATGGTCTGACCGAAGTCGGGCTCCATCACCAGCAGCGTGACCAGCGTCAGCAACAGCACCAGCGCCATCGAGGTCGCCGGCATCTCCGGCCGCTTGGTCGATTCCGCAAACAGCCAGGCCGCGACGATGACGAAAGAGGGTTTTGCGGCTTCGGAGGCCTGGATGTTGACGCCGAGCAGCGTGATCCAGCGCCGCGAGCCCTTGACCTCGGGTCCGATCAGCAGCGTCAGCACGATCAGCGCGATCGAGACCGCGAACACGATCAGCGCGGTGCGCCGGATCTGCCGCGGCGTCATGAACGAGACGCCGATCAGCACCATCAGCGACGGCACCAGGAACATGACGTGGCGGTTGAAGAAGTGGAACGGATCGAGCCCGATCCGGGTCGCCACCGGCGGGCTCGCCGCCAGCGACAGGATGACGCCGGCCAGCATCAACGCGGCGATCGCCACAAGCAGCAGCTTGTCGACGGTCCACCACCAGTCCGAGAACGGGGTGCGTTGGTCACGGGCGAGCATGGGCGTCCCCAGATGGCAGAGATAACGTCCATTCGTGGCGCAGGATGGTTTCCAAGGGGTTAACGGGTCGGGTAACTTTTGAGGGAGGTGGTTGAGCCCTCATCCCGACGTCGTCCTGGCGAAAGCCAGGACGACGATGAGGATGGTTCTCGCGCGATACGACGCACCGTCACTGCGTACTTCATCTCGGTGTCATCGCCCGGCACCGAACGGCAGATTACGCTGTGCCAATCCGCCCTACGTGATCGTCACACCACCGGCTCAACGCCGGGCAGCGCTTGCACGATGTCGCGGAAGGCGGCGCCGCGGATTTCGAAATTGCGGTACTGGTCGAACGAGGCGCAGGCCGGCGACAGCAGCACGACGGCTTCCGCGAGCCCCGACGCCTCGGCATCGCGCGCGGCGCTGGCGATCGCGACGTCGAGCGTGCCGGACATGTCGTGCGGGACGCGCTCGCCGAGCGTGCCGGAGAATTCGGCCGCCGCCTCGCCGATCAGATAGGCCTTGCGGATGCGCGGGAAATATTCGGTCAGGGTGGTGATGCCGCCGGCCTTCGGCTTGCCGCCGGCGATCCAGTAGATGTCGGCAAACGACGACAGCGCATGCGCGGCCGCATCCGCATTGGTGCCCTTGGAGTCGTTGACGAACAGCACGTTGCCGCGGCGGCCGACCTGCTCCATGCGATGCGCGAGACCCGGGAAGCTGCGCAGGCCGTTCTGCAACACGTCGGTCGCGATACCCATCGCCAGCGCGCAGGCCGAGGCGCAGGCGGCGTTCTGCGCATTGTGCAGGCCGCGCAGCGAGCCTATGCCGCCTAACCGCGCGATCTCGCTGCGCGCCGCGCCCGAGGCACGCACGATGGTCTCGTGCTCGACATAGAGGCCGTCGGGCAGCGGGTTCTTCACCGAGATGCGCACCACGCGCTTGCCGGCGCGATCGAGCCGGTCGGCGATGTTGCGGCACCAGATGTCGTCGACGCCTGTTATCGCGGTGCCGCCGGCCTGCACGCCGGCGACCAGCCGCTCCTTGACCGCGGCGTAATGCTCGAGCGTGCCGTGGCGGTCGATGTGATCCTCGCTGATGTTGATCAGGATGCCGACCGACGGATCGAGCGACGGTGCGAGGTCGATCTGGTAGGACGACATCTCGATCACATGGACGCGGCCCATGCGCGGCGGCTCGAGCGACAGGATCGCGGTGCCGATATTGCCGCCCATCTGGGTGTCGTAGCCGGCGACATCAATCAGATGCGCGATCAGCGCCGTGGTGGTCGATTTGCCGTTGGTGCCTGTGATGGCGACGAACGGCGCGTTCGGCGCATGACGGCGCCGCTCGCGGCAGAACAGTTCGACATCGCCGATCACCTCGCACCCCGCCTCGCGCGCCTTCAGCACGCTCCAGTGCGGCGCCGGATGGGTCAGCGGCGCGCCGGGGGTCAGGATCAGCGCGGCGAAATTCGCCCATGACACGCTGCGCAGATCGGCGGTGGTGAAGCCGGCCTGCGCCGCCTTGACGACGTTGTCGGCATTATCGTCGGCGGCGATCACCTCGGCGCCGCCGGCCTTCAGCGCCTGGCAGCTCGCGAGCCCGGAGCCGCCGAGCCCGAACACCGCGACCGTCTTGCCGGAGAAGGAGGTGACCGGGATCATGTCTATCTCCCTGTCATTCCGGAAACCGCGCAGCGGTTATCCGGAATCTCGAGATTCCGGGTTCTCGCTGCGCGAGCCCCGGAATGACAGTCAATGGGATGCGAAGCCATCAGCGCAGCTTCAGCGTCGACAGGCCGGCGAGCGCCAGCATCACCGAGATGATCCAGAACCGGATCACGATCTGCGGCTCGGTCCAGCCCTTCTGCTCGAAATGATGGTGCAGCGGCGCCATCCGGAACACGCGCTTGCCGGTGAGCTTGAACGAGGTGACCTGGACGATGACCGAGACCGCCTCCAGCACGAACAGGCCGCCGATCACGGCGAGCACGATCTCGTGCTTCACCGCAACCGCCGTCGCGCCGAGCATGCCGCCGAGCGCCAGCGAACCGGTGTCGCCCATGAAGATCGAGGCCGGCGGCGCGTTGAACCAGAGGAAGCCGAGGCCTGCGCCGAGCACCGCGCCGCACAGCACCGCCAGTTCGCCGGTGCCGGCGACGTAATTGATCTGCAGGTAATCCGAGAACACCGCGTTGCCGGTCAGGTACGAGATCATGCCGAAGCTTGCGGCGGCAATCATCACGGGCACGATGGCAAGACCGTCGAGACCGTCGGTGAGATTCACCGCATTGCCGGCGCCGACCATCACGAAGGCGCCGAAGATCACGAAGAACCAGCCGAAATTGATCACGAGGTCCTTGAAGAACGGAATCACGAGCGAGGTCGACGACACGTCGCGCCCGAGCCGGACCAGCGCGTAGGTGGCGGCAAGCCCGATCGCGGCCTCGATCAGCAGCCGCAGCTTGCCGGCGAAGCCGCTGTGCGACTGCTTTGTGACCTTCAAATAATCGTCATAGAAGCCGACGAAGCCGAAGCCGAGCGTCACCGCCAGCACGATCCAGACATAGGGATTGAGCGGGTTGGCCCAGAGCAGCGTCGACACCACGAGCCCGGACAGGATCATCAACCCGCCCATGGTGGGCGTGCCCTTCTTGGAGATCAGATGCGACTGCGGACCATCGGTGCGGATCGGCTGGCCCTTGCCCTGCCGTAGCCGCAGATGATCGATGATCCAGGGCCCGAACAGGAACACGAACAATGCGCCGGTCACCATCGCGCCGCCGGTGCGGAAGGTGATGTAGCGGAACACGTTCAAAGCGCTGCGGAACGCCCCAAACCCCGGAACGGTGTTGGACAGTTCGATCAACCAGTAGAACATTCGAGGAGTCCTATACCGCTTCTTCGTGCGCGGCCTTGTCGGGGAAGCGTTTTTCCAGCGCGCTGACAATCAGCTTCATCTTCGATCCCAGCGAGCCCTTCACCATGATCACGTCACCGGCACGGACCGCGGCGACCGCCTGCGCTTCGAGCGCCGCCGAGCTCTCGGCATAGCCTCCCCGCTTGCCGGTGGAAAGGGCATCCCACAGATTCCGCATCAACGGACCACAACAATATACGAGGTCGATGCGGTTGGCGGTCACGGCCTCGTTGAGGCCGCGGTGCAGTTCGGGCCCGGTCGGCCCGAGCTCGAGCATGTCGCCGAGCACGGCGATGCGCCGGCCATGCGGCCCGGTCTGGGCCTGACCGAGCACGTTGAGCGCGGCGCCCATCGAAGCCGGGTTGGCGTTGTAGCTCTCGTCGATCAGCATCGCCTCGCCATGGCCGACCTCGAGGGTGCGGCGGAGGCCGCGGCCGGTCGGCGCCTCGAGCTGCGACAGCGACAGCGCCGCGCGCGCGATATCGGCGCCGAGTAGCGAGGCGCCGGCAAGCACCGCGAGCGAGTTCATCGCCATGTGCCGGCCGGGCATGCCGATCTTGTAGGTGATGTCGTGATCCAGAATATCCGCATGCACCGCCGAGCAGGTCGCGTGCAGCGACAGGTCGAGCAGCCGCGCCTCGGCACGCTTGTCGGCGCCGAACGAGACGATGCGCGAGATGCCGGCCTGCTTGGCCTGCTTTTGCAGCCGCGCGAATTGCCCGTTGTCGCGGTTGAGCACGACCGCGCCATCGGGCTCGAGCCCTGCGAAGATCTCCGCCTTGGCGTCGGCGATCGCCTCGATGCCGGCGAAGAATTCCAGATGCACCGGCTCGATCGTGGTGATGATTGCGACGTGCGGGCGCACCATCTTCACCAGCGGCGTGATCTCGCCGGCATGGTTCATGCCGATCTCGAACACCGCAAAGCGCGTGCTGGCCGGGCAGCGCGCCAGCGACAGCGGCACGCCCCAGTGATTGTTGAACGACGCCACCGACGCATGGGTCTCGCCCTGCGCCGACAGCACGCGGCGCAGCGCCTCTTTGGTCGAGGTCTTGCCGACCGAGCCGGTTACCGCGACGATCTGCGCGTTGAGCCGCGCGCGCGAGGCATGCGCGAGCTCGACGAGGCCGGCGAGCACGTCGTCGACCACCAGCAGCGGCGCATCAGCGGGAAACTTTGCCCGTTGCGCGGTCTCGACCACCGCGAGCCCGGCGCCGGCCTTCAGCGCCGCCTCGACGAAGGCATGGCCGTCATGGACGTCGCCCTTGATCGCGAAATACGCCTCGCCGGGCGCGATGGTGCGGCTGTCGATCGAGAGACCGCTGACGCCGTCCGGCAGCGCGCCTTGCGTGGCGGCGCGCATCGCCGTCGCCATCGCATCCGAGGTCCACAACATCGTGCTCATGCGCCCTCCGCAGCCAGTGCACTGGCGACCGCCTCATGATCGCTGAACGGCAGCGTCGTGTTGCCGACGATCTGCCCGACCTCGTGGCCCTTGCCGGCAACGACCAGCGCATCGCCCGGCGCGAGGCCGGCAATGCCGGCGCGGATCGCCGCGGCGCGGTCGCCGATCTCGCGCGCGCCCTTCGCCGTCGCCATGATCGCGGCGCGGATCGCCTCCGGCTTCTCGCTGCGCGGATTGTCGTCGGTGACGATGACCTGATCGGCATTCTCGGCCGCGATCGCGCCCATGATCGGACGCTTGCCGGCGTCGCGGTCGCCGCCGGCGCCGAAGATCACGACCAGCTTGCGCCTGGCATAGGGCCGCAGCGCCTGCAGCGCCTTGGCGAGTGCGTCGGGCTTGTGGGCGTAATCGACGAAGATCGGCGCGCCATTGTGCTCGCCGACGAATTCCAGCCGGCCCTTGGCGCCTTCGAGATGTTCGAGGCAGCCGAACACGTCGTCGGCGGCGCTGCCGGTGCCGATCGCGAGCCCGGCCGCGACCAGCGCATTCTCGATCTGGAATTCGCCGACCAGCGGCAGCCGGATCGCGTGCTTGCGTCCGCGGTGCTCGATCAGGAGCTTCTGTGCAAAGCCTTCGATGACAGCATCGGTGAGCCTGATGCCATCGCCTGCATCGGCGTTGCGCCCGACCGCGATGATGCGCAGGCCGCGCGCGCGCGCCGCATCGATCACCTGCCCTGAGCAATCATGATCGGCCGAGACCACCGCGGCGCCGCCTGGCGCGACCAGATCGCGGAACAGCCGGAGTTTTGCATTGAGGTAATGCGCGACATCGGGATGATAATCCATGTGGTCGCGCGACAGATTGGTGAAGCCGCCGGCTGCGATGCGCACGCCGTCGAGACGATACTGATCGAGGCCGTGCGAGGACGCCTCGAACGCCAGATGGGTGACGCCGTCGCTCGCGATCTCGTCGAGCTGGCGATGCAGCGCGATCGGATCCGGCGTGGTCAGCGAGCCGTAGACCGTGCGCTTGTCCGAGACGAGGCCGATGGTGCCGATGCTGGCGGAGGAATGACCGAGCCGCTGCCAGATCTGGCGCGTGAAGGCTGCGACCGAGGTCTTGCCGCTGGTGCCGGTCACCGCCGCGATCGTCGCCGGCTGGCGGGAAAAGAATTTGGCCGCGGCGAGCGCCAGCGCGCGGCGCGGATTCGGCGTGATGACGAAGGGAGCGCGGGCGTGACCTTGCGGCAGATGGTCGCTGGCGACCGCGACCGCGCCGGCGGCAATCGCCGCATCGACGAAGCGCGCGCCATCGGTCCTGCTGCCGGCCAGCGCGAAGAACAGATCGCCCGGCTTCACCGCGCGGCTGTCGACCGCAAGCCCTCCGACAATGAGCGAGGAGGCACTCGGATCGATCGTCGCATCATCGCTGAAGAGGTCGCGAAGTCTCATGATCTTCCAGTCTGGCCGGCGCCGTTCTGGCGCCGCGTGAGTATACGCCTTACTGGGTTGTTCTGGATGCCGCAAGAATAAGGCGGTCGGACGGCGGCAGGTCGAATCGCGGTTCAACGCCCAAAAGCGGCGCAATTCGGGCGATCACATTGCCGCCGGTCGGCACCGCATTCCAGCCCGAGGTGATGAACCCGTAGGTTTCCTTCAGGGGCTGTGGCTCGTCGAGCATGATCAGAAGCTGGTATTTCGGATTGTCGGCGGGCAGGATCGCGGTGAAGGCGTTGAGCACGCGCTTCTTGGCGTAGCGGCCGTTGATCACCTTCTCCGCGGTGCCGGTCTTGCCGCCGATATAGTAGCCCTTGACGTCGGCCTTCTTCGCGGTGCCGATCTCGGCATTGAGCCGCATCAGATAGCGCATCTTGTCCGAGGTCTCAGGCTTGATGACGCGCTTGGCGAGCGCCATCGCCTCCTGCTCGGTGCGCTTCAGGAAGGTCGGCGGGATCAGGTAGCCGCCATTGACCAGCGCGTCGATGCCCATCACCGCCTGCAGCGGCGCCACCGCGATGCCGTGACCGAACGAGATGGTGACGGTGTTCAATTCGCCCCACTTCTTCGGCACGATCGGCGAGGCGCTCTCCGGCAATTCGGTGCGCAGCCTCTCGAGCTGGCCCATCTTGCGCAGGAACGCCTTGTGCGCGTCGACGCCCATCGCCAGCGCAATGCGTCCCGCGCCGATGTTGGAGGAATAGTAGAACACCTCCTTCATGTTGATCATGCGGCCCATGTTGTGATCGTCATGGATCGCGAACTTGCCGTAGTGCAGCGGGCCACGCGCATCCCACATCGAGTTGAGGTCGAACCGGCCGCTATCCAGCGCCATCGCCAGCGTGAACGCCTTGAAGGTCGAGCCCATCTCGTAGACGCCGGTGGTCAGGCGGTTGATGCGATCGGGATCGTGCGCCTCCTTCGGATTGTTCGGATCGAAATCCGGCAGCGACACCATCGCCACGATCTCGCCGGTGCGGACGTTGGAGACGAGGCCGGAGGCGGCCTTGGCCTTGAACTTCTCCTTCGCCTTGAGCAGTTCGTCGCGCAGCGCGTGCTCGACGCGCAGGTCGACCGACAGCTCCACCGGCTTCTGCAGCCGGTCGGTGGCGAAGCCCGCGCGATGCAGATCGGCCAGACCGTTGCTGTCCAGCCACTTCTCCATGCCGGCGATGCCCTGGTTGTCGATGTTGACGAGGCCGATCAGGTGGGCGACCTCGTTGCCGGTCGGATAGACGCGCTTGTTCTCGCGCAGGAAGCCGACGCCGGGAAGGCCGAGGCGATGGATGTCGCTCTGCTGCTTCGGCGTGATCTCGCGCTTCAGCCAGACGAAGCCCTTGCGCGACGACAGGCGGTCACGCACCTCGCTGGTGTCGAGATCGGGCAAGGCTCCGGTCAAGAGCTCGATCGCCTCGTCCTTGTCGATCAGGCGGCGCGGCTCGGCGAACAGGCTCGGCGCCTTGACGTCGGTGGCGAGGATTTCGCCGTTGCGGTCGGTGATGTCGGGCCGCGCGGTCGCGATGGCGTCCTGCGATGCGGTGCGGCGCGCACCATGGCTGTCGGCGCCGACGGCGAACAGCACCAGCCTCCCCGCCAGCACGCAATAGACCGCGGCGAAAGCGAGGATGGCGAGGCCAACGCGCGCGCGCGCCTTGGCGGCGCGGTCGACATTGCTGCCATACAGCAGCGTGCGGATCAGCCGCTGGTTCCATGGCTCGGCGGGTTTCACGGCCGGCGTGTTGGCGGGTGCCGGATCGGTCATGGCTGGTCCCGTCATTGCTGGTCTCCCCCGCCCTGCCCGGAGTCGTCGAGCGCGGGCTGGTCGGCGGCCGGCTGGTCGGTCGCCGCCTTGTCGATCGATCCGGTGGTGCTGTCGGGCGCCGCGGCGGCCTCGATGGTGTCGATCATCGCGCCGATCGGATCGCGCGAACCGGGCCGCGTGAAGCTCGGCGGCCGCTCCGGCAGGTTCTTCAGGGAATCGTACTGGTTGGCGTTGACCGGCTTCAGCGGCAGATGGCGCTCGGCGAGGCCCTGCAGCCGGAGCGGCGCATCGAGCTTGGCCCATTCGGCGCGCAACGCGGCGATCGCATTGCGCTGCTCGCGGATCTCGGCATTGAGCTGCAGCACGCGTTCGACGCGCGCGGTCGATTCCATCTTGATGCGATAGACATACGACGCCGCGAAGATCAGCATGCCGATGACGAGGAGATGGAGAAGGCGCATCGTCACCCTCCCCGCTTCAGGTCGGACAGGCGGGGCCATGACGGCAGGTCGTCGTCGGCGTGCACCGGCGCCGCGGTGCGCTCGGCGGCACGCAGCTTGGCCGATCGCGCGCGCGGATTGGCGGCAAGCTCGGCCTCACCAGGCGTCACCGGACGCTTGGTCAGGATCTGAAAGCTCGGCGCCGCTTGCGCCATTTCGGGCAAATGCCGCGAGCCGGCGGAGACCTTGCCGCGCAGGCTGAGGAAATTCTTGACGATGCGGTCTTCCAGCGAATGGAACGAAACCACGACGAGCCGGCCGCCCGGCTTCAGCACGCGCTCGGCCGCTGCGAGCGCCTCGTGCAGTTCATCGAGCTCCTCATTGACGAAGATGCGCAGCGCCTGAAAGGTCCGCGTCGCCGGATGGATCTCGTTCGGCTTGGCGCGCACGACCTTCGCGACGATATCGGCAAGCGCGTCGGTCGTCGTGATCGGCACGTCCTTGCGCGCGGCGACGATGGCGCGGGCGACGCCGCGCGAATGCCGCTCCTCGCCGAAGATATAGATGATGTCGGCGAGTTGTTTCTCGGAAGCGGTCGCGACCACGTCGGCCGCGGTCGGGCCGCTCTGGGCCATCCGCATGTCGAGCGGACCGCCGAGCCGGAATGAGAAGCCGCGTTCGGCCTGGTCGAGCTGCATCGAGGAGACGCCGACATCCATCACGACGCCGTCGACCTTATCCACCCCGTGCGACGCGCAGACCTCGGCGAGGTTGGAGAAGCGGTCCTCGACCAGCGTCAGCCGACCGCCCGCGCCGTCGACCAGATCGAAGCCGCCGGTTATCGCGGTGCGGTCGCGGTCGATGCCGATCACGCGGGTCTCGGCGACATCGAGGATCGCCCGGCTGTAGCCGCCGACACCGAAGGTGGCGTCGACATAAATGCCGCCGGCGCGCGGAGCGAGATGCGCGACCGCCTCGCGGCCCAGCACCGAAATGTGACGCGGCGCACGCTCGCTCATGCGCCGCTCCCGGGCGGGGCCGCGTAACTGGCATGCAAGCTGGGTGCGCGCCGACTCATTGCGCCTCGAATCCTCGCGCCCAGAGCCTTCTTCGTTCCGATTGGATCGGAACGGGGCTCTGGATTCCTGTCTTGACGCGTTTTCTTCACGCGAACCGGTATCCACTTCGCTCGAAAACGCGTGAAAAAGCCGCTGCGTGACGCCAGCGCCAACTCCCGTTCTCGGCCGCAAATCCTGATATCCGACCGGAATTGGGAGGGTTTCCATGGGATTTCGCGCAAACAGCGGGGCTCAGCGTCCTTTGGCCGTCCCCCGAAACCGGTTCGGCACTTCACCTCTCAGTAACGGCACTTAACGTTAAGAAAACGTTGATGATCGGTTAGCGGAATCGCGCGGCTTTGATCCGCATTCGAGTGATACCCTCGCGACCCGCTCCGGGCACAATGCGCAGCGCATCATGCGGATCGTGGAACCGGCAGGGGTCGATTGCGCGGCCCGCACGGTAAAGGAATAGTAAACGCCTATTTGTTTATCCATATGTCAAAATGCTTTCTCCTGGTTTGGGTTTGAGTGATTCGTATGGCTTCAAGTTCGTCTTCGTCCGGCAACGCTGATTCGAAGCGTCAGCGCGCCCTCCCTGTTCCAAAGGGGGTGGCGGAGGCGAAGACGTTCACGCCGGATTCCTCGATCGCCTCCGACGTGATCCCGTCGGCGAACTTCGGCGATCGCGCCAATGGCCGGCAACCCGACATGATCGTGCTGCACTACACCGGCATGCCCGACGTCGAGGGTGCGATCACCCAGCTGTGCACGGCCGGCACCGAGGTCTCGGCGCACTACATCGTGCTCGAGGACGGCCGCATCGTGCAGTGCGTGCCGGAGAGCAAGCGCGCCTGGCACGCCGGCGTGTCCGCGTGGGCTGGCGATGACGACATCAACTCCTGCTCGATCGGCGTCGAGATCGTCAATCGCGGCCACGATTGGGGCTATCCGGATTTTCCGCTGCGCCAGATCGCGGCTGTCATCGCGCTGTGCCGCGGCATCATGCTTCGCCGCAAGGTGGTCCCGCATCGCGTGCTCGGCCATTCCGACGTGGCACCGGCGCGCAAGAAGGATCCCGGCGAGAAATTCCCGTGGCACTCGCTGGCCAATTCCGGCGTCGGGCACTGGGTGCAGCCGGCGCCGATCGTGCGCGGCGACGCGCTGCAGCTCGGTGCGATCAGCGACAGCGTCTCCAACATGCAGGCCGCGTTCCGGCGCTACGGCTACAACATCCCGACCAACGGCAAGTTCGACGGCCCGACCATGGAGGTCGTCACCGCCTTCCAGCGCCACTTCCGCCCGGAGCGCATCGACGGGATCGCCGACCGTTCCACCATGGCCACACTGCACGCGCTGCTCGAGAGCCTGCCGCCGGATGCGGCGACGGTGGTCGCGTCGAGCTAGGCTGGCCTCCGTCCGTCGTCGCGAGGAGCGGTGCATTTACCGGCCAAGTGTGCGTGCACGTTGGAACTTTTCGGCATGAGCGGTCTTTGTAGGTGGGGCGGTCCGAGTGGAGATTCGTCCATGTTCAAAGCACTGATCGCAGGAGCCGCCGCCGTCGGCCTCATTGTCGCTCCGGCAGCCGCTGGCGCTATGTCGACCCAAAGCAAGACCATGTCGTCGACCCATCACAAGACCCAGAAGGTCCATCACGCGCAGAAGAAGATGGCACCCGGCACCACGACCGGCATGTCGAAGGGGACGACGACCGGGCAATCGAGCACCGGCGCCAAGGCAAAGACAGGGTACTGAGCACGCTCAACGCCTCACGGCGCGCTGACCATCGTGGATGAATGGCGCGCCGTCACTGGCCACGCAAGAGATGGGGTGCGTCACCCCATCTCGGCGATGCGCCGCGCATAGAGCCGGCGCAGCGGTTCGAGTTGCGTGGCTGCCGTTGCGGCGAGATAGGCCTGCCGCGCTTCATCCTTGCGGCCGAGGCGGCGCAGCAGGTCGGCGCGCACCGCGGGCAGCTGGTCATATCCCTTCAAAGTGCCGCGCGCGTCCAGCGCGTCGATCAGGTCGAGCGCGCGCGCCGGACCATCGACCATCGACACCGCGGCGGCGTGATTGAGCTCGATCACCGGCGACGGGCTGATGCGCAGCAGCACCTCGTAAAGACCGGCGATCTGCGGCCAGTCGGTGTCCTTGTAACTCGGCGCCCGCGCGTGCAGCGCGGCGATCGCCGCCTGCACGGCGTAGGACTGCGGCCGGCCCGGCATCCGCAGCGCCTCCTCGACCAGTTCGAGGCCTTCGGCGATCTGCTGGAAATCCCACAGCGAACGGTCCTGCTCCTCGAGCAGCACGATATCGCCGCCGGCGGTCTGGCGGCCGGCGCGGCGCGCATCATGCAGCAGCATCAGCGCCAACAGCCCCTTGATCTCGCCGCGCGCCGGTATCAGCGCATCGATCAGCCGCGCCAGCCGGATCGCCTCGCGGGCAAGATCGGGCCGCATCAGATCCTCGCCGGCGGTCGCCGCATAACCTTCGGTGAAGACGAGGTAGATCACCGCGAGCACGCCGGTGAGGCGCGGCTCCAGCGCCTCACGCTCCGGCACCTCATAGGGAATGCCGGCGAGTTTTATCTTTTGCTTGGCGCGCAAGAGGCGCTGCGCCATGGCGTCCTCGCTCACCAGGAAGGCGCGCGCGACCTCGACCGTCGTCAGCCTGCACACCGTGCGCAAGGTCAGCGCGACCTGGACCTCTGCCGCAAACGACGGATGGCAGCAGGTGAAGATCAGCCGCAGCATGTCGTCGTCAAGCGTTGCATCGGCCGGCTCGGGCGAGGACTCTGCATCGAGCAGGATCTGATGCGTCAGTTCCTGCTGCTTGCCGCGAAACGTCGCCGCGCGGCGAACGCGGTCGATCGCCTTGTTGCGGCCGACATTGACCAGCCAGGCACGCGGATTGGAGGGGAATTCGCCGATCGGCCAGCGCTGCAGCGCCACGGCAAAAGCATCCTGAAGCGCATCTTCGGCCAGGTCGAAATCGCCGACGAGACGGATCAGCGTTGCGAGCGCCCGGCCCGCCTCGTCGCGAAACACTTTTTCGATCTGGCTGGGGGTCATGGTCTCACCGTCATTCCGGGGCGATGCGAAGCATCGAACCCGGAATCTCGAGGTTCCGGGTTCGCGCTTCGCACGCCCCGGAACGACGAAACCATCACTTGTCGTAGATCATCACCGGCCTGACTTCGATCGAGCCGGTCTTGGCGCCGGGAATCCGCGCCGCGAGGCCGAGCGCCGTGTCGAGATCCTTGGCATCGACCAGATAATAGCCGCCGAGTTGTTCGCGGGTTTCCGCAAACGGCCCGTCGGTTGTCAGCGTCTTGCCGTCGCGCACCCGAACGGTGGTCGCGGTCGACACCGGCTGCAGCCCGTCACCCGCCTTGAAGTGTCCGCTCTGGATGATGGACTGGGTGTAGACGCCATATTCCGCCGACAGGGCCTTGCGGTCGTCGGCAGTCATGCGGCCATATTCCGCGTCGCTCCGGTAGATCAGCAACAGATATTGCATCTTGAGAACTCCTCTTGATCGGCTGGATCGCCGACACCCAGTCGAACGGGCGACACGCAGGACGACATCGTCAGGATAAATTATTTTGGCCGCCCGGCGTGAATGTCTCCCCGGCCCGGCGGGCCGCGGAGCCAGCTTATATCGGATAATCCGATAGTAATGGCCAATATTATTCGTTTGTTAAATTCATGGCAGCGCGTAGCCTTCGGATGCCCGGAGGACTTCGCCATGACACCACTGCCGCAGACAGCCACACGCCTTTCCCGGCTCCTGCTGTCGATGCTGTACCGAATCCTGCGCAGCCGGATCGTGGCGAAACCGCGCCACCACGCCAGTCAGGTCGCCTCGAACATCGCCGCGGGCGGCAATCCGCTCGGCGTGTGAGCAGGCAATGCAACGGGGCATCACGCGCCTGAAGGCGTTGCGTCAGCTGATCGCCGACGAAGGGCTGACCATCGCGATCCTTGCGGCGGTCGCCGCAGCGACGGTGATCGCATTTGGTTTCGGTGCGGAAGCCGACATCGTGGCCTCGATGCTGGTCATCGGCCTTGTGACCGCGCTGGCGGAGACCCGCCTGCGATCGGGAAAGTAGCTCCAGCGGCCGTGATCGGCTCCGGAGGGGATGACCGAGAACCTGGCATTTGCTTGTAGCCTTATCCGCGTCACTGCGAGCCACCGGGTCGCGCGAACGCGCGCCCGATGACAGGCTCCGCGAAGCTATCCATCTGTCGCATGTGCGGAGCGATGGATTGCTTCGTCGCTTCAGCGCAAAATTGCTTCGCAATTTTGTCGCGAGCTCCTCGCAATGACGGCATGGCTTCCCAGCCTTTACGACGATGTCGCGGCCTGCTGCGCGGCGCGGCGCCGCAACTCCTTGAGCTCCTCGAAACGCTTGGTCACGTCGCGCATCACCGCGACGGTGCCGGCGACCTTGTGCGCCGCATCGTGCAGCATCTCGATGGTGAATTCGACGGAGATGCGCGTCCCGTGCCTGGTCAGCGCCGGCACCGACAGCAGATCGCCCTGACCGTAACGGCTCGTCCCGGTCGCCATCGTGTGCCGGAAGCCGGCCCAGTGACGCGCGCGCAGATTCTCCGGAATGATCAAATCGAGCGATTGTCCGATCGCCTCCTCGGCGCTGAAGCCGAACATCCTGACCGCGCCGGGATTCCACAAGCTGATACGGCCTTCGACATCGGTCGCAACGATCGCGTCGGAGGCTCCCTTGAGCAACGCGTCTCCCACTTCTGCCGCAATATCCATCGTTTGACCTCCTGCTGATCCCGATCCTGCTGTGAACGCGGACGTTGGCGCTGACAAGCGAAGAAAGCCGATGGAATCGATCGGAGATGCCGATAGCAATCGCGGTCAGCGCCGCCGCCGCGCGGCAGGCCTGGCCCGCGGCAGGTCCGCGCTCGCATTAACCTGCGACGCGGCAAGCCGATGCATGGTCTCGACCGCGCGCGCCAGATGATCGTCCTGGCTGTCAGCCGGATAGGCGACATAGGCGGGCATCGCAAAGCCAGGTGCGCCGGCGACGGCGTGCAGCCGCCGCGCCTTCAGGAGCGGCTCCACGATACGACGCGCGAAGAAGCCAGAGCCGCCATTCTCCAAAAGATGCTGCAATCCGAGCCAGCCGATATTCACCGTCAGCGCGGGGCCGGCGAAATTCGGAAACAGCGTGGCGTGACGCGCGTAGAATTCGGGGCCCCAATCGACATAGACATAGCCCGGTCCCGGCTCCGGTGCGCTTTTCGGATCGGTCGACACCAGGATGAGCTGCTCCTCGAACAGCTGCTCGACCTTGAGGCCGGGGCGACTCTGCGGCGTGTACATCACGCCGATGTCGATGCGTCCCTCGACCAGCCCCTGCATCAGCTCGGGCTCGAGCGCGCTCTCGGCGCGGATCGAGATGTCGGGATGCGCCCGCGTCATCAGCGGCAGCCAGCGCAGCAGATACTCTTCCCAAAGTCCGATGCGGCCGCCGACCACCAGCGTCGCGGAAAATCCCTTGGGGATTCCGACATCATGGCGCGCCTGCTCGACGGTGCGGACCAGCACCGAGGCGTGGCGCTGAAACTGCCGGCCGGCCGGCGTCAACGTGGTGCCGGCCTTGTTGCGCACGAACAGCACGCAGCCGAGCTGCTGCTCGAGCGTGTGGATGCGGGTGCTGACGGTCGACTGGCTGACATGCAGCCGCTCCGCCGCGGTGATGAAGTTGCCGGCGCTCACCACCGTCAGGAACGTCCGGGCCAGTTCGGTATCCATGGCGCCTCGACCCTTGGATCGATCAAATCGATATCAAAGGCCCCTCCTCTGCGAATGTCAAAATCGAGGACCCGCCGGGCGCCGGGCCAGGGGTTAACCATCGCAATCGCTTGACGCGGGCGGCCAAAGCCCGCATGCGTAGGCCGTCAGTCGGCCGGACGGCCGCTCCCGCAAGCGCCGAAAGGCCGCGGGGGAGGAAAGTCCGGGCTCCATCGACATGCGGTGCCGGATAACATCCGGCGGGGGCGACCCCAGGGAAAGTGCCACAGAGAACGAACCGCTCCCTCCTCGGAGGAAGTAAGGGTGAAAAGGTGCGGTAAGAGCGCACCGCGTTTCCGGCAACGGAGATGGCATGGCAAACCACACCGGGAGCAAAACCGAATAGGGACGGCAACGCGGTTAGTTCGCGCACGCGCGATAACACCGCAGGGCGATGTCAGGCCCGCTGTCCGGGTAGGTTGCCCGAGGCAAGGTGCAAACCTTGTCCCAGAGGAATGGCCGTCGCGTACCATTCGCGAGAATGGTGCCCTACAGAACCCGGCTTACAGGCCGGCTGATATTCTAAAGCGTTTTCGAGCGAAGTGGATTTCCGGTTCGCGTGAAGAAAACGCGTCTTGAAGATGGACCATGAGGGGCTCGGCGCGACACGCCGGGCCCCTCGCCATTTTCAGATCAGCATCGTTCCAGCTACGCGCGCCGGCGGGAAGTAGAGCCAACCCATCGTCTTGCGTCAGAACGACCCGAATGCGGTGCCGATCGCAATCACCGCTGCGAGTGCAATGACAGAACTCACGATGCCGACCATGACAATGTCGAGATAGCTATCGCGATGCTTGAGCCCACAGATCGTAAGCAGGCTAACGACAGCGCCGTTGTGAGGTAGAATGTCCAGCGTTCCCGAACCGATCACCGCGACGCGATGCAACAGGCCGGGGTCAATACCCGCCTCCGCGGCAAGGTCCATATAGGTCCGTCCCAGCGCATCGAGCGCGATCGTCAAGCCGCCGGAAGCCGACCCCGTCAGCGCCGCAAGGATGTTCGTCGCGACCGCGAGCGACACCAATGGACCGCCTTCAATTCGCAACACCCAGTCCCGCACCACGCCGAAGGCGGGAAGCGAGGCGATAACGGCGCCGAATCCGACAAGGCTTGCGACGCTCAGGGCCGGCAGGACCGACGCGTTGGCACCGGCATCCATCGTTCGTCGCAGTGCGGGCAGCCGCGTCCAGTTGCAGAGGATGACCGTCACGATCGCTCCCGCCAACGCCACGACAACCGACCAGACACCGGCCACGGCAGCCAGTGATGTATTTCCCCACCGCTGTTCGGCCAGGAACGAGAAATCAAGCCGAGGCAGCACAACCAGCGACATCACTAGATTGACGGCGACGACGACGATCAGGGGAAGGATGGCGTTGAAAATCGGGACAGCGGCATCGCTGTGATATCCGTGGCGGAGCTCCGCCGGGTCGAATTCTCGCGCCGTCGTAGCCCGCTCGCGCAACAGCTCGTCGTCGGCTGCATCCGCCGGCACCGGCGGCTCGTCGCCATACCCCTCTTTTGCGCGATGCGCTGCCTTCTCCGCGCGAAGCAGCCACCACAGCCCGACGCTCAGCATGATGATCGAGGCGACAACGCCGAGGCCCGGTGCGGCAAAGGGGGTCGTGCCGAAGAAAGGCATCGGTATCGCATTCTGTATCGACGGCGTGCCCGGCAGCGCCGACATGGTGAAGGTCGAAGTCCCGAGAATGACCGCCGCCGGTACCAGACGACGTGGAATCCCCGCCGTGCGAAACAGCGACTGCGCCATCGGAACGATGACAAAGAAGGCGACGAACAGGCTGACGCCGCCGTAGGTGACCAGTGCGCCTGCGAGCACGACCGCAAGGATGATCCGGCGTTCGCCCAGGCACCGGGAGATGAAGCCCGCGACCGCAGCGACCGCGCCGCTGTCATCCATGAGCTTTCCGAACACGGCGCCAAGCAGAAAAATAGGAAAGAACTGCGCGAGAAACTCCGACGCACTACCCATGAAGGTCTGCGTCCAGTTGGCAAGCAGCGGCTCGCCACCGAAGGCTGCGGCCACCAGCGCACAGAGCGGCGCGAGCAGCAGCACGCTCCAACCGCGGAAAGCGAGACAGACCAGCAGTCCAAGCCCGACGAGAATGCCGAGAAGACCCATCGTCTCAGCACTCCGCCAGCAGAATATCGAGATCTGCGGTCGAACGCTCACCGAGATCGGCGCCATGGGCGTCGAGGAATTCGCCGGCGGCTCGCCGCCCTTCCTCGTGCAGCTTGGCCACGAACGCCCATTCGGCATTGAGCTTGGATGACGAACCGAACGTCGCGAGCATGTCGCTCTTGATCCGGTGCGTCTTCATCTGCGCCCAGCGGGCGCCTTCCCCTGTACCGGGATCGGCGACCTGGCGAAGCAACGCGATCATCCGCAGCTCCTTTGCCAGCGGCGAGTTGAACGAGATCTCGTTAAGCCGGTTGAGAATGTCAGCGGCCGTGCGCGGCTGCTCCGGACGCTCGGTCGGGTTGATCTGGACGACGACGGTGTCGCGCGCGTCGGTCTCGCGGACGAGCGGTGTAATCGTGGGATTGCCCGCGTAGCCGCCGTCCCAATAGGGCTCGCCATCGATCTCGATCGCGCGAAACATCGTTGGTAAGCAAGCCGACGCGAGCAGGACTTCCGCGGTAATCTCCGCGTTGCGAAAAATCCGTCCGCGGCCCGTACGCACGCGCGTGGCGGTGATGAAGAGCTTGATCGGCGCGCGTGCAAGACGCTCGAAATCGATACTGTCGTTCAATATGTCGCGTAGCGGATTGAAGCCAAGCGGATTGAGGTCGTAGGGTGAAAGCATCCGCGACATCAAATCGGTAAAGAGATAGGCCGGGGAGCTGTCAAGCGACCAGCGTCCCATCAGGCGGTCGAGCGGCGACCGTTGCAACGGACTGAATGCGGCGGCGCGCGAGACGCTTCGCCAATATTTTTCAAGCGCTTCGCGTGCGCCGGCAGCGCCGCCCGCGGTCCAACCATCCGCCAGCACGGCTGCGTTCATTGCTCCGGCCGATGTCCCGGATATGCCCGCAATCTGAAACCAAGGTTCTTCGAGAAGCCGATCCAGGACACCCCACGTGAACGCACCGTGCGATCCCCCACCTTGAAGCGCCAGGTCTACGAGCACGGGGCTACGGTTCATGAATCCATGCTCACCAGCACGCGAGGCGCTCATTATGTCGCAGTTCAACCGAACATGCGAGACAAAGTTGCGGTCGCTGCCTAGTTCCGACGGCGAACTTCGAACGATATTATCTCAACTCGAAGCGAAGCGAAGCGAACCGATCGCTTCAGTGCCGCCACAGCCCACCTTTCTTAAAAGGCGACATGCATGGGGTGGCGGGCGTAGAGTGTGCCTCTCGCGGAGGATCGCAGATGGACCTTCAGAAGATCATGGCGAAGGCAAGAGACATCGCCAGCAGCACCGGCACGATCACGACCGAGCAACTGAACGGGATGTGCCCCAACAATATGGAGCCCGAAGATATCGCGGCTCTCTTTGCGGCTCTGCGCACTGAGGGGATTCGTCTCAAGGACAACGACGCAGAAAAGTAGGAGCCACTGTGCTTTGACAATCGATCACTGCGATCGAAGCGCTGCCCGGGTTTGGATGGTAGCAGATTGGCCATCCGGCGACATTGCAGCTATGATCCGCTACAGCTGGACGTGTCCTTCTGCCCCGAGATTCAAGAAGATCAAAAGGAGGAATAGGAATGTCGGTCGCCTGCAAGTTCGAACGCAGCATCCTCAGCCACGACGAGTATGAAGCAATCCGCCTGACGCATCATCCCGCCATCTACGGCGTCGAGGTGAGCGAGCTCGAGGCCATGCGACCCCGCTTGCGCAAGATGCGCGACAAGGAGCGAACGGTCGGCCGACAAAAGCAGCGAGAGAGCCGCGGAAAGGCCGAGGCTCGCGGCACGAGCTTTCCAGGAACCGCGAAGCATGCGTCAGAGCGAAAACAGGTCTTCGCGGCAGCGCTGAAACGGGTCAACACGGAGCTGAGGCGTCAGCACAATCTGGCAGCCCGGACCGCACATGTCGAAGCAGCGCGAAAGGCCCTCGCGCTGCACCGGGCCGCGAACTTCACGACGCGTCCCCCGGCAGGAGGCACCGCGGGCGAAGGCATGGCGTCGAAGCCAAGCGAACGCCGACGAAAGATCATTGCAGGCGCAAAGATCGGACGCGTATCGCAGGCGACAAAGGTCGCTCAAGCCGTCCGCGACGCGCGCGGTGCATGATCCCGGGCAAACAAGCGGCTGATTGATTCCGGCGCGGCATCGGCAGCCCGCGGCATACGCCAGCCGTCGCGGTTGCGCGCGGTCTGTCGCATGCTGAAGCGGACAGGGCGCGGCGTTGCAGCGGCATTGGTCAATGCAACCGCCAGTCGATCAGTGCCCGCCAGAACCTCAAACCCAATCCGGACGCTGATTTCCCGCATGAACCGCGTGACCGACCGGATACAAGCTCTTGATGCGGTCCCGGACGGCGATGATGCCAAAACAGGGCGTAAGAGAGACATGCCCCGGCTGAGGCGCCGTGCCGAGCTCCTCAATCGCCTATCATGTTCTCCACAATAAGCGCCATCCTGACGTGCCTGCTGGTGATCGTGGCATTCGTCAGTACCTATTTCCAGCTGCGGCACGAATATGGTGTCGCCATACTTTTTATCGTAACGCTCGGATCTTTCACCGCAGCGCTGATAGATCTCGTCCGTGAACGAGGATTGCCGTGCACGAATACGATCTGGATCGCTAGAGATCGCCTCAGGAAACAATCTCCATGAGCATCGCCATCAGCGCCTCCGGTGCGGTGACGTTCGGCGAGTGGCTGGCGTCGATCTCGAAATAGCGCCAGCCGGCTTCGTTCCTGATGCGCCGGGCGAACTGGCCGAACGTGTCGGCCTGCGTGGCGCGGGTGGCGTAGATGTAGCTGCGCGGCAGGCTGGTCTCGCCGTGCTTCAACCGCAATTTCTGCTCGAAGCATTTGATCGGCATGTCGACGCGCCGCGCGCTCAGCCATGCGACGTCGGCGGGCGACGTGTCCGGCGGCACCGGCATCGGCGGAATACGCCAGCCGTCGCCGTCGCTCGCGAACTCACGCATGGTCTCGATGGCCGATTCGTTGAGATCGAACAGCGACTGGCCGTCGCGCGGCACGAAAGCGTCGATATAGATCATCTGCGCGATGCGCTCGCGCACCCGATCGGCGACGCCGGTCGCGACCATGCCGCCATAGGAGTGCCCGATCAGCACGATGTCGTGCAGGTCCTCGTAACTGATGACGCTGAGCACATCCTGGATATGCGCCTCGAGGTCGAGTCCTTGATGCGCAAGGTGCGCGCGCTCGCCAAGCCCGGTGTAGCTCGGCGTGACCAGCCGATGGCCGGCGGCCTGCATCAGGGGATGCATCTTCTTCCATGCCCAGCCTGCCGACCAGGCGCCGTGACAGACCAGAAAGGTTTTTTGCGAATTCGCAGGCGAGCCTGAAGTCATGGGATGCTTCCGTTCCGATTATCGTTGATGAGCCGCGATTTTGAATAGTACCTGCGAGACGCGTTGTGTAAACGTGGCGCCAAACACCACCGTCGTTCCGGGGCGATGCGCCAGCATCGAACCCGGAATCTCGAGATTCCCCGGTGCGCGATTGCGCACCTGCGGTCTGGTCCTTCGGACCATCCCGGAATGACGAAGGAGAAAAAATGAACCCGGCAAGCTATGCGATCCTGTTCTTCGGCGCGCTTGCCGGCGGTTTCGTCTCCGGCCTTGCCGGCTTCGGCACCGCGCTGATGGCGCTCGGCATCTGGCTCTATGTGCTGCCGCCGACACTCGCGGTGCCGCTGGTGCTGGTCTGCTCGGTCATCGCGCAGCTCTCGACCTTGCCGTCGATCTGGAAGAGCATCGATTTCCGTCTGGTCTGGCCGTTCGTCATCGCAGGCCTCGCGGGCGTGCCGATCGGCATCCTGCTGATCGCGCGGGCCGACCCCGAGGTCTTCAAGCTGACGATCGGCGTCTTCCTGCTGGTGTTTCCGACCGCGTTGTTCCTGCAACGCAAGCCGATGTCGATCGCCTTCGGCGGCAAATGGGCCGACGGCGCGATCGGATTTGCCGGCGGCATCCTCGGCGGCCTCGCCGGACTGTCCGGCCCGCTGCCGATCCTGTGGGCCAGCGTGCGCGGCTGGGGCAAGCAGCAGCGCCGCGGCGTGTTCCAGATCTTCAACTTCACGATCCTGGCGGCCGCGCTTTGCGTGCAGATCGCAAGCGGCCTGGCGAAGCCCGAGCTGATCTGGCTGGTGGCGTGCGCGTTTCCGGGGACGCTGCTCGGCGCCTGGCTCGGCGCGCGGCTCTATCACGCGCTCAGCGACCGCAATTTCTCCGACGTCGTGCTGCTGCTGCTGTTCCTGTCCGGCGTCGCGCTGGTGTGGAACGGACTGGCGCCGAAATAGCGCGGGCGATACGGGAGCGCCGGTGCTGATCCAATCAGAACCGGCGCTCCAGCCATGCGCCATCTCACTCAGCCGCGGCCTGACCGAACTCGGTCGCCTGGCGCTCGAACAGGCCGCGATAGATGCCGCCGGGACGCGCGGCCAGCACCGCATGGGTGCCCTGCTCAACGATCTCGCCGCGGTCGAACACCAGGATGCGATCCATGCTGCGCACGGTCGACAGCCGGTGCGCGATCACGATCGAGGTGCGGCCCTTCGTCAGCCGTTCCATCGCCTGCTGGATCAGCGCCTCGGATTCCGAATCGAGGCTCGAGGTCGCCTCGTCCAGGATCAGGATCGGCGCATCGGCCAGGAAGGCGCGCGCCAGCGCCACGCGCTGCCGCTCGCCGCCCGACAGCTTGACACCGCGCTCGCCCACCAGCGTGCCGTAACCCTTCGGCAGCCGCATGATGAAGTCGTGCGCATTGGCAAGCCGCGCCGCCTGCTCGATCGCCTCCATGCCGGCGCCCGGCCGGCCATAGGCGATGTTCTCCGCCAGCGTGCGGTGGAACAGGATCGGCTCCTGCTGCACGATCGCGATCTGGCTGCGCAGCGATTGCTGCGTCGCCCTGGCGATGTCCTGACCGTCGATCAGGATCCGGCCAGCGGAGACGTCGTAGAGCCGCTGCACCAGCTTGACGAAGGTCGTCTTGCCGGAGCCGGAGCGCCCGACCAGGCCGACCCGCTCGCCGGCGTCGATGTCGACCGACAGCCCGTCATAGAGCGGCCGGCGGTGGCCGCCATAGTGAAACGTGACGTCGTCGAACACGATGCGGCCGCCCTGGATGTCGATCGTCCCAGCATCGTCCGCATCGACGATGCCGAGCGGCTCGCCATGGATCTGCACCAGTTCCTCCATGTCGTTCACCGAACGCTGCAGGTTGTTGATGTGCATGCCGACATCGCGCAGATAGGCGTGGATGATGTAGTAGCTGGTCAGCACATAGGTGACGTCGCCCGGCGTGGCGCGGCCCTGCGCCCACAGCAGGATCGCACCGCCGATCACCGAGGCGCGGAAGCACAGCAGCACCACGAGCTGCGCCGTCGAGGTGTGATTGTAGCGGAACCAGGTCCGCCGCACCCGTCGGCGCCAGCGGCTGATGACGCCGTCGAGCCGCACGTCCTCGCGCGTCTCCGCGCCGAACGACTTCACCACCGCGTTGCAGGTCAGGGCGTCGGCCAGCGTGCCGCCGACCTTGGTGTCCCACGCATTGGAAACGCGCGCGGCAGGCGCGACGTAGCGCACCTGGAACACCATGGTCATCGCGACATAGATCACCGAGCCGACCGCGATCACCGCGCCGAGCTGCGGCCAATGCACGCCGAGCAGGATCATCGAACCGACCAGCACCACGACCGACGGCAGCAGCGCCATCAGGATGGTGTCGTTCAGCAAATCGAGCGCCCACATGCCGCGCGTGATCTTGCGCACGGTGGAGCCGGCGAACGAATTCGCGTGCCAGTCCGTCGAGAAGCGCTGCACCCGCATGAAGGCCTGCTGCCCGACATCGGACATCGTCTTCAGCGTGAACGGCACGATGGTCTGGATGCCGACCAGCCGCAGCACCAGCGACAGCGCGCCGAGGCCGACGATGGCGCCGAACGCCAGCATCGCCGCATGGCGCGCGGCCGCATTGGTGGCGCCCGCGGTCAGCGCGTCGACCAGATGGCCGGAAAACACCGGCATGAACAGGTCGGCCGCGGTTGCGCCGAGGAATCCGGCCGTCACCGCGGAGGCACGCAGCGGCTGTTCCAGCCAATGGCGGAAGACAAAGGGAAGCACGATCCGGATTGCGGCCGGCCGCTTGGTCGTCAGAGAGGTCATGGCACATTCCGGCCACGCCTTTGCAGCGCGTGCCGACTCCATCTGAGGCGACGTGCGGGCGGAATCCGGCCGCGAGCGCCGCTGGAAATTGTCGATAAATTGTTGGGACGTTTTGATGATCGGGGATCAGACCCGATCAGCGCCGGGAGCTAACGCGTAAAGGCGTCCAGCACCGTCGAACGCGGGCGCGCGATCTGCGAAATAAGCGACTTCATGCGCATCTCCCCGGTTCGAGTAAGGAAGCGCTGCTTATAAATGCATCACGCGCGATTGGCAAGGTAACATCGGCGTGAGTGCGTCAATGTGTCGGCGATATCAGCTATTCACGCGACCGGGCGCAGCCCGCGCGCCGATGCGATGCACTCAGCCCGGCGACAACGGCACACTTTCGTAGCCCGGATGAGCGAAGCGATATCCGGGGCCGCGTCACGTTCAGTGATGAACTGCCGAGATCGGTCCCGCATATCGCTTCGCTCATGCGGGCTACGAAAACCGATGACACCTAATGCGCGTCGCCGCCGCTCGCGGTCATCGACGGCGGCTTGTTGACGAACAGCACCAGAAGGCTGAGCGCGACATAGAACAACGACAGCATGAAGAAGGCATCGCCATAGCCCATCACTGCTGCCTGACGGTGCACGATCTGCGAGAGCTGCTTCATCGCCATGATGGCGGAATCGCCCATGCCCTGCATGCGCTGGGTGAACATGTTGAGGGTCTCGACCGCGGTGGTGTTGCCCCAGGTCACGCGGTCATGCAGCCGCGAGATGTGCAGATCGGTGCGGTCGTTGAGCACCTCGTTGATGACGGCGAGACCTACCGCGCCGCCGAGGTTGCGCATCAGGTTGAACAGGCCGGAGGCGTTCTTGACGCGATCCTGCGGCAACGTCGCGAGCGCGATGTTGTTGGTCGGCACCATGGCGCACATCATGCCGATGCCGCGCAGGATCTGCGGCAGCAGCAGCTCGTAGAAATCATAGTCGCGGGTGATCCAGGTCATCTGCCAGGAGCCGAGCGCGAAGGTCACGAGGCCGAAGGCGATGATGTAGCGCAAATCGACCTTCTGCATCAGCCGCCCGACCACCGGCGCCATCAAGAACATGGTGACGCCGGAGACGAACATGGTCTCGCCGATCATCAGCGCGCTGTAGCCGCGAACCTCCGCGAGATAGCGCGGATAGACATAAGTCAGGCCATAGAGCCCGATGCCGATGCAGAACTGCAGCACGCAGCCGACCGCGAAGTTGCGGTTACTGAAGGCGTAGAGATCGACGATCGGCTCCTCCGCGGTCAAGACGCGCCAGAAGAACGCGACCGCCGAGACGAAGCCAATCGCGGCGCAGACCGCGACCGAGGTGTCCTGCAGCCACTCATATTGCGGCCCCTCCTCCAGCACATATTCAAGCGAGCCGAGGAAGCCGCCCATGAAGATCAGCCCCCACCAGTCGAAGCGCTCGAGCAGCGCGAAGTTCGGCTGGTCGAAATCGACCAGCGCCAGCACGCCTGCCGTGATGATGACGCCGGGCACGATGTTGATGAAGAACAGCCAGTGCCACGACATCAGGTCGGTGATGTAGCCGCCGACGGTCGGTCCAACGGTCGGCGCCAGCGTCGCGACGAGGCCGATGATCGGCGCCACGATGTGGAATTTGGTGCGCGGGAAGATCGTGTAGGCCGAGGCGAACACCGTCGGGATCATGCCGGCGCCGAGAAAACCCTGCAGCGCGCGCCACAGGATCATCTGCTCGATCGAGGAGGCGAAGCCGCACAGCAGGCTCGAGGCGGTGAAGCCGAACGCGGAGATCGCGAACAACAGCCGCGTGCCAAGCGCGCGCGACAGGAATCCGGACAACGGAATCGCGATCACTTCGGCGATCAGATAGGCGGTCTGCACCCACGACACTTCGGTCGAGGATGCCGACAGGCCGGCCTGGATCTCGGACAGCGAGGCCGAGACGATCTGGATGTCCAGGATCGACATGAACATGCCGAACACCATGATGATGAAGGCAACCAGCCGCTTCGGCTGGATGCGCTCGGACTCCGGGGCGCCGGTCATCATCGAGGGTGAAGCAGTGGTCGTATCAGCCATGGGCTCATCGGCTCCGAGCGTCGGACTCTGTCCGAAGCTTCAAGACATCACTGCGGATGGATCATCATCGGCGCGTCGAGATCAGTTTCGGCGTCGGCATCGGCCGCGCCCTCGCGGGTGTCGACGGTGGTGTAGACCGACATGCCGGCGCGCAAGAGGCCCTGCTTGGCGACGCTGGCAGGCACGCGGATGCGGACCGGCAGGCGCTGCACGATCTTGGTGAAGTTGCCGGTGGCGTTGTCGGGCGGCAGCAGCGTGAACACCGAGCCCGCCGCCGGCGAAATGCTGTCGACGAGGCCGGTGAACTTGCGGAAGCCGTAGGCGTCGACCTTGATCGTCACCCGCTGCCCGGTGCGGATGCGCTTGAGCTGGGTCTCTTTATAGTTGGCGTCGATGTAGACGCCGTCGAGCGGCACCACATTGCCGAGCCGCTGGCCCACATTGATATAGTCGCCGGTGTTGACCAGGCGGTTGGAGAAGGTGCCGTCGACCGGCGCACGGACATTGGTGAATTCGAGATCGCGCTCGGCCTTGGCGAGCTGGGTCTGCAATTCGGCGAGCTGGGCGCGGGCCTCGGCCTGCTGCGCCTTGGTCACCTCGACATTGTCCTTGGCCGCATCATAGGCCGCCTGCGCGGACCGCACGCTGGCCGCGCCCTGATCGCGGCCGGCCTCCGAGACTTCAAAGGTGGCACGCGAGGCAAAACCTTTGGTGCTGAGCGCCTGCTGCCGATCGAAATCGAGATCGGCGCGCTTCAGGCCGGCCTGGGCGGACACGAGCTGGGCCTGCGCCTGCTCGACCGAACTCGCCGCCGCCGCAACCTGGCGGCCGATGCGCTCGATCGTCGCCTGCTGGGTCGCGATCCTGGTGCGCGCGGCGTCGGCCGCGATACGGTAGTCGCCATCATCGATCCGGAAGATTACGTCGCCTGCGCGCACCAGCGCGTTGTCGCCGGGCAGGATCGCCGCGATATGGCCCGCGACGCGCGCGCCGAGCATGGAGTTGTTGGCGCGGACATAGGCATCGTCGGTCGAGACGTAGAAGCGCCCGACCATCAGGTAATAGGCGGCATAGCCCGCGGCAGCGAGCGCGAGCAGGCCGACCACGCCCAGCATCACGAATTTGCGCTTGCCGGATTTCGGCGCCGGCGCCGCAGCGGGCGAAGCCGCCGGCTGCTCGGGCGCAGACGCGGGCGGCGCCTCCGCGGGACGCTTGGCTTCTTCAGCTCGGCCCTGCTCGCCGAGATCGGCGGATGCATCGCGCGCGATCGCGTCCTCGGCCATCTCAGGCTCGGAACGAACAATGCGTGCAGCCTGATCCCGTGCTGCGGCCATGGCCGAGGCTCCCCACAAAAATCTTGACGCGCGCGATGGCGGAATAAGGGCCGTGCGGCGCATCGTCACTCCTAAGATACCATTGACCGAACGGTTCGGTCAATCTATATTCCCGCCCGCTAGATGATAAAGCTTCGATTCTTCCCTTTCCTACTCTGGGTTGAGTTCTTTCCCGAGAAGCTAATTCAATGGTTGCAGCGCCCCGAACCTCCCTCCAGTCCGTCGGCGAGGAGGAATCGTCGAAACGCCGCCAGATCCTGGACGGCGCCCGCAAGGTATTCCTGGAGCTCGGCTTTGACGGCGCGAGCATGGGCGAGATCGCGCGCGCTGCCGGCGTCTCCAAGGGCACGCTCTACGTCTATTTCCCCGACAAGGCCGGGCTGTTCGCGTCAATCGTCGAGGAGGAAAAGCTCGAGCAGGGCAAGGTCGCCTTCAATTTCGATCCGGCGCGCGACGTCGACACCACCCTCCCCGAATTCGGCCGCGCCTATGTCGCGGTGTTGTGCCGGCCCGGCGGCGGCTCGGCGATCCGCACCGTGATGGCGATCGCCGAGCGGATGCCCGAGCTCGGCAGCCGGTTCTACACCCACGTCATCGCCCACACCGTCGACCGCTTTGCCGCCTATCTCGAGGCACGCGCCGCGCTCGGCGAGCTCGTGATCGACGACTACCAGCTCGCGGCCTGGCAATTCATGCAGATGTGCCAGGCGACGCTGTTCCAGGCATTCATCTTCCAGGCCAGGCCGTCGCCCTCGCCGGAGCGGATCGCAACCGTCGTCGACAGCGCGACGCGCGTGTTCTTCGCGGCGTACCGGCCGAAGGCCGGGTGAGATCGACGTCTCATCGCGGACCAACGCGCTCTTCATCCCGTCATGCTGAGGTGCTCGCGTAGCGAGCCTCGAAGCATGCGCGGCCCGGCTGGTGGCCGTCGTGCTTGGAGACGGCCAAGAGTTTATCATCCGGCCGCGCTTTGCGCGGACTCGTTGGCAGCCTCATCAACATGACGGACGTACGTTCTTTAGATCGTCACGGGGGGTATTGTTCTCCAGCCGTCGATGTGCACGATCAATAACTCCAGCACGACGAGGCGATCGACCATGAACGACCTCAGCATCCGACAGATGCAGCCGGACGAGATCGCGCTCGCGGTGGACTGGGCCGCGGCGGAGGGATGGAATCCCGGTCTCGCCGATGCGCCCTGCTTTGCCGCCGAGGATCCGCAAGGCTTCTTCATCGCCGAGCTCGATGGCGAGCCGGCCGCGGTGATCTCCTGCGTCAATTACGGCGCGCAATTTTCGTTTCTGGGCTTCTACATCGTGCGCCCGGATCTGCGCGGCCGCGGCCATGGCCTGAAGATCTGGAATGCGGCCATCGCGCATGCGCGCCCGCGCGTGATCGGGCTCGATGGCGTGGTGGCGCAGCAGGCGAACTACCAGAAGTCCGGCTTCGCGCTCGCTTACGCCAATGTGCGCTATGGCGGCACTGTCGCCACACCATCCGCGCCGAGCGGCGACACCGTCGCGCTGACCGATCTGCCGATGGCGCTGATCGAGGCCGGTGACGCCACGGTGTTTCCCGCACCGCGGCCGGCATTCCTGCGCGCCTGGATCAACACGTCAGGACATGTCGGGCGCGCGCTGATGCGCGACGGCAAGCTGGCCGGCTGGGGCGTGATCCGCCCGTGCCGGACCGGCCGCAAGATCGGTCCGCTCATTGCCGATGACCGTGCCGGCGCCGAGGCCGTTGTCGCGGCATTGCTCGCGAGCGCGGGCAGCGGTGAGGTCTTCCTCGATGTCCCCGCGGTCAACCGCGACGCCGTCGCGCTGGCGCAAGGCCTCGGGCTGTCACCGGTGTTCGAGACCGCGCGGATGTATACCGGCACGATCCCGCCACTCCGGATCGATCGCGTGTTCGGCGTCACGACGTTCGAGCTCGGTTAGCGCGAGAGATTTCGGGATATTAGAAATATACCCGTGAGTTGCCCGACGTGTCAAGTGGCTAGGTCGAACAGTCGCCGTGTCGGATTCCGGCCGCCGTCGGCTCCTTTGCATGGGGTTGTTTTCGATATTTTCGCAACGCGCCTCCCCCGCAAGTGCCCGCAAGCGGGAGAGGGAGCGCGGCTGCAATTCAAACCCGAGCTAGTTCGCCGCCGCGTTGACCTCCGGCGTAGCGACGTTGTCCTGCTCGACCTCCTCGGGCAGGCCGGCGAAGCGCCGCAGCGCCTTCGCCATCTTCACGCGGCCGGCAACGCCGGTGATGATGACGTCGACCATCACGAACGACGAGTGGAAGTGGCCCTGCGCCTCGAGCTGCTCGACCTTGACGCCGGCCTTGGCGAGCGCGTCGCCATAGGCGATGCCCTCGTCGCGCAACGGATCGAACTCGCTGGTCGCGATGAACGTCGGCGGCAGGCCTTCGAGCTTGCCGCGCAGCGGCGCGACGCGCGGGTCGGTGCGGTCGGCCGGCGAGCAGTACAGGTCCCAGAACCAGTACATCAGCCCGCGGGTCAGGAAATAGCCGGTCGCGTTGTCGACATAGGACGGCCGGTCGAATGTGGAATCGGTGACCGGACAGATCAGGAGCTGGCCCGCGATCTCGGGCCCGCCGCGATCGCGCGCGAGCTGGCACGTGACGGCCGCGATGTTGCCGCCGGCGCTCCAGCCCGCGACCAGCAGCGGCCCTGCCCTGCCGCCGAGCTCGGCGCTATGGGCCGCGATCCAGCGCGTCGCCGCAAAACCGTCCTCGGCCGCGGCCGGGAAGCGATGCTCGGGCGCATGGCGATAGCCGACACTGACGATGATCATGCCGGTGCGCCGGCACAGGTCGCGGCAGAACGGATCGTCCGACATCTCGTCGCCGAGCACCCAGCCGCCGCCGTGGAAATACACCACGATCGGATGCGGCCCCGGCGTCGCCGGCCGGTACAGCTTGTACGGCAGCGGACCGTCCGCGCCCTGCAGCATGCCGCTGCCGACCTCGCCGACCGGGCGGCCAAAGGGACGCCCCTTGTTGAATTCGGTGAGGAAGTCGCGCGCGCCCTGCGCCCCCATCGTCTCGAGCGGCGGCAGGTTCATTTCGCCGAGCAGGTTCAGCACCAGCCGCACATCCGGCTGCAGGCGCACGATCTCGCCGTCATTGCATTGCTCGGCAACGCCGGGACCCGAGAGCTTGAAGCCGAGCATGCCGCGGCCGACCACCTCGTTGCAGATGCTGCGATACGGACCGACGCCGCCCGTATAAGGCATCACGCCTTGCGGCTTGCCGGGCACGTTGGCGCCCGTGTACCAGGTGTTGGCGAGCCGGTGCAGCGTCAGCGTCGCGCAATCGGCCATGTGCCGTTCCCAGCCGGCCTGCGCGGTCTCGGTCGCTTCCATCGTGGTGAAGCCGGCGTCGCGCAGCGCGGCGATCCGCTCCACCACCCAATCGACGTGCTGCTCGATCGAGACAGCCATGTTCGACAGCACCGACGGGCTGCCGGGACCGGTGATCATGAACAGATTGGGAAAGCCCGCGACGGTGACGCCGAGATAGGTCTGCGGTCCGTGCGCCCAGACATCCGACAGCGACTTGCCGCCGCGGCCGGAGATCGGATGCACCGCCATGATCGCCCCGGTCATCGCGTCGAAGCCGGTGGCGAACACGATGACGTCGACGTCGAACTTGCGTCCGTTGGTGAAGATGCCGCTGGTGGTGATCCCCTTGATCGGCTCCTGCCGCAGATTCACCAGCGTCACGTTGGGACGGTTGTAGGTCGCGTAGTAGTTGGTATCGAGGCAGGGACGCTTGGCGCCGAACGGATGATCATGCGGGGCCAGCGCCGCCGCCGTCTCCGGATCCTTGACCACAGCGCCGATCTTTTCGCGGATCAGGTCGGCGACCAGTCTGTTGCCGTCGACATCGACCGCCTGGTCGGCCCAGAGCTGGGTCAGGATATGGACGAGGTCGCCCGCCGCCCACGCCTTCTCGAACCGCTCGCGGCGCTCGGCGTCGCTCAATTGCCAGCTCACCACGGTCTGCTGCGGATAGGGCACGCCGGCCATCGACCAGCGCGCCTGGTCGCGATAGGCGGCGCGGTCGCTCTCGAAATAGGTCTTGCGATCCTCGGGCGCTGGGCCGTTGCCCGCGGGCAGCGCGAAGTTCGGGGTGCGCTGGAACACGGTGAGCTGCGCGGCCTGCTCGGCGATGATCGGTATGGACTGAATGCCCGACGATCCGGTGCCGATCACGGCAACGCGCTTGCCCTTGAGATCGACGCCCTGATGCGGCCAGCGGCCGGTGAAATAGATCTCGCCCTTGAAGTCCTTGACGCCGTCGATCTCCGGGGGCTTCGGCGACGACAGGCAGCCGGTCGCCATGATGTAGTAGCGGCACGAGACGTCGGCGCCGTTGTTGGTCGAGATCTGCCAGCGCGAGGCCGCATCATTCCAGGTCGCCTGCGTGACCTTGGTGCCGAACCTGATGTCGCGACGCAGATCGTAACGGTCGGCGACGAAGCCGAGATAGCGCAGGATTTCCGGCTGGGTCGCGTATTTCTCCGACCAGGTCCAGGCCTGATCGAGCTCGGGATCGAAAGTGTAGCTGTAGTCGATGGTCTGGATGTCGCAGCGCGCGCCGGGATAACGATTCCAGTACCAGGTGCCGCCGACATCGGCGCCCTCCTCGAGCGCGACCGCCGAGAAGCCCGCCTTGCGCAACCGATGCAACAGGTAAAGTCCGGCGAAGCCGGCGCCGACCACCGCAACGTCGACCTGCTGCGTGGTTCCGCTCTGCGTGGAGTCTGAAGCGCGTGCTGCAACTGCTGCGTCTGGCATGCCATTCCTCCGTATGTTTTGATTTGACGGAAGGCTATAGCCCTGCGCCTTCAGTTTGTCATCACGACAAACGCAATCAGAGGTCGCCGCAATTGTGACGCCCGCGGCCTGGAGCGCGCCGCGCAGCGCGTAGACGCAACTGGTGACGACGCAACGCGGTACGAACGGCGCCGCACACTTTGATGTCGTCCCGGCGAAAGCCGGGACCCATACTCCGCGGCGGATGTTGTGGACGGGACTCGTCGTTCCATCGACGCGCAACGATGACCATCGGTGGTTATGGGTCCCGGCTTTCGCCGGGACGACACCGAATATTTGGTGCCGCTTGTGAATCACAAGCTCGCTTGCTCCTCAGAGTCCGTCTATGAGTCAGGCCCTGGGGATGACGGGTTTAGCAGTTGCCTCAAATCGACCGCATCAATCCGCCGTCGACGCGGATGTTTTGGCCGGTGATGTAGCCCGCGCCGTCGGAGACGAGGAAGCTGATGGTTGCGGCGATCTCCTCCGTCTTGCCGTAGCGCTTCATCGGCACGCTGTCGCGGCGCTCGTCGGTTGCCGGGAGGCTGTCGATCCAGCCTGGCAGCACGTTGTTCATGCGCACATTGCTGGCGGCGTAGCTGTCGGTGAACAGTTTGGTGAACGCGGCGAGGCCGGCGCGGAACACCGCCGAGGTCGGAAACATCGCGCTCGGCTCGAACGCCCAGGCGGTGGAGATGTTGACGATCGCGCCCGACTTCTGCGCCTGCATGTGAGGCGCGACGAGACGCGTCGGGCGGATCACGTTCATCAGGTAGACGTCGAGACCGGTGTGCCACTGCTCGTCGGTCAGTTCGAGCACACCCGCGCGCGGGCCGTGGCCGGCGCTGTTGACCAGCGCATCGATGCGGCCCCAACGCTCCACCACGCCGTCGACGGCGCGTTTCAGATCATCGTTGGAACGGTTCGAGCCGGTGAAGCCGAGGCCGCCGAGCTCCTTTGCCAGCGCCTCGCCCTTGCCCGACGACGACAGGATCGCAACGCGGAAACCATCGGCCGCGAGGCGCCGCGCCGCCGCCGCTCCCATGCCGCTGCCGCCTGCGGTAACGAGCGCGACCTTCTCCAAAGCCATGACCTGATATCCCTTCTTATTGCTTCGTTCGAGGCGACCCTAGCACTGCCGATCGCAACGCGCGACATCGCGCCTGCTTTGCGTCACCGGACGAAATGCGGCATGGTGACCGACATCGTTCTCCGGTACGCAGTATTCACATGACATCCCTCCTTCGACACCTTGTCATCGCCGCCGTGATGCTGTTCGCCGGTCCCGCGCTCGCGCAGACCCGGTCCATCACCGTCGCCTCGACGACATCGACCGAACAGTCCGGCCTGTTCGGCTATCTGCTGCCGCGGTTCTCGGAGACCTCGGGCATTGCCGTGAAGGTGGTCGCGGTCGGCACCGGACAGGCGCTCGACATCGGACGGCGCGGCGATGCCGATGTCGTGTTCGTGCACGATCGCGTGGCCGAAGAGAAATTCCTGGCCGAGGGCTTTGCGACCAGGCGATATGACGTGATGTACAACGATTTCGTCATCGTCGGCCCGAAGGCCGATCCGGCGCATATCGCCGGCGACAAGGATGTCGCGGATGCCCTGCGCAAGATCGCTGCGACCAGTTCGGCCTTCATCTCGCGCGGCGACCACTCCGGCACGCACGAGGCCGAGCTGCGGCTCTGGAAGGCGGCCGGCGTCGATCTCGGCTCAGCGAAGGGCCAGTGGTATCGCGAGATCGGCCAGGGCATGGGTCCGGCGCTCAACATGGCATCCGCGTCGAATGCCTATGTGCTGTCCGACCGCGGCACCTGGCTGTCGTTCAAGAACCGCGGCGAGCTCGCCGTGCTGACCGAAGGCGACCGGCGGCTGTTCAACCAGTACGGCGTGATGCTGGTCAATCCGGCGAAACATCCGACGGTGAAGGCCGCGGACGGCGAGGCCTTCATCGACTGGCTGGTCTCGCAGGCCGGGCAGTCAGCCATCGCCGGCTACAAGGTCGGTGGCGAGCAGCTATTTTTCCCCAACGCCGCGCACTAGCAGAAACGCGATCGTGCTGACGCTGACGCTCAGCGCAAGCAGGATGACGCCGAGCCCGAGACCGAGCGCCAGCTCGCCCTTGCTGGTCTCGAGCGCAATCGCGGTCGTCATCGTTCGCGTATAGCCGCTGATATTGCCGCCCACGATGATGATGGCGCCGACCTCCGCGATGGCGCGGCCGAAGGCGGCGAGGAACGCGGTGAGCAGCGAGGCGCGGCCGAGCGAGAACACCAGCGCGAGGCTGCGCAGGCGGGACAGGCCGTCGGTGCGGATCAAATCGGCATATTCCGCCCACAGCAGCGCGACCGGACGATGCACCAGCGCAACCACGATCGGCGTCGCCAGGATGACCTGCGCCACCACCATCGCCGTCGGCGTGAACAGCAGCCCGGCGAAGCCCAGCGGTCCGGATCGCGACAACAGCAGATAAAGCCCGAGGCCGACCACGACCGGCGGCAGGCCGAGACAGGCATTGGCGAGCACGATCACCACCTGCCGTCCGCGAAACCTCGATATCGCAAGCCAGCCGCCGATCGGCGCGCCGATCAGAAGCGCGAGCAGGCTCGCCAGCAGGCTGACGCGCAACGACAATGCGACGATCCCAAGCAGGACCGGATCGCGACCGGCTATCAGCGATGCCGCCGCCGTGATCGACTGTGCGAAATCATTCATGCCGGCACGTTTTGCCCGCACAACGTGCGCATCGTCAAATCGCAGGAACGATCAGTCGCTCAGGCCGGCGCGCCGTTCTTGAGCAGCTTGGCCACGGCCGCGACCAGTTCGTCAGGCGAGAACGGCTTGTTCAGCAGCACGCTGTCCGGCACGCCCCGGGTCGGCCACTCGTCGCCGCCGCCGCCGGTGATGTAGAGCACCGGGAATGACGAGTCGATCTCGCGGGCGCCGCGCGCCACGCGCCAGCCGTCGAGCCGTCCGAGCAGGCGGATGTCGGTGACCAGTGCTGAGTATTTGGTGCGGAACGCCTTCAGCAGCGTCAACGCTTCCTCGCCCGAGCCCGCGATCGCCGGCTCATAGCCGCCGTCCCTCAGGGCGTCCTCTACCATCATCTGAAGATCACGATCGTCTTCGATGACGAGAATGATCGGCGCGTCTTGCAAAGCTATCCCCCAGAAATCAGCCGGGTGCGCCCGGCTCCGAAGCATATGCAGCATAAAAGTGGCTACCGTTTGCACGGTGTCACCCAGTAAAAATACGGGTATCAGACGCGTCCCTATTCGTCGGCGAATTCGTCTTCTTCGTTGACCCCCGCCTTACCCCGCAGGGCCGGCTTTCTGCCGCCGAGCGATCCTGTGACATAAGGTTCGCGCGTTGCATAGGGGTTACGGCCGCCGGCACGCGCCGCGAGCTCCTCGCCCGAGACGGCGGCGGGCTGGCAGATCAGACGCCGGCTGGCCCGGCGCATCAGATCCACATGGATGTGGTCGTAGTGATAGACGTTGGACCCCGGCGCCAGCACCGTGGTGAATAGCTGGCAGGCGGCGGCCTGGACATCGCGCAGAAAGCCCTGCTCCTCCGGCAGGCCTTTCCAGCCATCCTTCACGGTGATGCGGCGACCGTCAGCCAGCGTGAAGGCTGCGATGTCGAGCGCATTGCCGAAGGCGTGCTCGGAAATATGCGCGTGCGAATTGCCGTTCATGCCGCGGCAGGAATAGGCCGAGATCTGCTTGATCTCGACGACACGCGCGCCGAACCAGCGCTGCGCCGCCGGCTGTACGGAATCGGCGAGCCAGCGCTCGAGCACCGAGACGATCGGGCACGCCAGCGTTGCCGCCGGCTTCACTGCGACCGGGCCGACCGTCACCACCGGATTGCCGCTCGAGGGACCGAGCCGCGGCGGCGGTGGCGCGCCGGGCGGCTGCTGGGAATACGGTGCCGGTGAATAGGGCGCGGCCGCGCTGTCGCGCTGCGGATTGGATGGCAGGCCGGGATAATAAGGTCGCTCGCCCCTGGCGTCGGGCGAGCCTTCCGGCGGCAAATCGATCTCGTCCTGCTGCGGCGGAACACCGGGCGCCGACAGCGAGACCGGCCCATTCTGACGGCTGCCATAGCCCGGCTCGTTGCCATAGCTCGGCTGGCCGACGGCCTGATTGGAATACGGCGCCTGCGCGGGCGGCGGAGGCAGCTGGCGGTTGATCGGCCAGCGCGGCTGGTTGCCGACTGATGCCGGCGGGCGCAGGCTGTCGTCGGCAAATCCGTAAGCCGAACTGGCTTCACCGAGCGCGGCGACCTTGAGCGGGAACTCGGCGCCGCAGACGCCGGGACCGGAGATCGGATCGATGCGGACGAGGTCAGCGCTCTCCTTGACCGCGCCCGACTTCAGGCATGCGGCCTCGGCCTCGGCCCGCCACGGTTCGCGCTCGGCGGTCTGAAACAGACCGCGACCGCAACCAGCAAGCGACACAAGGACAAGGGAGCCGACGAGATACAAACGAACTCCACGCGTCATGGCGCGGAGGTTCTGCGAATTTGATTAAAGACTCTTCAACGCATTTCGATGCGTTGTTTTCAGCTGTCCTTAACCATGCAGCGGAACCCGGCAGGGCAACACGCGCCCTGCCGAGATGATGTCATCACCACGTGTAGCGAACGACACCCTTGCCGCCATAGGACGACGTGACGTCGGAGAACTCGCCCTCGAAGGTGAGCGCCGCCGACCAGCCGCTGGTCCAGTTCATCGCCGCGCTCGCGGTGGTGAGCACCGCATCGCTCGCAGGCGCCGCACCGTTGACCACGAAGGACGCGCCCGGCAGCGTCTGGAATGTCGCGGCAACGCTGCGATCGGCGTTGTAGTCGTGCGCCCAGGCGAGCCGGCCGCGCAGGCTGAGAATGCCATCCTGCAACGCGATCAAGCGATCGCTGCGGAGGCCGAGTTCGCTGCGCGTGGCGGTGACGGTCTTGGCGCCATAGGCCACCGCGAACGCGCTCGATCCCGACAGCACCTGCTCGGCATAGGACGGCAGATCGTAGGTCGTGAACTGTCCGGCGGCATAGGGCGTCAGCGCCAGCGACCACGGCGTGATGAAGCGATAGCCGCCTTCGATCCGGCCCGACAGCGCATTGGCGTTGAATTGCGCGCGCAGCCGGTCGATGCCGGCGATCGTCACCGTGCGATCAGTGGTGACGTCTTGCCAGCCATAGGCCAGCGCGCCCAGCAGATAGGCCGGCCCGAATCCATGACGGATGAAGGCGCCGGCCTGGAACAGGTCGGAGCGTCCGCCGCCGAGTGCGTTGGCCACGGTGAAATTGGTGCCGCCGCCGGCGAGCGCAAAGCCCGCGATCGTGTCGGGCGAGATCCGGTAGTCGGCGCCGACGGCGACACCGAAAATGCGGCTCGTCGTCGAATTCGATCCGGCGGCAGTGCCGCCATCGGTGCTCTGCCCGCCGCCGAAGCCCGCCGCCCAGACGCTCCAGCGCTGCTCGAACGTCTGTTGCAGCGGCGGTGCCTTGCGATAGATCGCGGCATAGGCGTCGCGCGCGCCATTCGCTCGCGACATGCCGGTCGACGCGTAGCTCATGGTGTCATCAGCGAATTGCGACGCGCCGCTATTTGCAGGCACGCCGCCGCGCCCTTCGGTGAAGGGATCCGTCATGACGCCGAGGAACATGTTCATGGCGTCGAAAGTGGTCTGCTGCGAGCCGGTGCCGAATTCGCCCGACGCCTGCATCAGCCCGGCCGGCGTCAGCGCGCCGAACGCGGCGGAAATGCTGCCCGTGCTGTTGAAGGCGTTGCTGATCGCATGGCCGACCGCGGCCTGATTGCCGCTGAGCCTGGCGGTTGCGGCAAAATTCAGCGCCAGATTGAGATAGACGCTGTTGGCGTCATAGCTCAGGCTGGAGATGAAGTTCGATGGCAAATTGCTGTTGACCGGCCCGGCAAAGCTGCCGCTGACACCGCCGGCCGCGTTGAGGATGGTGTACTGCTTCTGGAACGTGGTGCCGGTGAAGGACGCGTTGACCGTGGCGCCGCCGAGCGTTGCCGCACCTGTCACGTTGGTGCGATCGGACGCCGCGGCCGACACTTCGACCAGATAGGTCGATGCGGCGGTGAAGGTCAGGCTGCCCTGCACCGTGAGCGTGCCGATCGAATTGCCCGGCGACAGCGTGCCGCCATTGACCAGGACATTGCCGACGCTGCCATTGCCGCCGAGCGTGCCGCCGGCATTGACGGTCACGGCATTGCCAAGCGAGCCATTGACCAGCAGCTTCGCACCGGCGCCGATGGTGGCGCCGGCCTGGTAGCTCTGCGCGTCGGTCACGGTCCAGACGCCGCCCTGCACGTTGAGCACCTCGAAATTGATCACGTTCGAGAGCGTGCCCGAGCCTGGCCCGAACAGGTTGAGCGTGTCGGTGCCGACGCCGCCATCGATCCGGCCGGTGATGGTCGAGCCGCCATAGAGATTGAGCGTGTCGTCGCCGCCTTCCATGCTGATCGCGCGGCCGGTATTGCCAATGATGGTGCCGTAGTTCGACAGCACGTCGGCGCCCTCGCCGGTCTGGATCGCTGCGCCGTCCCCGCGGATGAAGCGGGTCGAGCCGGTACCGGTATAGGTCACGCCGTTCAGCGTACCGACCGAGCCGGTATCGGGCGTGCCGTTCTGCAGCAGCGTAACGCCATTGGGATCGGGAATCGTGCCGTTGCCGATGATGGTGCCGTAGTTGACGATCCTGTCGTTGTCGACGGCGGCATTGCCGGTCTTGTTCTCGGAGCGGATCGCATAGATGTTGTTGCCGACGATGGTGGCGCCGGCATAGTTGATCAAGTCGAGCGCCGCCGATCCGCTGCGCGAATGGTCCGGATTTGAATCGTTGTTGACGACGATGCCCGCCGCGGCACCGCTGATGGTGCCGTAGTTGCGGATGGTGCCGCCGCCGATCGCAAGGCCTTCGCTGTTGTTGAAGCGGCCGCCGTCATCGGCGCCGGTTGCGCCGGTGCCCTGGACGATGCCGTAATTGGTCAGCGTCAGGACATTGTCGATATCGATGCCGTCGCCATCGCTGCGCGTCGAGACGCCATCGATCGCCCCGGTGATGGTGCCGTAGTTGGTGACGATGGCGTTGCCGCCGCCGACGCCCGCACCGTTGCGGCCGATGATGGTTGCGCCGGCAAAATTGTTGACCGTGATGGTGCCGGCGTCGCCAGCGGTGCCGTTCTTGGCACCCGAGATCAGGCCGCCGGCATAGTTGTTGACGGTGCCGTTGTGGCCGCCCTGAAGATCGATCGCATCGGCGCTGGGCCGGCCGGTTGCGGGATCGATCGTGCCATTGGCGATGATCTGGCCGTAATTGTCGATCGTGAAGTTTTCGCCGGGACGGATCGCGTCCGCATTGGCCGCAGTGATCAGGCCGGTCGCGCGGTTTGTGATGTGAACGCTCGCGGCGGTCGAGATGAGATTGTCGAAGTCGATCGCCTGCCCGGTCGCCGATTTGATGGTGCCGGCATTGTCGACCGAGAACCTGGCCGCGGTCGTGCTGTTGCTGCCCGACGCGCCGTTGATCTGGATGGCATCGTCCGCCGACTGGATCGTCGCGCCCGCATTGTTGACGACCGACAGCGAGATCACGTTGTTGAGATTGGTGGTGGCGCGGATCGCGCGAGACCCTGCCGTATTGGTCGCGTCGATCATGCCGGAATTGGTGATCGTGGTGGTTCCGCCGCCGATCCGCATCACGTCGCTGCCTGATGACTTGATGATGCCGCCGCTCTGGTTGGTGATCGAGAACACGGTGGTGTTCGACGTCGCGTTGACGAAGTCGAAGACGCGGCCGTTGCCCGTCGACTGGATGGTGCCCGCGTTGTCGACGGTGACCGACCCGCTGCTCAGGCCGCCATTGATCCGGAATGCATCATTGGACGCGGTGAAGAGCGCGCCGGAATTGTTGATCAGCGTGAGATTGCCGCTGATGGCGCTGCTCGAGGTGTCGATGCCGCGCGAGGTCGCCGAGATGGTGCCGTTGTTGGTGATGACGACGCCGGGCGACGACAGGCCGGTAATCCAGGTGATCGCGGTGCCCGTCACCGACAGGCTGCTGCCGGCGGCGACCGAGCCGGTATCATTGTTGGAGACGGTCTGCGCCGTCGTGCTGTTGGGAGGAGTGCTGAAGCTTGCGGCCAGTGCCGGACAGGAGAACCCCAACGAAGTCGCAGAAATAGCCAGCGCAAGCCGGCTTGCGCGGCTCAGAAACTCAGATTTCACGTAACGCCCCCAAGTACTTATTACCGGGGTAGAGCCCCGGTCATTGCGGGCGGCAATCTGGGTATGGTTTGTGACAGGCGCACAACAAATGACGATGCTGCCTTGCGGCGCAACGACACAGGGGCGAGAGCAACCGACGGACATCCAAGCGGGTACTGCTATCGGCGCTGGAACCGGCGCCGCCGCCGAATATATTTGCGACGCGTCAACGCCTTGATTCGGCGGCTATTTGAGCCGCGCATCGCAATGCGGCATTGCCGCGAATAGCGAGCCTGACAACAAGACTGCCTTTTTCGGCCTGGAACCCCTTGCTAGCTTTGACGTTAATGCGGGCAGCGTGTGTGAACCGAGGGAGTTTCCCCAATGGATTTCGCGAGTCCTCTGCTGAGCAAGCTGAGCATTGTGGCCGCGTACATCGCGTTAGCCTTCGTCGGCGCCATTATTCTCGGCGTGTTCTAGGACATTCGACAGGCATGAGTTCAGCGCCCGGCGGCCGCCCCCGCCGGCGCTGTGCTGTTTTGCGTTCACTCCGCCACAACTACAGCTCGATGATCGCGATGAGGGGCTCGAATGCGATGCGCGTGCAGCGCTGCGCCGTGCAACGGCGGGGCGAGTCTTGCGGTCGCCCTTCAGGTAACCGCTTATATCTGCCCGGCGGTCGCTTCATGTGCGTCGCCGGACCCGCTATAAGAGCCGCATTGTCGAAAATGAATTGAACCTGCGGGCGACCGGCGACCAATGAAGCATTTCCTCACCGCGGCCAGGCTGTTGGCCCTCGATCTCGCCTCGACGCTTGTCTTTCTTGTTCTGTTCCTGCTGACGCACAACACCGCGCTCGCGGTCGGCCTCGGCATCGCATTCGGCGTCGTGCAGATCGGCGTCCAGATGGTGCGCGGCAAACGGATCGACACCATGGAATGGCTGAGCCTGTTCCTGGTCGTCGCCGCCGGCTCCGCCACGCTGCTGACCCACGACCCGCGCTTCGTGCTGTTCAAGCCGAGCGTGATCTACGCCATCGTCGGCGTCGTGATGCTGAAGCCCGGCTGGCTCAACCGCTACCTGCCCGAGATCGCACAGAAGGTCGTGCCCGATGTCGCCGTCAAGGTCGGCTATGCCTGGGCCGCCCTGATGTTCATCTCCGCCGCGGTGAACGCCATCGTCGCGCTGACCTGCGAGATCACGACATGGGCCGTCGTGATGCCGATCTTCGGCATCTTGAGCAAGATCGTGGTGTTCCTCGGCGGCTTTGCCGCGCTCCGCCTCACCGCGAGGCGCCGTATCCGCGCCATGCCGGAGACGCAGCGCGAGGCCGTGCTCGCGCTCGAAGGGGCACCGGCTGCGCCGTAGCCCCCGACCGGGGTGTGGTCGACGAAACAAACGGCCCGCGCGACGAAACCATTTTGCCGTGACAACGAAGAATTGCTGAAACCAAGCCTGCCTAGTGATCGGTTCGACAACGCGCTGCTTCGGCGCGATCACAAGGGGGACATGATGGCTTTCACCGCTTCCGCGCTTCGTCACGGCAAACTGCTGGCGGCAACCGCGTTCACGCTCGGTCTGCTGACCTCGGCGTCCTATGCCTACACCGACGAGCAGCAGCAGATGTGCACCAGCGACGCCATGCGGCTGTGCAGCTCGGAAATCCCCGACGTCGATCGCGTCACCGCCTGCATGATCCGTCAGCGCGCGCTGCTCAGCGACGGCTGCAAGGCGGTGTTCCACTACGTGCCGCCGGCGGCTGCGCAACCCGCGAATTATGCGCCCGCGGCCAAGCCGGCGAAACCGCTCAATATCACTCCTCACAAGCGCGGCTAAGCAAAACCCCAACAGCGACCAGGCACCGCGCTTCCGGCAACGGAGCGCGGTGCTTGATCGTTTCGGTCCGCCATGACAACAAGGCACGACCGTTCATCCGGCATTCAGCCTGACGCGGCTCAATTGCGGTCCCCACTGCCTCCCCCGGGAATCGATGGCGATGCGCCGCAGCCTTCTCTTTGCGCTTCTGCTTGGCGCCGGCGTCACGATCGGTTGGCAATCAGCGGCCAATGCTGCGCCGGACTTGACGCGGCTTGCACAGGCGCAACCTGCACAGGCGCCCGCCCCGGCGCCGAGTCCGACGCCGCCTACGCCCGCTCCCGCAACACCCGCGCCTGCAACGCCGGCGCCGGCCGCGAGCGCGCAGCCCGCAGCGCCCGAGCCGATCGGCAACGTGGCGACACTGACAGGAACCGCGACCGTCACGCGCAACAGCACCGCGACGCCGCTGCAGATCCGCGACGACATCTTTGCCAATGACGAGGTCGCGACATCAGGGACCTCCTCGCTCGGCATCACCTTCAACGACGGCACCACCTTCAACCTGCGCGCCAATGCCAGGATCACGATCGACAATTACGTTTATGAGGACGGCGGCCAACAGAACAGCGCGCTGTTCAACGTCACCAAGGGAACGGCGGCCTTCGTCGCCGCCGCGGTCGCCAAAACCGGCGACATGAAGATCTCGACCCCGACCGCGACGCTCGGCATCCGCGGCACCACCGGTCTCGTCGAGGTGCCCGAAGGCGCCACCGCGACCAGCAGGAATGTCGGCATCAAGCTCTATCCCGACGCCGACGGACATGTCGGCCGCATCGAGGTCAACGACCGCAGCGGTGCCTCGCTCGGCGTGCTGACGCGCGGCGCCAGCGGCTTTGCGATTCGTCCGGGCACCGGCGGTGCCCGCTTCGCCGCGGTGCCGCTGACGATCTCGCCGCAACAGATCACGCGCGACCAGGGCTTTGTGCGCCAGGTCCATAGCGCGCAGACGCTGGGCCGCCAGGTCGTGACCGAGCAGCGCGACTTCCGCCGCGCCAATCCCGATTTCCGCAGGGCCAATCCGGCCGCGCCCTATCCGAACCGCGGCCAGCCCGTGCAGCCGAACCCGCAGCGCCAGAACGGCCTGCCGGGCCAGAACCGCAACACGCCGCAGCAGCCGGGTCAGCAGAACCGTCCGGGCCAGATGCAGCAGCCCGGTCAGCCGAACCGTCCCGGCCAGCAACCGGGCACGCCTGGCCGGCAAGGTTCGCAGCAGCGGCCCGGCACGCAGCAGCAAGGCGGCGCACAGCATGCGCTGCCCGGCCAACCCGGCGGCGCGACGCTGCCGCACGCGCCCGGCGTCCAGACGCCAGCCGGACAACAGCCGGCGGGACAACAGCCAACGCGCCAAGCCCCCACGCAAGAGCCCGCGCGCCAAGGCGGCACGACGCAACCCGGCGGACAACAATCGCCGGCACGTCAAGGCGGTCTGCAGCCCGGCCGCACCCAGGCGCCGGGCGGCGTGCGCCAGCCAGGACCACCAGCGGCCCAGCCGGGTCAATCGGGCGCGCCGCGACAAGGCACAGCGCAGCCCGTGCCGCAGGCGCCCGGCCAGATCCGACCCGGCATCCAGCAAGCCGCACCGGGCATACAACGGCCCGCGGTGCAGGCGCGGCCAGGCTTCCAGCAACGGCGCGCGCCGCCTCCGCCGCGCGGCGCGAAGCCTCCACCCAGGGACAAGCGCCAGTAACTGAGATCACAGCAATGTCGATCAAACGAGCGAATGGCGCCGGCGAGTTACGCCGGCGCCATGCACAGATCGACCAATGCCGAGCGGCAGGTCAGCCGCGCCTGGTGATCACGGCCTCCAGATATTCGCTCGGGATCACCAGCGTGCCGTCCCTGGCGATATTGAACTGGTCCATCAGGCTGAACATGTCGGCGGCGAGCAATTGCTGCTTGACCGGATCGATCGCCCCGAACGCCTTCAGCACGGGCCCGTAATAGGTGCGGAAGATCTCGAGGAAATGCTCGCGCGACCTGTAACGGAAATTGAAGTGCCTGCGCCTGGCATCGAGCGTCGCCTGCGGGCCGAACAAGGCGCCGAGATGCGCCTCGGTGCCCCACAGCGCGGGAGACTTCACGCCCGGCGCCGGCGGCACATACTTCCCGATGGTCTTGAACAGCTGGCCGATGAAACCTTCCGGCGTCCAGCTTGCGAGGCCGATCTTGCCGCCGATGCGGCAGACGCGGCGCAGTTCATTCGCCGCCTGCTGCTGGTCGGCGGTGAACATGACCCCGAAGGTCGACAGCACGACATCGAAGCTGGCATCGGCAAACGGCAGCTTCTCCGCGTCCGCTTCCTGGAACGTGATGGGCAGACGCTCCGCCGCCGCCCGCTCGCGGCCGCGCTCGAGCAACGCCGCGACGTAGTCGGTCGAGACCACGTCGGCAAAGCGCCGCGCCGCAGCCAGCGTCGCATTGCCGTTGCCGGCGGCGACGTCGAGCACCATCTGATTGCTGCGCAGGTCGACTGCCTCGCAGAGCATCTCGCCGACGATCTGGAGCGTGGTGCCGACGATCGCATAGTCGCCCGCACTCCAGGTGGCTTGCTGGCGCGCCTTGACGGCGGCAAGATCGATGGTCGGCATTTCGGTCTGAACGTTCATGTGCATCTCCTTTGAAAATGTGATGCGGCTCGCGGCGAGGCCGCCGGCTTCGCCGAAAGTCCGCGGGTTGCGCCAAAAAACGGCGTCGAGCAGTGCAATGACTTCAAATGTGCTGCGCGCTATGTGCGGCGGTCGAGCAGGACCGGGATGGTCGATGCGGCAACTATGCTCCAGTCCGAGCGATGCCTGCAGCCGTGGCTGCTACGCTGCGTCGAGGCGGCCTGCTGCGCCGGAGCTGCACGATGCTCCAGAACGACAGGTTCCTCCGCTCGGGTGAACACGGGCGAGGACAAACCCGCGATCACCAGCCCGAGCAGCGCGCTTCGCCCGATCGGCCGTGAGCAGCGGTTCCCGGCGCCCTTCGACTGGCCGCCGGCGTCGCGCGGCATCAGGCGACTGGCCTGCCGCTCGCGATGGGCGAGCATGCCTGCGACCGATTGATTGACGATCCGGCGGATCCGCAAAAGCAGGAAGGAAAAATGCCTTCGTACCTGACTTGAAATGGATTCCATGAATGAAATCGACATAATTGTTTCCTTGATCGAAGTGTGATGGCGCTCCGGATCAGGTTTGGTCGGGATACGCCATGCGACGCCGCGCAGGCGTCATTCGGCCGCAATGGGCGGTTGGACCGGATCACCACGCACCACCACGGTTGCCGCGACCTTGTAGAATTCCTCGCCCGGCATGCCGACGCAGCGCGCATGCTCCCGGATCGAGTCACCGTCACGCGCCTCGTATATGCAGAATGTGCCGATGCGACCATCCGCCTCGTGCACCACATAGCTGCGGATCCAGCGGACACGGTCCGGCATCTGCTCGTCGCCGACCCTTGCGGACGTTGCGCCGGCGAGTTCCAGCTCGCTCATGTCCGCCCAAGCGCTCGGACGGCGAATGACATAGAGTTCCATCGAAATCTCCTCGGTTGCAATTATTGAACGGCCGGCGCTCATGGCGAGCCATGATCAGCTATAGGCGCTGTCGATGCCGACTGTCCTTACCGCGGACTGATCATTGCCTGATCTTTGTCTGATCCTTGCCTGAACCTTTTCCGCCGAGCCCGCACTCATACACATGGCATTCTCATTTGGACTGTTCGAGCTTGATGAAGCTGGACGCGTGTTGCTGTGCGCGCGCCAAGAGGTCCCATTGCAGCCGCGTGTGTTCGATCTGCTGATTTATCTGGTTCGACACCGCGACCGGGTCATCCCCAAGGAAGAACTCCTCGAAGCCGTCTGGCCGGATGTGACGGTCACAGACAACTCGCTGCAGCGGGCGGTGAGTGCGTTGCGCGCCGCGCTGCGCAACGGCGGCATGGACGGCGCGATCCGAAATCTGCCGGGCAAAGGCTATCGCTTCTTCCTCGAGTCCGAGATCCGGCAGCCGGAACGCATCGACCCCAAGCAAGTCGATGGCACCGTCGGTGCAATCGGTCTCGCCCGACGCGCAGCGGCCGGACAATTGTGGTTGCAGGCAGCGACCCTGTTCGCGAGCGCGGATGAAAGCGGCCAGCTCAACGCTGAAGATCTGCACGATTGGGCGCTTGCCCTGCAGTGCCTCGGCAGGGCCACGGCAGCGATTCCGATTCTGGTTCGCGCGGTCAGCGCACGCAGCCAGGCCGGTGACGCGGCAGGCGCCACGGTCGACGCGATAGCACTCTCGGCCTTGCATTTCGAAAGCGGCCAGGCCGCGATCGGAAAGGGCTGGCTCGCGCGGGCGGAAGATTGGGCTTCAACGCTCGACGATCCTCCGACGACGGCCCTGGTGTTATGGATGAAGTCGAAACTGGCTGCTTTCGATGGCGAGCCGGAACAGGCACTCGCGTTGGCCGACGCTGCCTACACCGCCGTCAGATACAAGGATGCGATCAATATCGAAGCGCTGAGCCTGGCCTATCGCGGCTTCTATCGGCTGTGCCTCGGCGACACACACGGAGGACTGTCCGATCAGGACCATGCCGCCGCAGTTGCCCTGTCCAGCAACAATCTGGACCCGATCATGGGCGGCAACCTCTATTGCAACATCCTCTGGGCGGCCCGGATGTTCGGAGATTGGGCACGCGCCGACCAGTGGACGCGGAGCTACCAGAACTTTTGCTCGGGCAGCGGCATGGAATTGACGGGCTCGTGCCAGCTGCACCGCTCCGAGGTGCTCGGCATCAGAGGCTCGCTCGACGAAGCGCTGTCGCGCATTCAGGACGCGCTCGGACGCCTGACCAGCGATGCGCCCTGGTCGCTTGGCGATGCCAACCGGGTGCTGGGCGATATTCAGGCGGCGATCGGCAATGACGACGCAGCGCTCGAAGCCTATGACAGGGCTTACACGCTGGGCTGGTGCCCGGAGCCGGGCCGCGCCATGCTGCTGCTCGCAAGAGGGGAAGCGGAGGCCGCCTATGCAAGCCTCGAGCGGAGCCTGATCGGCAAGACCTGGTGGACGCTGCAGCGACGCGGAATCCTGCTCGCGCATCTGGCGCTGGTTGCCGCGCACACGCATCGGACCGTTCGAGCGAAGGCATTGATCTGCGAACTGTCGGGAAGTCCGGATCGCTGGCCGATGCCCTCGATCCGCGCGCTCACCAACGAAGCACAGGCGATCCTCGCGCTTTCCCGGCAGGACCATGAAACAGCCATGCGGCATCTCCATCTCGCCCGCCAGCTGTGGTCCAGCATCGAGGGGCGGGTTCAGATCGTGCGACTGAGGCTTCAGATCTCCAGCCTCCAGCTGGAGCATGGAGATGTTCGCGGCGCCATGGCCGAAGTTCATGCGGCACAGCTTCTGGCCCGTGACCTGGGCTCGCCCAAGCGTCTTGCCGAGTGTCTTGCCTTGCAGCGTGACATTGACGCCTGGCAGCCAACGGCACGACGTCAGATGTGCGGGTGATCACGCCGCGCGGCGCAGCCAGTCGCGCACGCGTTCGATCAGATTCTTGCGCGGCGTGGCCTGAGGTGCCGCGCCGGCCGGCACGACCTCGTGCACGAATGGCGGCGCTTGGTCAGGGACGACCGTCTCGGCGCCCCGCTCGGTCTCGGCAGTTGCATCGGGTGCGGCCACCGGAACGTCTTGCGGCGCCATGGCCGGCGGATCGGGCTCGCTTTGCGCGAGTGGCGGCTGATCGATGGCCGGCGTCTCCGCCGGCGCAGCCGCATCGGCAACATCAGGCGCGTCGGTGACCTCCTGCTCGTCGATGACCTGTGGCACTGCGGCTTCGCGAATCCGCCGGCGCTCTGCGGCCACGGCTCTCGCCCGCGCGCGCCGCTCGCGCTCGGTGAGCGCCGCGGCCTGCAACGCGATCGGTCCGACATTTTCCAGGAACGCGCGCTCGTAGCCGCGCGACAGACGCTCGAGTGCCGCATCGAGCGGCAGCCAGTCCACCTCGCGGATGTCGCTCATCAGCGCCCGCACCGGCTTGCCGCCGGCATCCATGCGCCAGTAATGCACCACCTTGGATCGGCCGCCTGAATCATAGACCAGCGTGCCGAGGAATTCGTGCACGTCGACGTCATGGCCGGTTTCCTCGAGCACCTCGCGCTCGGCAGCGGCGCGCGGCGTCTCGCCGTCGTCGAGCTTGCCTTTCGGCAACACCCATTCATTGCGCTTGCGCAGCCGCACCACGGCGAAGCGCTGCGGTGCGTCCCGCCGCAGCACAATGCCTCCCGCCGCCAGAACAGGCGTCCGCGCCATCTCGTGTCCATCAGGTTTGCGATTTAGGATCGTCGCACGACGATCCCGGCTACTCTAAAGCATGATCGGAAAAAGTGGAAACCGGTTTTCATGCTCAAACGATGAGCGCTATGGAAACAAGGCTATAAAGGCTTCCGCAGCAGCGGCTCGCCGCATTTGATCCGCGTTCCCTCCGCGACGTTGTCGCAGAATTCGAAATTGCCGGGCGCCAGCACGATGATCGTCGAGCCGTGTTCGAACCAGCCGAGTTCATCGCCCTTCTTCACATGCGCGTTACAGGAAAAATCCACCAGGCCCCGCGACTGCGCGTTCAGCGTGATATCGAGGAAATGCAGGCGGAGGCTGGCGACAAGGATCGCCGCGACCGGAACCAGCGTCAGTGCCTCGCCGGTTGGCAGCTTGGCGCGCAGCACCGCGCGCTCGTTCTTGCAGAACAGCCGCTCGATCCGCTTCAGCGCGATCGGATTGACGTTCCAGACGTCGCCATGAATGAACGTCACCTTGTCGATGGCAAGATCATAGGGCGCGTGGAAACGGTGGTACATGCTCGAGGTCAGCCGCAGCGTGACGAAGCGGCCGTTCCGGTGCTGCTCCACGAGCGCCGGATCGCCGACCAGATCGAGCAGCGAATAGGGCGCGCCCTTGACCTGGAACAATTGCCCGTCCTCGATCCGCCCATGCGCGCCGATGATCGCATCCGACGGGCTCGCGATGATGGCAGGATCGGCAGCGGCCGGACGCAGGCCGGGCTTGAGCTCGCGGGTGAAGCAATCGTGCAGGCTCCTGAACTCGGTCTTCTTGGCCTCCGACAGATCGAGGTCGGAGAACAGCTTCCAGCAGGCGATCGAGGCGTCGCGCACCAGGGGGTTCTCGACCTTGGAGAACCAGCCCATGAAGCGGGTCAGCGCGGCCCGCGGAATCCGGTTGGTGAGCAGGAAATTGAGGTCTTCCTGCTGGGTGAATGCCGAGATCAGGCCCTTGACTGTCATGAATCTGTTAGGTGCTGAGGCTAGCGCTTCTGTCATGGAAACATCCCTTCCGATTCTCTCGCTGTCCGCCGCCGCGCTTGCCGGCGCCGCCGCAGCTTTCCCCAAAATCCAGGCCCGCATCGCGCTGTCGCGCGCCAAGCACCGCTCGCTGACCGGACATTCCAAGATGTCCAAGATGGTCGCGCGCATGGTCCCGCACTACGAATTCGACATCGACGACTTCTTCCGCTCCGACGGCGCGCCGAAGGACGTCGCGATGCAGCGCCAGGACGGCTTCTTCCGCCTCGCCGGCCTCTACGGGGATCGCTACCCCAAGGGCCGCGCGCTGACCGCCGAGGTCACGGAGCGCATCTCCGACCTGCAGTTCACCGAAACCTACCGCGTGCCGTTCCAGTACAGCCGCCTGGTGCGCGAGCATCTCGGCACCTCGGCCTTCGTCGAGGCCTCCAGCGGCGTCACCGTCACCGACGTCGACGGCAATGTCTTCTACGACCTGACCGGCTCCTACGGCGTCAACATCTTCGGCAACGACTTCTACAAGGAGTGCATCGCCGAGGGTGAGAAGCGCGCCCACGCGCTCGGCCCCGTGCTGGGTCCCTATCACCCGGTCATTGCCGACAACGTCAAGCGGCTCTGCGAGCTGTCCGGCCTCGACGAGGTCTCGTTCCATATGTCCGGCACCGAGGCCGTGATGCAGGCGGTGCGGCTCGCGCGCTACCACACCAAGCGGAGGCGCCTCGTGCGCTTCGCCGGCGCCTATCACGGCTGGTGGGGCGACGTGCAGCCCGGCGTCGGCAACCCGGTGTCGCCGCACGAGACCTTCACGCTCGCCGACATGTCGGAGAAGACGCTGCACGTGCTGCGGACGCGCAGCGACATCGCCTGTGTGCTGGTCAACCCGCTGCAGGCGCTGCATCCCAATTCCAACGCACCCGGCGATTCCGCGCTGGTCGACTCCGCGCGTTCTTCCAAATACGACCGCGCCGCCTACACCGAATGGCTGAAGAAGCTGCGCGAGGTGTGCACCGAAGGCGGCATCGTCCTGATCTTCGACGAGGTGTTCGTCGGCTTCCGCCTCGCCGCCGGCGGCGCCCAGGAATATTTCGGCGTCAAGGCCGACATGGCGACCTACGGCAAGAGCCTGGCCGGCGGGCTTCCGGTCGGCGTGGTGTGCGGCCGCAAGGATTTGATGCGGCGCTTCCGCGACGACCGCCCGGCCGACATCTGCTTCGCCCGCGGTACCTTCAACTCGCATCCCTATGTGATGACGGCGATGGACGAGTTCCTGAGCCGGCTCGCCAGCCCGAATTTCCGCTCGATCTACAACGGGCTGGACGAGACCTGGAACGGCCGTGCCAAGGCGCTCAACGACCGCCTCGCCGCGCAAGGCTTGCCGGTTCGCGTCGGCAACATCTCGTCGATCTGGACCGTCTATTACACCGAGCCGTCGCGCTACAACTGGATGCTGCAATACTATCTGCGGGCCGAGGGACTGGCGCTGAGCTGGGTCGGCACCGGCCGCCTGATCTTCACCCTGAACTACACCGACGCCGACTTCGCCGAGGTCAGCGACCGCTTCGTCGCGGCAGCCGAGAAGATGAAGCGCGACGGCTGGTGGTGGCACAAGGCCGGCCTCACCAACAAGAACATCAAGCGGCAGATCCTGAAGGAGATGGTCGCTGTGAGGTTCGGCCGCTGAGCACACCGTCATTCCGGGGCGATGCACAGCATCGAACCCGGAATCTCGAGATTCCGGGTTCGCTCGCTGGCGCGATCGCCCCGGAATGACGGCGTTTAGGTCGTCACCGTGAAGTTCAGGCGCTGAGGCAACGCGCGGCTCCCCTGCTCCCTCGCCCCGCGCTTGCGCGGAGAGGGTTGGGGTGAGGGGCTGCATCCATAAAATCGGAAATGGACGGACTCGTGGTGAGCCCCCCTCACCCGGATCGCTGGCGCGATCCGACCTCTCCCCGCAAGCGGGGCGAGATGACGTGTACGCGCGGTCGAAGGCGCTCAAGTGATGATCCGCCGTAATCCTAAGACGTAGATGCCCGGGACAAGCCCGGGCATGACGCAGTTTGAAGACGCTGGGAGCAACGATCAGGCGTGCTTGACGTGCTTCTCGAGACCCGGATCGATCAGTTCGCCCTTCATCAGGAACAGCGGCGCCTTGTGATAGAGCTTCAGGTCGTTGAACGGGTCGGTGACGATCTTGGTCATCCAGACGAGGCCGGTCTCGACGTCGCGGATGAAGAACAAATGGATGGTGCGGAACAAGAGGCCGCCGATGCCGACCACGAGCCAGATCTTGGCCACCTGGCGGGTGAAGTCGCCCATCGTGACCCAGGGCTTGAACAGGCCGAACAGCGTCGGATCGAAGTACAGCACCATCGGCGACAGCGCCCAGATCGCCATCAGCACGACCTTGCGCTGCAGATTGTAGCCGACCTTGATATCTTCCTTGTGCTCGTGGGTCGCCTGGTTGACGTGGTCGTAGCCCTTCGGCTCGAAGAAGAAGTGACCGGCCTGGCGCGAGGTCATCGAGACCAGCCAGCCGACCAGCGCCGACACGACCGGATCGAAGAACAGCATCACATAGGCGAACAGGAAGCTCAGCGCGCTGACGAAGTGCAGGCTCTGGTTGATCCGGCTGTGATGGTAGAAGCGATGGTCATCCCAACGCTGGGTACGCAGCTCTTGCAGGAAATTCTTGATCATTGGTTCCCCCAACATCTTTCGGAACAGGATTTACAGGGATTCGATGTATCGCGTGTGACATCATCATAATGACATATGACAATGCGGAGCGACGCCTTGACGCAACCGGAGCAGGGTCTCGCCTCATCCCGACGAAATCTGCGGAGATCAGGCGAAGGAGATCGTAGCCTCCCGGCTTCGGGCGCGCTGTGCGCTACCTCACCCGGGAGGAGCGGCGGGCTGGGCCGCCTCAGGCGGCTTTGGCGACATCCGCCTTGCGGAAGCGGACCAGCGAGAAGTGGCCGAGCGGCGGAATCAGGCGGCGCTCCGCGAGCTCCATGCCGCGCGCGCCGGCGAGCCATTTGGTGTAGCGCGACCAGGCGAATTCGGCGGTCCGGAACCCGAGCGGGCGCACCACCGGCTGCAGCTTCTGCTCGATGAAGCGGCGCACGCCGGCATCGGCGCTGACGCGGGTCAGGATGATCAGTTCGCCGCCCGGACGAACCACGCGGGCGAACTCGTCGAGCGCGGCTTCCGGGTTCGGCACCGCCGACAGCACGTACTGCGCCATCACCACGTCGAACGAATTGTCGGGGAATTCGAGCTTTTCGGCGTCCATCACCGCGAGGCCCTCGACATTCTTCAGGCCCCGCTCCGCGACCCGCTTCTTGGCCTTCTCCAGCATCGCTTCCGAGATGTCGGTGCCGAAGATGCGGACGTTCGGGCTATAGAGCGGCAGCGAGATGCCGGTGCCGACGCCGACCTCGAGCACCCGGCCGCCGATCTTGTTGGTGGCCTGGATCGCGGCCTGCCGGCCCTTGCTGAACACACCGCCAAACACGAGGTCGTAGATCGGCGCCCAGCGGTCATAGGCCTGCTCGACCGTGTCGCGGTCGAAGTCCATGGAACGGTCGGCACCCAGCTTGATGATTTCAGCCATAGATCGTCTCTCGTCTCTCGTTCGATTGAGGTGTTAATTCGGAACCGCGCTGCGGCCGGCAACGCGGCGGGCGGGCCGCGGCGCGCGGCTCGGCTGCAGCGTGGCCAGATTGCCGATGAACTGACGCGCACTGTTTTCCCAGGAACGCTCCAACGCAAAATTGCGGCAGTCGGCGCGCGACATCGTCAGCGCGCGCAGGCAGGCGCTGCGCAGGTCGTTGTCGATCGCGCCGATCGGATGGTTGGCGATGACGTCCTTCGGGCCGGTGACCGGGAATGCCGCAACCGGCGTGCCGCAGGCCAGCGCCTCGAGCTGCACGACGCCGAAGGTGTCGGTCAGGCTCGGGAACACGAAGACGTCGGCGGCGGCGAGGTGCGAGGTCAAATCCTGCCCCTTCTTCTCGCCGAGGAAAATCGCGTCGGGATATTTCTGTTCCAATGCCGCCCTTTGCGGGCCGTCGCCGACCACGACCTTGGAGCCCGGCAGGTCCAGCGACAGGAAGGCGTCGAGATTCTTCTCCACCGCGACGCGGCCCATGGTCATGAAGATCGGCCGCGGCAGATCGAGCACCGCCGGCTGGTCCGGATTGAAGATCCTGGTGTCGACGCCGCGGGTCCAGAAGCCGAGCCTGCGGAAGCCGCGCTCGGCGAGCTCGCTGCGCAGCGAGTCGGTCGCGACCATCGTCATCGACCCGGCGGCGTGGAAGTGGCGCAGCACCGCGTAGCCGACGCTGTCGGGAATTCCGGTGCGAACCGAAACATATTCCGGGAAGCGCGTTGTATAGGATGTGGTGAAGGCGAGCTTGTTGCGCTGGCAATAGCCGCGCACCGCCCAGCCGATCGGCCCTTCGGTCGCGATGTGGATCGCCTCGGGCGCGGCCTCCTCGATCCGGCGCGCGATCTCGCGGCGGTTCGGCAGCGCCACGCGCAGGCCAGGATAGGTCGGCACGCCGACCGAGCGGAAACCGTCGGGAGTGAGGAATTCGATCTCGGCGCCGAGCCCGGCTGCGCTGCGCGCAAGCGACGTCAGCGTCCGGACCACGCCGTTGACTTGCGGATGCCAGGCATCGGTCGCAACGAGTATGCGCATTGCAGGAGATCCAAATCGTTAATCTTGATTCTGCTCGCACGACGTTCTGACATGGATGTTTCAAACGTATGACGTCATCGAAATGTTAGGTTGTTTTTCACGGCAAACGGCCGATTTTTCGTGTAACGTGACAGCCAGATGTCGGAGCAGAGTGAAAATCCCGGCGCCAAGCGCCGCAGGCTCAGGCGGCGAAACTCGTCGCTGCTGATCCTTGCGGCCGGCATGCTTGTGTTCGGCCTCGCCGCCGGCGCGCTGTATTACGCGCTGCGTCCGGTGACGCTCGCGATCGCGGTCGGCCCGACCGGCAGCGAGGACGTCAAGCTGATCCAGGGCTTCGCCCAGGTCTTTACGCACGACGGCAGCTCGGTGCGGCTGAAGCCGGTCACGACGCAGGGCTCCGCCGAGAGCATCGCACTGTTCACGGCGAACAAGGTCGACCTCGCGGTGGTGCGCGGCGACCTCGATCTGCCCGCGAGCGCCGAGTCGGTTGCGATCCTGCGCAAGAATGTCGTCGTGCTGTGGGCGCCCTCGGGCGCCAAAGGCAAGCGGCGGTCCGCGAAGATCAAGAGCATCGACGATCTCGCCGGCCACAAGGTCGGTGTGGTCGGCAGCACCCAGGCCAACGTCACGCTGCTGCGGGTGATCCTGACCGAGTCCGGCGTCAACCCCGACAAGGTCGCGGTCAGCCAGTTCGCCGTCAACAAGATCGCCGACCTCGCGCGCGACCCCTCGCTCGATGCCTACATGACCGTCGGCCCGCTCGACAGCAAGATAACGGCGGAAGCGATTACGGCGACGGCGGCGGCGCGCGGCGAGCCGGTCTTCCTCCCGGTCGATGTCTCGGAGGCAATCGCGCAGAAGCATCCGCGCTATGAGTCCGAGGAGATCGCCGGCAGCATCTTCTCCTCGTCGCCGGCGCGGCCCGAGGACAAGGTCGAGACCGTCAGCGTCAATCACCTCATCATCGCGCAGCATGCGCTGAGCGAGGCGACCGTCGGCGCGCTCGACCGGCAGCTGTTCACGCTGCGCCTCCAGGTCGCGCGCGATCTGCCGGCGGCGGCAAAGATCGAGAAGCCCGACACCGACAAGGACGCCGCGCTGCCGGCGCATCAGGGCGCGGCCGCCTATATCGACGGCACCGAGCGCACCTTCCTCGAAAAATACTCCGACTACATCTGGGGCGGCATCCTGCTGCTCTCCGGCCTCGGCTCGGCCGGCGCCTGGCTGCGCCACTACGTGAAGCGCGACGAGCGCGAGCACTACATCACCCATCGCGACAATCTGCTGACCCTGATCTCGCAGGTGCGCGGCGCCGAGACGCCGGAACAGCTCGCCGCCATGCAGGGCGACGCGGATGCCCTGTTGCGCGAGGCGCTCGACTGCTACGACGACGGCGCGATCGAGGAAGGCGATCTCTCGGTGATCGGGCTGACGCTCGAGCAATTCCATCACGCCGTCTCCGACCGCCGCGCCGTGATCAACGGCGACAAGCCGGGCCTGCCGCGGATGCGCGCCGGCTAGGCCGCGTGCACGCCGAATTGCACCGAGAGCAATGTGCACCGAGAGCAATGTTTGGATTGCGCATGCAGGCGCGCGTGGCCATGTTGAGTACATGACCACAACGCTTCGCACGACACCATGATCACGTCCATCGTCGCTGACCTGCCCGGACCTTTCGTGCTCGCGGTTGCCTTCGCCGGCGTCTTCCTGATCGCCTTCATGAAGGGCGCGTTCGGCGGCGGTTTTGCCATCGTCGGCATCCCGCTGCTGTCGCTGGCGATGGACCCGATCGCGGCGGGCGCGCTGCTGGCACCATTGTTCGTCGTCATGGACGTCACCGCGCTGCGGTTCTGGCGCCCGAGCACGTGGTCGCGCATCGACCTCGCGATGCTGCTGCCGGCGCTCGTCGTCGGCATCGGCCTCGGCTATTTCGTGCTGCGCGATCTCGACCGGCATGCCGTCGAGATCGTGATGGGCGTGGTGACGCTGGTGTTCGCCGCGCTGTGGCTTCTCGGCGGCGGCGAGATCAAGCCGCGTCCGCGCTCGACGTTCAAGGCGACGTTCGCCGGCCTGTCCTCCGGCGTCACCACGATGGTGGCCCATTCGGGCGGGCCGCCGCTTGCGATCTATCTGCTGCCGCTCGGCATGCCGAAGGCGCTCTACGCCGGCACCACTAGCCTGTTCTTCACGGTCGGCAACCTCTTGAAGGCCGGCCCGTGGCTCGTGCTCGCCACGCCGTCGCGCAGCCTGTGGATGCTGATGGCGCTTTGCGTGCCGGCGGTGCCGGTCGGCGTCTGGGCCGGATGGCGGCTGCACGAACGTCTCGACCAGCGCGCGCTGTACCGCGCCTGCTACGCCATTCTGGTCATCACCGCGGCCAAGCTGCTGTGGGACGGATCGGCCGGATATCTCAGCTCCTGAACGGCGAAGGTGCTGGCTCCTCGTCAGGAGGAGTGCCTGCTGCGGACGGCGCTCGCGGCAACGGCAAGAGGCGCAATGTCCTGGCGCGGCGCGGCCGCGTCGTCCGGCGCAAGGCGCTCGCGCGCCACGAAGGAGAAGCGGCTGCGCAGCTTCAGGATCGGCTTCTCGATCCAGTGCCAGGAGAACGCGGCGAACAGCGTGATCAGCAGCAGCGCAATCGCGAACTGAACGATCACGGGCGCGTGCGGCAGCCATACCCGCACCACCTGCTGCACCGGAAAGCCGTAGAGATAGATGCCGTAGGAATAGTCGCCACGCGAAATCAGCGGCAGCCGCGGCAGCTTCGAAACGCCGAGATAGGCGGTGATATAGACCAGCGCCGGGGCGATCAGCAGATTGAGCACCGGCTGGCTCATCCAGTCCGCCGGACCGAGCAGCGCGGCGCCCGCGCAGAGCGCGCAGCACGCGGCGAGAAGCCATCCGTTGTAGGGAATGCGGTCACGATAGAGATAGATCGCGATGCCGAGCATGAACGCGACCGGCAGCTTCGCGCCGCGTCCGAGGAACGGCGCCGTGCTGAAGATCCTGTCATGCAGCGTGCCGGCGACCCCGGCGGGCAGTTGCGAGGGTTGCGCGCCATGCCCGGCGAGTACGAGCGCAAGGCCGATGCCGACCAGCACGAGCGCACCGAGCACGATGAGCGGCGGCTTGCGCAACAGGCCGAACAGGATGAACACCGTCATCAGCGCGTAGCAGCCATATTCGAACGGCACCGTCCACAGCGAGCTGTTGACCTCCGGCGCGGGATTTCCGCTGAACACGCCGGGCAGGACGTAGTTCACGAGGCCGATGATGTTGGTGAAGTATTTGTAGGTGCCGAAATTGGCGAAATAGTCCGACAGCGGCAGCGCGGTGAAGATCGGCCCGAGGATCAGTGCCGACAGCACGATCTCGACCGCAAGCGCCGGAATGATCCGCATGCCGCGATTGGTGAGAAATTCCTTTAGGGAGAGCCGCAGGCCGCTCGCCGCGATCAGAAAGCCGCTCAGCGCGAAAAACATCACGAGAATGGCGTAGTGCGGAAACCAGGCGATCCACGCCTGCTCGCCGTCGCCACTGCCGCTCGCGACATAGGGCGCGTGGGCGGCGACGACGGAAATCGCCAGTGCGATACGGAGAAAATCGAACCCGGGGCCGAAGCCCTTCTGCCGATCCAGCATGCTGCCGATCGTGTGCCCCAGCATCATTTCCACTCCATTCCGAAACAATGCGCTGGGACAGCAAGCACCGTGCCAGGAAGACTGTCTTGCGGCGGGACACCCCCTTCCCGGCAACCCGGCCTTAACCGTGCGACGAAACACGCACGAAACAATTCCCTAACGGCACGAAACCATTTTGGCGATTTCGTGCAAACGTCCTGAAACGCCTCACCTGTACTGCTTTGACCCAACGACGCGCCGGAACTGGCGCGCAGGGCGCAAACAACAGGGGTCGACAATGTTCAATTCCATCAAGCTGAACTCACGTCTCGCTGCCGCCGCCTTCGGTGCGCTGGCGATTGGCACCGTCGCTTTTTCGAATTCCGCCGCGGCCGCTCCGCTGCCGATGTTCCCCTTCATCCTGACGCCGCCGACCGAGGCCGTGCAGCCGCCGGTGCAGTCGATGCCGCAGACGCAGGAGGAAGACCGTTCGGTCGAGTTGCCCGCCCGCCTGCGCCGCCAGGTCGTCGCCTATCCGACGCGCGAGGCGCCCGGCACCATCATCATCGACACCCCGCACACCTATCTCTATCTCGTGCTCGGCAACGGCCAGGCCATGCGCTACGGCATCGGTATCGGCCGCGACGGCTTCACCTGGTCGGGCACCCAGACCATCACCAAGAAGGCGGAGTGGCCGGATTGGACGCCCCCGCCGGAAATGATCGCCCGCCAGCCCTATCTGCCGCGCCACATGGCCGGCGGCCCCGGCAATCCGCTCGGCGCCCGCGCCATGTATCTCGGCGGCACCATCTACCGCATCCACGGCACCAACGCGCCGGAGACGATCGGCACCCGCGTGTCCTCCGGTTGCCTGCGCCTGACCAACGCAGATGTCTCCGACCTCTATTCGCGGGTCAGCGTCGGCACCAAGGTGATCGTGCTGCCGATGACCGACCGCCGCGCCGATCTCGGCTCGGCCGTCCGCTAGGTCTCGCCCTTCCAAGGCGTCCTTAACAAAGGCGTCCTCGACGACGGCTCCGGCATTCTCGTGCCGGGGCCGTTGTCGCGTTCATCAACCTTAACGCCTTCGCCCCTGAAGCAGCTTGATCCCGCCACACTGGCGCCCTCGTCGGGGGGCCTGTACAAGCCGTCAAGTTGATTTTCATCCGGGGGAATGATGCGTCTACCGATGCATCCAAGGACGATAGCGCTCGGGACCGCGGTGGTGCTGGTCTCGTTCGTGATCAGCCTCAAGGCAATGGACTGGCTCGCGCCGAGCGTCACCGTGCAGAAGCCGAAGCTCGCAGAGCTGCCGCCGCTGCCGCAGGCGCCGCGTTCCTCGACGATCGTGGCGCAGGTCTCGGTCGCGCTGTCGGCGATCCGCGACGCCGCCGAACGCGGCGCGCCGAAGACGTTCGGCGGCAAGGCCGACAACCCGGTCCAGCAAATCCTGCAAAATGCCGACATCGGCTGGACCGCATCGCGCGGGCCGATCGCGGCCACCGGCGCGCAGGACGTGCTGACGCTGACCACCCCGATCAACGGCACGCTCAAGGTCACCGGCGCGTTGTCCAAGGCAACCGGTGCGGTCAACGACGCGCTCGGCAGCCTGCTCGGCGGCAATGTCGCCAAGCAGATCGGCGCCGTGAACATCAAGAACATCAACGCCAACGCCGAGATCAAGGGCAACGTCACCCTCACCGCGCGGCCGAAGCTCGGCGCGTCCTGGCGGATCGAGCCGAACCTGCAGGCACAGGTCAATCTCGGCGACACCAGCCTGTCGACGGCCGGCGTCCGCATCAGCGTGCCGGCCCAGGTCAAGCCTGTCATCGACAAGGCGGTCGCCGACCAGATTTCTGTGGTCGAGGCCCGATTGCACAACGACCCGGTGTTCCAGAACAACGCCCGCACGCAATGGGCCAAGGCCTGCCGCTCGATCCCGCTGCAAGGCACCGGCGGCACCACCTCGATGCCGCCGATGTGGCTCGAGCTGCGACCGACCCGCGCGATCGCCGCGCAGCCGAAAGTCGATGCGTCCTCGCTGATCCTGACGATGGGGATCGAGGCCGAGACGCGGATCACGGAGGCGCAGACCACCCCGAACTGCCCGTTCCCCGAAAAACTCTCGATCGTGCCGCCGATGCCGAGCCAGGTCGCGATCGGCCTGCCGGTCGACCTGTCCTTCACCACGCTGAGCCAGCTGGTCGAGGCGCAGCTCAAGGGCAAGACCTTCCCCGAGGACGGCTCCGGTCCGGTCGACGTGACGGTCAAGAGCGCGAGCATCGCCGCCTCCGGCGACCGGCTTCTTATCTCGCTCCTGGTGCACGCCAAGGAGAAGGCCAGCTGGTTCGGGCTGGGCGCCGAGGCGACCGTGCACATCTGGGGCCGGCCGCGGCTCGACCAGCCGTCGCAGACGCTGCGGCTGACCGACGTCGAGCTGGCGGTGGAATCCGAGGCCGCGTTCGGCCTGCTCGGCGCCGCCGCACGCGCGGCGATCCCGCACATGCAGCAGACCCTCAACGACCGGCTGGTGGTCGACCTGAAGCCATTCGCGACCAACGCGCAGCGCAAGGTCGCCGCCGCCATCGCCGACCTGCAGAAGAACGAGGAGGGCATCCGCGTCGACGCCGAGGTCAACAGCATCCGGCTGGCCGGGATCGACTTCGATTCCAAGACGTTGCGGGTGATCGTGGAAACCGACGGCACCATCAAGGCCGCCGTCACCGCGTTACCGGCGCTGTAGGACACTGCCCGAGCGGATTGCTCTCTTACCTCGCCCCGCTTGCGGGGAGAGGTCGGATTGCGAAGCAATCCGGGTGAGGGGGTACAGGTCTCACGACAATCGCCACCCGTGGATAAGGCCCCTCACCCCAACCCTCTCCCCGCGAAGAGCGGGGGAGAGGGGGAACACTTGCCGCGCGCATGCTCAAAAAGTCGTCTTTGCGACAGCTTGTCGCAGCGGCTAGAACGCCCCGGTGGAAGCAACCCTCAACGAAAAAGTCAGGGAGAAAAACACGATGAAAACACTCTTGGCCGCAGCGGCGGCCGGCCTCGCGCTCGCGGTCTCAGCGACCGCGGCGAACGCCCAGATCTCCGACGACGTCGTCAAGATCGGCGTGCTCACCGACATGTCGAGCCTCTATGCGGACGCCACCGGCAAGGGCTCGGTCGCCGCCGTCGAGATGGCGGTCGCCGATTACGGCGGCAAGGTGAAAAGCAAGCCGGTGCAGGTGATCGCAGCCGATCACCAGAACAAGCCCGACGTCGGCGTCAACATCGCACGCAACTGGTACGACAACGACAAGGTCGACGCGATCCTCGACGTGCCGACCTCGTCGGTCGCATTGCCGATCTCGGCGCTGACGCGCGAGAAGAACAAGATCCACATCAATTCCGGCGGCGGCTCCTCCGATATCACCGGCACCGCCTGCTCGCCCAACACGGTGCACTGGACCTACGACACCTATGCGCTATCGAACGTCGCCGGCAAGGCGATGGTCAAGCGCGGCGAGGACACCTGGTTCTTCGTCACCGCCGACTACGCCTTCGGCATGGCGCTGGAACGCGATGCCGCCAATGTCGTCAAGGAGAGCGGCGGCAAGGTGCTGGGCGACGTGCGTCATCCGCTCAACTCGTCGGACTTCTCGTCCTTCCTGCTGCAGGCGCAGGCCTCCAAGGCCAAGGTCGTGGCGCTGGCGAATGCCGGCGGCGACACCACCAACGCGCTGAAGCAGGCTTCCGAGTTCGGCCTGACCCAAGGCGGCCAGAAGATGATCGCGCTGCTGCAGGAGATCACCGACACGCATTCGCTCGGCATCAAGGCGACCCAGGGCCTGATCGTCACCGACGCCTTCTACTGGGACATGAACGACGAGACCCGCGCCTTCTCGAAGCGCTTCAACGAGAAGGTCGGCCATATGCCGACCATGATCCAGGCCGGCCTCTATTCGGCGACCATGCATTACCTGAAGGCGATCGAGGCCATCGGCACCGACGAGGCGCCGAAGGTGATGGCCCAGATGCGCGCCACGCCGGTCAACGACTTCTTCGCCAAGAACGGCCATATCCGGATCGACGGCCGCATGGTGCACGACATGTATCTGTTCGAGGTCAAGAAGCCCGAGGAATCCAAGGGCGAGTGGGACCTCTACAAGCTGAACGCCACCGTGCCCGGCGACGAGGCGTTCCGCCCGCTCGACAAGGGCGGCTGTCCGCTGGTGAAGTCGAACTGACGGCCACGCCACACCGGATCGCATCCAGCGATGCGATCCGGTCTCTCCGCGCATCGCAGACGGAATTCCGCGGCTGCCATGCCGTACCCCGCAAGCCGGAGCGAAAGTCACTGCAGGCATTACGCCTGGAAGACCCGCAGCGTTGCGATCTGGAATGGACGCAGCGCCAGGCGGCATCCCCGATCCTCGGTCGGCAAGGCCTCGATGCGGTCTTCCAGGGTGTTGCTGATCCACACCGACGCGATGTCGACGCCGAAATCGAGCGCCGCGGCGGTGCGAATGCCGGCGCTCTCGTAAAGCCGCACCACCCAGCCGTCTCCATCCTCGGCGGGCTTGATCGTATCGACGATCACGTTGGCCGGAGATGCGGTCAGGAACGATCGTCGCAACAGCGCGCCAGGGCGCCCTTTGGTCCACAGCACCGGACGCTCGAACCGCAAGGCGCGCCCGACCGTGTCCGCGCTGCGCCAGTCGCCGTGGTGGGGATAGATCGCATAGCGCATCCGGTGCCGCCCGATATCGGCCTGCGGATCAGGCAATTCGGAGCCGCGCAGCAGCGTCAGCGCGAGCTGGTTGCCGAACGCCGAATAGCCGTGACGGCAGTCGCTGAACAGCGACACGCCGAAATCCGGCTCGGCGAGATCGGCCCAGCGATGCCCGGGCACCTCGTACTTGGCCGCATCGGCATCCGCGTTGGCATGGGTCGGCCGCTCGGTTGCGCCGAACATGGTTTCATAGGTTGCGTTCGATGCACGGCAGGCGACGGGGAACATGACCTTCAGCGCCGTCTTGCGCTCCTGCCAATCGACCGTGGTTTCGAATTCGAGATGATCGGCGCCGGCATCGAGGCGGATTACCTGCACGAGCCGGCTTGCGCGTCCGAGCCCGCGCTCGAAACGAATCTCGCCGCGCAGCCCGCCATCCGACAGCACGGCGCAGCTCACATCTCCTGTCACCTCGCGCGCGGTCTCCAGCGCGAACGGATCGATATCCCATGCCTCGAAATCGAGCGGCCGGTCATCGAGCAGCAGCAGCCGGGCTGCCGGCGATGCGAAGGTCTCGCGGCCGGTCGCAACATGCAGCAGCGACCGAACGAGCCCGCTGCGATCAATGCGCACTTCGAGCCGCGCGTTCGACAGCACGAAGCCGTCCAGATCGGCGGCGACCACAACGCGATCGTCGGTCGTCGTCGTTTCACCCGCCGCAAACGGCGCGGCGGCGATGTGACGAAGCTCGCCGTCGGGGTCGGACGCGACCTCGGCGCGCGCGCAGCCCAGCGTGTTGACGGGTGTCCAATTGCCGTCTTCGGGATCGCACAGTGTCGCCAGCACGGCTTGCGTGCGACGCCCGGCCTCCTCCGCCACGCCAGCGAGTTCGACCTCCGCACGTTCATAGACCTCGCGGATGCTGCTGCCGGGAATGATGTCGTGGAACTGGTTGACCAGCAGCGTGCGCCACAGCGCTTCGATCTCCTGTGCTGACGGTGCCGGTTGCCGGCAGGCAGCCGCGACCGTGGTCACGAATTCGAGGGCCTGAAGGCCGGCCTCGCAAGCGCGGTTGAGGCGCTTGGTCTCGGCCTGCGTGGTGTAGGTGCCACGATGATATTCGAGATAGAGCTCGCCTTCGATCGTTGCCAGATCCGGCGCTGATATCGCCAGGCGGTCGAAGAACTCGTCGACGGAGCGAATCTGGATTCGCGGCAGCCCCTGCAAGTCCCTTGCGCGCTGCAACGTCTCGAGCATCGTCTCGTCGGCACCGCCGCCGCCGTCGCCATAGCCGAACAGATAGAGTGCGTCGGACGAACGGTCGGCGTCCTTGTAATTGGCGGCGTGATAGCGGAGCTCCGCGACCTGCGCCGATCCGTTGTAGGTGTCCGCCGGGGGGAAATGCGCCAGCACCGTGCTGCCATCCAGTCCGCGCCAATGGAAGCTGTGATGCGGCGGTGAGGTGAACTTGTTCCACGACAGCTTCTGGGTCAGGAAGCGCGACATCCCCGCGGACTGCATCAGCTGCGGCAGCTGGGCGTCGTAGCCGAACACGTCGGGATTCCAGAACACGCTGGAGCGCGCGCCGAACGTTTGCTCGAAATAGCGCTGACCATAGAGGAACTGACGGCAGATCGACTCGCCCCACGGCAGATTGCAGTCCGGCTCGATCCAGCTGCCGCCGACCGGAATCCATTGGCCGGCGGCGGCCTTGGCGCGAATTCGGGCGAACAGGTCAGGGTCATTCTGCTCGATGACGGCGTACTGATAGGCCTGCGAGCAGGCGAACTTGAAATCGGGATAGCGCTCCATCAGCGCCACCGCCGTGGAGAAGCTGCGTTGCGCCTTGCGCCGGGTTTCCGCCAGCGGCCACAGCCATGCCGTGTCGAGATGGGCGTGGCCGATCGCCGACATCTCGTGGGTGATGCTGCCGTTTCGTGCCGCGAGCAGGCCGTCGAGGATCGCCCGCGCCGCCGGCCATGTCGCGCGATCGTCGGGATCGGTGATGTTGCAGATACGGTTGAGATCGTGCAGCAGGCGCCCCGCCCAGGTCCGATCCAGCGCCGGCTGCGCCGTCTCTCCGACAGCGCCGTATGACCTCGACTTTGTCGTGGGATCGCGGTCAGCCTCGAGCTGGCGCAGCACCTCGTAGTCGAAATAGAATGCCGTGGCCTCGGAATCGAAGCAGCGCAGCTCGCAGGCGACCAGCGCGTAGGCCTGCGGATCGCTCCAGGACGCACCGAACAGGCCGTTGCAGGCCACCTCCACATGGAAGCTGATCGTCTCCCCGCCGCTCGCCGACTGAACGAGCGGCGCGGTGTGGCGGCCGGGATTGAGACCCTGCGAGGAACGTCCGTTGAGCCAAAGCAGCGCTTCCGAGCGGCTGTCCCAATACAGATCCACGCGCGTGCCGGCCCAGGCCCGCGGCACCTCGGCCACGACCCGCACCCAATAAGTCGCCCATAGCGGTCCCAGCGTCTCGCCCAACGGGACCGGCCGATAATCGAGCTTGAGCGCCTCCTCGAGGCTGATCCGCTCGGTGGGACCGGCAAGCGCGAGCGAAGTGACCGGCACGCGGTCGGCATGAATCTTCTGTTGCAGCCGCTCCGCAAAGCCTTGCAACCGGCGCCGCGTGTATTGCGGGTAGCGGCCGCGAATCCGGGTTACCGCTGGATCGCCGCTATCGCGGTCCCTGTCATTCATCAGGTTCTTCAGCCATTTGACGAATGATCACGTGAGGGTTGATGATGATTGCAACGCGCTGTCCGAATTGGATCGCCTGACCTACTCCCTACACTCTTCCCAAATTTTATCCATCCGGCCAGCAAAAAAGCGCGCCCGGCAGCAACCGGACGCGCTCTTCTCTTGCAGGTGACGCGATGCGTTAGTCGGTCGAATACTTGAATTCCGGCATCGCCTTCAGCTCATCCTTGCTCGCATTGAACACGGCGTGATCCGGATACCAGGGATTCGGCTTCGACGTCGCCGCCGCAGGGGCCGCGCCCGTGGTGGTCGTCTTGCTGGTGCTGCCGGCGCCGGTGTTCGAGGCGCCGGTATAGGCGATCGGCTCGTTCACGAACTTCACCTTGTCGATCGGGACCGCGACCAAGTGCTCGCCGACGCCAAGGAAGCCGCCGACGCCGATCACGACCGCCTTGATTGTACCGCCCTTCTCCATCAGCAGATCATTGATCGAGCCGACGCTTTCATTGGCATCGTTGTACACGCTGAGGCCGACGACCTTCGACGCGCGCCAGTTGCCCTTGAACGAATCCGGCGACGTGGCTGACGTCGACGCCGCAGGAGACATCTTGTCGCCCTTATCGGTTGGCGTCTGCGCAACGGCGACGGTTGCAAGCAGCGCGGTGCCGGCGAGGCCGGCGATGATGGATTTGACCAACATTGATGGCTCTCCTCTCGCAAAATCGATGCTGGGAAAACCCGTCATCTTCGCAACCGTTCCTAACGGACCTGCGCTCAAAAGCCGCTTAAATGCCGAGGAACGGGGGTGAGGACCTTTCAGCGCACGGAAACGCTGCGCCGCTTGACGAAAGGTATCGTGATCTCTCAAGTGAGCTTGCGGTTGAGCCTCACGACTGCGCCGGACGCGCAGTCCATGATGTGACGATGTTTGGCTCACTAAGTCGTCCCGGCGAACCGCGCTGCACAAGCCGCGCGCTCGTCCCAGCGACCGCATCATCGATCGGCGAGCGTCGTCATGCGCGCATGTTGCCGCGCGATCAGAAGCCGCCCCAATAGGGCGGCACGCCGTAGAAGCGATGCAGCTCGACTTCCTGCGAGCGATCGCCCCAATCGAAATCCTTGTCGGCACGGAACGACGGCGCGCGCTTCAGCTCCTCGTCCTCGATGTCGAGCTCATAGGCCTCGAACTTCGGGTTGTAGTGCAGCCGGCCCCAGGGCAGCGGGATCAAATTGGTTCCAATGCCCAGGAAGCCGCCGAAGCTCAACACCGCGTACGATACCTTGCCGGAGATCTTGTCGATCATCAGCCGCTCGATATGGCCGATCATGTCGCCATTGGCCCGGCGCACCGCCGTCCCCTCGACCCGGTCGCTTGCAATGAGCTGATGCGGCCTGGTCTCGACCTCGACAGCCATCTCACCCTCCTTGACCCGAAAGAGAAATAACGCGTCGCCGGGGTAACGGGTTCCGCCCCCGGATATGACAGCCGCCCTTCCCCTTCTCCGGCCGCCATAACGACCAGGGGCCAGAGGGTTCTGCCCGCATTTCAGGGCATCAGGATTGATGACAGAACGATAACTTTTCTGCCTGCGGCCGACCTGTTAACCCGGATAGCCGGGCAAGATTTCAGACACATACTGAAACAAAATTCCTGAGCCGCTTTCCCCGAATCACGGACAAAAGATCGGTATGACCCAGGCTGCGCCCAATATCCTTGTCGTCGAGGACGACCGCGAGACGCGGTCGCTTATCGCAAAATATCTCCGTACCAATTCTTGTCATGTCACGACCGCCTCTGACGGCCGCGAGATGGCCAAGGCGATGACCGACCACCGCGTGGATCTCCTGGTGCTCGACGTCATGCTGCCCGGCGAGGACGGCCTCAGCCTGTGCCGCAAGGTGCGGGCGGAATCGCAGACGCCGATCATCATGCTGACCGCGCGCGGCGAGGACGTCGACCGCATCCTCGGCCTCGAGATGGGCGCCGACGATTACCTGGCAAAGCCGTTCAACCCGCGCGAGCTGCTGGCGCGGATCAACGCGGTGCTGCGCCGGCAGGCCGCCGCGCGCAACGCCAGCGCGATCGAGGGCGCGACCACGCTGACCTTCCTCGGCTGGCGTATCGACATCCGCCTGCGCGAGCTGCGCAACCCCGAAGGCGCGCGCGTCGCCATGACCAGCGCCGAGTTCGACCTGCTGCGCACCTTCTGCGAGCGGCCCGGCCGCGTGCTGTCGCGCGACAGCCTGCTCGACCTGACCCAGGGCCGCAGCGCCGGCTCGTTCGAACGTTCGATCGACGTGCTGGTCAGCCGCATCCGCCGCAAGATCGAGCCCGATCCGCAGGAAGCCACCATGATCAAGACGGTGCGTTCCGGCGGCTATGTGTTCACGCCGAGGGTGGAGGCGGTTGCCGCCACGAACAATTGACCATGAAGCTGCTGCGCGTGCTGAGTCTGCGGGGGATCGGCGCCCAGATGGCGGCGCTGGTCGTCGTTTCGATCGTCGCGCTGCACTTGATCATCACCGCCACCTTCCTGATCCATCGCCCTGATCGGGTGGAGCCGTCGGACCGCTGGCACACCCAGCTCGCCGCCGCCGCGCAGCTGCTCGGGCATGCCCCGGCGTCGGAGCGGCCGCGGCTCCTGGCCGACGTCGCCCGTGCTTTCCCGCAACTTGCGATCGGCGACCTGCCTTCCGATGCCGGCGCGCTCACCGAAACCGACACGCCGAGCCTGCACGCGCTGCGCCGGCTCGGCGCCGGCTATCGCATCTTCCTGCTGCCGCGCGAAGCTGGCAGCACGCCACATGACGGCGAAATTCGCCGCGTCGCGATCCGCCTGCCCGACGGCGCCATGTTCGCCGCCAACCTGATGCCGGATCAGCACATGCGGCCGTTCTGGGGTGGACCGTGGATGATGACGGTGCTGTTCGCCGTCATCAGCGTCACCCTGCTCGGCCTGTGGGCGGCATGGGCGCTGACCGCGCCGCTGTCGTCCTTCGTCAAGGCCGCCGAGACCTTCAGCCTGAACGGCGCCGCCGCGCCGCTGCCCGAGCGCGGTCCGGAGGAGATCCGTTCGCTGGCCCGGGCGCTGAACCGGATGCGCGAGCGCATCACCGCATTGATCGACGATCGCACCAAGATGCTGGCCGCGATCAGCCATGACCTGCGCACGCCGATCACGCGGATGCGGCTGCGCGCCGAATTCATCGAGGACGAGACCCACCGCCACCGCATGCTGCGCGACCTCGACCAGATGCGCTCGATGCTGGAATCGGTGCTGTCGTTCCTGCGCAACGACCGCAAGCTCGAGGAGATGACGCTGGTCGACATCGCGAGCACGCTGCACCTCGTCACCGATCAGTTCGCCGACATGGGACACAAGGTCAGTTACACGGGCCCGCAGCACGCGATGGCGACCGCGCGGCCGGCCGACCTGCATCGCTGCATCACCAATCTGGTGGAGAATGCCGTGCGGTTCGGCGGCGAAGTTGCCGTCCGCCTCGACGTCAAGCCCGACCGCCTCGTCGTCGACATCGAGGATGACGGGCCCGGCATCTCGGATGCGCACAAGGCGAGCGTGCTGGAGCCGTTCGTGCGCGGCGACCAGGCACGCAACATGGATGAGGCCGAAGGCTTCGGCCTTGGACTGTCGATCGCCAACGCCATCGTGCTCGCGCATGCCGGCACGCTGTCGCTGCACGATCGCAAGCCGCACGGGCTCGTGGTCCGGATCGAATTGCCGGCGCGGCAACAGCAATTGCAGCGGCAGAAATCCGCGGCCTGATCAGGCGAAGCTGATGCGATGAGGAGACGTCAGGCGGCGAGCGGCGTAATGAGCTCCGCTTCCTCGTAGATCGCGATGGCCTCGAAGCGGTAATTGCAGGCGCGGCAATTCCACAAGAACGACGAGCGGCCTTCGCTGTGCTCCACCCAATCAGGGCGGGCGATCGGCTTACCGCATTGCGCGCAGGGATTTTCGCGAGGCATATAGCCGGTGTCCTGACGGACCATGGCGCATCTCCCGAATGTTGTTTCTTGCGTGCTTGGACAGAGCTGCTGACTGAACGATCGCGCACTCTGCCGTGGACGAAGTCTAGACCTTCATTGATTCGTTTGCACGACAAACTGCTGTGGATAGCGTGCGGCAAAATTAGTCAGAAAAATTAGAAGGAAATTGCAGGCCAAGACAATTTTTGGCTGAGACGATTGAAGCAAACAATTTGAAGCATCCGTATTGCAATCGCGTGGTCCCTTCACCCCATGACCGGACAATCACGGATGCATTAACGTTCGCTGATGCGAAGGTTTTGCCACATTCCTGCCCGCTAGCCGTACCAATGAGACCGCAGAACCGACGCGCATCTGAAAGCCCGAGCGATTGAGATGAAGACCGTACAAGCCCTTGGCTGCCTTGCCGCAATCGCGGTGCTGGCGTCCTGCGCGAGCGCGCAGGCGCAATCGCGCGCGCAATATGAGGCGATGGTGGCGGCCGAGGCCCAGGCCAACCTCGTACCGGAAGAGCTGGTGCATCGCGTCATCGTGCGCGAGAGCAAGTACCATCCGCAGCTGATCGGACGCGGCGGCACCATCGGGCTGATGCAGATCAAGCTCGGCACTGCACGCGGCCTCGGCTACACCGGTACCGCCGAGGGTCTGCGCGATCCCCAGACCAACCTCAAATACGGCATCAAATACCTCGCCGGCGCCTATCGCGCCGCCGATGGCAATCACGATCGAGCCGTGCGTTATTTCGCGGGCGGGTATTACTACGTCGCAAAGCGCCAGCGCGGGGATCACCTGAAGGAAGCGAAGCATGGCGGCGCGGGTGCACCGCCGAAGGAATTCGCCAAGTCGGAGCAAATGACGGCCGATACCGCCGAGCCGAAGCCGGAACAGGCCGAAAAATAGCGCCGATCGTATCCGCGCAGCCCCACGGCGCGTGCCGGCCATCCTCGACACCGCCTGTCAACGCGTCTGGCATACAAGTTGACACACGAGCCCATCCGCCTACATTAGGGGCGTTCCGAGGGGTGCTCCGAAGGAGGAGCTGAGATACCGCAAGCTTGGGCTAGCCAGTAGGCGAATAGTCCGGGACCGCGGTGACCCTTTGAACCTGATCCGGGTCATGCCGGCGAAGGGACAGGGATGTATCAGACGTCAAGACCGCGGGGGGATTCCCCCGTCTCCATCATCGGCGCCGGCATAGCCGGCGCCTGGCATGCGCTCTTGCTCGCAGAGGCCGGACGTGCCGTCACCCTGCATGAGCGCAGTGACGCCGCGATGACGGAATCCACAAGCCACTGGGCCGGCGGGATGCTCGCGCCCTGGTGCGAGGCGGAGGCCTCCGAGCCGGTGATCTCCCGGCTCGGCATCCGCTCGCTCGAGCTCTGGCGGCAGCATGTTCCGGAAACCCCGTTCAACGGCTCGCTGGTGGTGGCGCATCCGCGCGACCGCGCCGATTTCGAGCGCTTTGCCCGCCTCACCACCGGCCATCGCCGGATCGACGCCGAGGGCGTTCGCGCGCTCGAGCCGTCGCTCGAGGGCCGTTTCCGTGACGCCCTGTTCTATCCCGACGAGGGCCATGTCGAGCCGCGCCGCGTGCTGCCGCGGCTGCATGCCGCGATCGGCAAGGCCGGCGGCGCCATCAAGTTCGGCAGCGACGCCGAGGCAGCCGATCTCGACGGCGTCGTGATCGACTGCCGCGGCCTTGCCGCGCGCGACCGCGAGCCGAGCTTGCGCGGCGTCAAGGGCGAGATGATCATCATCGAGACCTCCGAGGTCGAACTGGCGCGCCCGGTGCGGCTGATCCATCCGCGCTGGCCGCTTTATGTGATCCCGCGCGGCGACGGCCGCTTCATGCTGGGCGCGACCTCGATCGAGGCCGAGGACAACGGCGTCAGCGTGCGCTCGGCGCTGGAGCTGTTAGGGGCCGCCTATGTCGTGCATCCGGCATTCGCCGAGGCGCGCATCGTCGAATTCGGCGCCGGCCTGCGCCCTGCATTTCCCGACAATCTGCCGAAAATCAGGATCGAGCAGGAACGCATCACGGTGAACGGACTCTACCGTCATGGCTTCCTGCTCGCGCCGGCGCTGGCGGAGCTGACGCTCGCCTATCTCGCGCGCGGCGAAATCGACAATGAGGTGATGCAATGCGCGTGATCGTCAACGGCGAGCAGCGGGAGATCGTGGCCTCCAGTGTCGATGCGCTGCTGGCCGAGCTCGACTACGAGGGCACGCATTTCGCGATCGCGCTGAACTACGACGTGGTGCCGAAGAGCCGCTGGGCCGACACCGCGTTGAAAGCCGGCGACGAGATCGAGATCATCACGCCGCGGCAGGGAGGGTGATGTGAGTTTGTTCGCACACTCCCTCCCCATGTCGTCCCGGCCGAGTGCGCGCTTGCGCACGGAGCCGGGACCCATAACCACGACCGGCTATTGGCGGAACGAACGACGCCCCGCGTGCCCTCTTGAAGGGCCGCGGCGTATGGGTCCCGGCCTTCGCCGGGACGACGGCGTGATTTGAGGAGACACCACGGATCATGGTCACCTTCTACGGCAAATCCTTCCCGTCCCGCCTGCTGATCGGCACGGCGCTGTATCCCTCGCCTGCGATCATGCAGAATGCGATCCGCGCCTCGGGCGCCAGCATCGTCACGGTGTCGCTGCGGCGCGAGGCGGCGGGTGGCAAGACCGGCGATGCGTTCTGGTCGCTGATCCGCGAGCTCGGCGTCACCGTGCTGCCGAACACCGCGGGCTGCCGCAGCGTCAAGGAAGCGGTGACCACCGCAAAGCTCGCGCGCGAATTGTTCGGCACGCCGTGGATCAAGCTCGAGGTGATCGCCGACAACGACACGCTGCAGCCCGATGTGGTCGGCCTGGTCGAGGCGGCCGGCATCCTGATCAAGGACGGTTTTGAAGTCTTCCCCTATTGCACCGAGGATTTCTCGGTCGCCTCGCGGCTGGTCGACGCCGGCTGCAAGGTGGTGATGCCGTGGGCAGCACCGATCGGCAGCGCCAAGGGCATCACCAACCGCGACGCGCTGAAGCTGTTGCGCGACCGCCTGCCCGGCATCACGCTGGTGGTCGACGCCGGCTTAGGGGCGCCTTCGCATGCCGCCGAGGCGCTCGAGCTCGGCTATGACGCCGTGCTGCTCAACACGGCGGTCGCCAAAGCCGCCGATCCCGTTGCGATGGCCAATGCCTTCCGCCTCGGCGTCGAGGCCGGCCGCACCGCTTACGAAGCCGGGCTGATGGAAGCCCGCGACTTCGCCTCCCCCTCCACCCCTGTCGTTGGGACCCCGTTCTGGCATGCCGTATCCTGATCCGTTCTATCCCGTCGTCGACAGCATCAAATGGGTCGAGCGACTGACAAAACTCGGCGTCGGCACCATCCAGCTGCGCGCCAAGGAGCTCGACGATGCCGGGGCGCTGCAGATCGTCAGCGATGCGCTCACAGTGACCAAGGGCACGCCGACCAAGCTCGTGGTCAACGACTATTGGCGCGCGGCGATCGTCGCCGGCGCCGAGCATCTGCATCTCGGGCAGGAAGACCTCGCCGAGGCCGACCTCGGCGAGATCCGCAAAGCGAAGCTGACGCTCGGCATCTCCACCCATGACGACGCCGAGCTCGCCACCGCGCTCGCCGCCAAGCCCGACTATGTCGCGCTCGGCCCGATCTTCTTCACCACGCTCAAATCGATGCGGTTCGAGCCGCAGGGCATTCCGAAGATCACCGAGTGGAAGAAGCGGATCGGCTCGATCCCCCTTGTCGCGATCGGCGGCATCAAGTTCGAGCACGCCGCCGAGATCTTCGCCGCCGGCGCCGATTCGATCGCCGTCGTCAGTGACGTCACCCAGAACCCCGACCCCGACGCGCGGGTCAGACAATGGCTCGGCCTCAGCGCGGAGGCCGCGTGATGCACGTAACTCTCACCAGCGTCATTCCGGGGCACGCGAAGCGTGAACCCGGAATCTCGCGCCACCACCTCGAGATTCCGGATCGGTCCTAACGGACCGTCCGGAATGACGACAAGATTAAGGAGGATCCCTCATGAACATCCGCTCCAATCCCGACACCACCCGTCCCGCCGTCACCACCGGCGCGCTGCCCGCCTCACGCAAGATCTTTGCGACGCCGGAGGCCGCGTCCGATCTGCGCGTGCCGCTGCGCGAGATCATGCTGTCGGAGGGCGCCGGCGAGCCGAATTTGCCCGTCTACGACACCTCTGGCCCCTACACCGACCCGAACGTGACGATCGACGTCAATGCCGGCCTGCCGCGCAATCGGCTCGCCTGGGTCAAGGAGCGCGGCGGCGTCGAGGAATATGAGGGTCGCACCATCAAGCCGGAGGACAACGGCAATGTCGGCGCCGCGCACGCCGCCAAGGCGTTCACCGCGCACCACAGGCCGCTGCGCAGCCTCGACGGCCACAAGATCACGCAGCTCGAATTCGCCCGCGCCGGCATCATCACCAAGGAGATGATCTACGTCGCCGAGCGCGAGAATCTCGGCCGCAAGCAACAGCTCGAGCGCGCCGAAGCCGCGCTCGCCGACGGCGAGAGCTTCGGCGCTGCGGTGCCGGCCTTCATCACCCCGGAATTCGTCCGCGACGAGATCGCGCGCGGCCGCGCCATCATTCCCTCCAACATCAACCATGCCGAGCTCGAGCCGATGATCATCGGCCGCAACTTCCTGACCAAGATCAACGCCAATATCGGCAACTCGGCGGTGACCTCGTCGGTCGAGGAAGAGGTCGACAAGATGGTGTGGGCGATCCGCTGGGGCGCCGACACCGTGATGGACCTCTCGACGGGGCGCAACATCCACACCACCCGCGAATGGATTTTGCGCAACTCGCCGGTGCCGATCGGCACCGTGCCGATCTACCAGGCGCTGGAGAAGTGCGACGGTGATCCGGTCAAGCTGACCTGGGAGCTCTACAAGGACACCCTGATCGAGCAGTGCGAACAGGGCGTCGACTATTTCACGATCCACGCCGGCGTGCGGCTGCCCTACATCCATCTCACCGCCAACCGCGTCACCGGCATCGTGTCGCGCGGCGGCTCGATCATGGCGAAGTGGTGCCTTGCGCATCACAAGGAGAGCTTCCTCTACACCCATTTCGACGAGATCTGCGACCTCATGCGCAAGTATGACGTCTCGTTCTCGCTCGGCGACGGTCTGCGCCCCGGCTCGATTGCGGACGCCAACGACCGCGCGCAGTTTGCCGAGCTCGAGACGCTCGGCGAACTGACGAAGATCGCGTGGGACAAGGGCTGCCAGGTCATGATCGAGGGCCCCGGCCACGTGCCGATGCACAAGATCAAGATCAACATGGACAAGCAGCTCAAGGAGTGCGGCGAGGCGCCGTTCTACACCCTCGGGCCGCTGACGACCGACATCGCGCCGGGCTACGACCACATCACCTCGGGCATTGGCGCTGCGATGATCGGCTGGTTCGGCTGCGCGATGCTGTGCTACGTCACGCCGAAGGAGCATCTGGGTCTCCCGGATCGCAACGACGTCAAGACCGGCGTCATCACCTACAAGATCGCGGCCCACGCCGCTGATCTGGCCAAGGGCCATCCGGCCGCGCAGCTGCGCGACGATGCGCTCAGCCGTGCCCGGTTCGACTTCCGCTGGGAGGACCAGTTCAACCTCGGCCTCGATCCGGACACCGCGAAGAACTTCCACGACGAGACCCTGCCGAAGGAAGCCCACAAGGTCGCGCATTTCTGCTCGATGTGCGGCCCGAAATTCTGCTCGATGAAGATCACCCAGGACGTCCGCGACTACGCAGCGACGCTCAACGACAAGGAGCAGGGCATGGCGCAGATGAGCGCCAAGTTCAAGGAGATGGGAAGCGACGTGTATCTGGACGCGGAGAAGGTGAAGGAGAGCAACAGGGTGTTCTGACCCTCACCGCTCGTCATGCCCGGGCAACAGCGCGGAGCGCGTCTTCGCGCGGGACGCCCCGGGCATCCATCCAAAAACGAAAGGCCGGGTGAAAGCCCGGCCTTTTTGCGTCTGGATCATTCACTTATGATTTAGTGCGTGTGTTCGGCTTGTGGAGGGCCGGTCACGACAGCAACCGGCCCAGGTCCACACCAGGCGCTCCGCAGAACCCTTGACTTGGATCAACGAAAAATCCGCTATCTCATCGCTTGCTATGACGCTCGAAAGCGATGAAGGTCGGGTCAGGGATATTACCCCTGTGACCATTTGATTGGGGAGTTTCATGAGAACCTTCAACGCTGTGCTATTCGTACTTCTCGTTGCGCAAGCGGCCTCGACACAGGCTGCGGATTTGAGCGGAGCCTGGACGATCGACGCCTCGGCTTGCAACCAGGTCTTCACCAAGGAGAACAACAAGCTCGCGTTCAAGAAAGATGCCGATCTCAACGCGGGAGGCTTGATCGTCCAGGGCAAGCAAATCACCGGCACGTTTCAAAAATGCACCGTCAAATCGCTGCATGATGACGGGCAGAATGTTCGCGTGATTGCGGCGTGCTCGGACGGCGTCGCGGTTTCGGACGTGTCATTCGACATAACACTCTCCGGAGAGAACAAGATCATACTCAGCTCCAAGGCACCGGTGCCCATCGAGACGCCGTATGTTCGCTGCTCGATGTGACATTCGGCGGCGACGGCTTGAGCAAGTAGCCCGGATGAGCGAAGCGATATCCGGGGTTTACCTGTCCCGCATATCGCTGCGCTCATGCGGGCTACCGGACTATTCCTGAATCCTACGCCGTCGCCCCGACAGCTGCTTGCACACCGCCCCGCGCCCCCGCACCAAACGCAATCTCCTGATACCCTTTCTCCGCAACCCCGTTGATGATCCCCAAGAACTTCGGCGTGCCGCCGTTGTAGACGAAGTAGCGGACCGTCCCCTCCTCGTGGCCGGCGACGTTGGAGTTGTAGCCGGTGAACCACGACTTGGCTTTGCGCATCAGCATGATCTCGTACATCTTGACGACATGCGCGGTCCAGCGCTGCTGCGCTTCGAGCGTGGCGTCGGCGCGGGTCAGGCCGCGGTCCCACATGTATTGAAGCAGGTTGGTGCACCAGTTGACGCCGTTCTCGATGCCGCGCGGGAAGTTCGTGGATGCAGAGGCGCTTTGCGGGCCGGTCGGCATCAACAGGTTCGGGAAGCCGTGGACGAGCATGCCGAGGAAGGTCGATGGCGCGTGCTTCCACTTGTCGGCGAGGCGCTCCCCGCCAATGCCGCGGATATCTATCAGGTCGTAGGCGCCGGTGATGGCGTCGAAGCCGGTGGCGTAGACGATGATGTCGAAGTCGTAGTCGCGCGCCGTGGTGCGCAGGCCGCTCTCGGTGACGCGCACCAGCGGCGTCTCGCTGAGGTCGACGAGCTGCACATTGTCGCGATTGTACGCCTCGAAATATCGGGTCTCCAGCGGCAGCCGCTGCACGCCAAAACCGTGATCCCGCGGGATCAGCTTCTCGGCGACATCAGGATCGTTCACGCGCTGGCGGATGCGGCCCGCGATGTATTCCGAGAGCTCCGCATTGGCGGCTTCATCCATAAAAATCTCGCGGAAGTTCGCGAGCCAGATGCCGAAGCCGGGCTCGTCGTAGAGCCTGTCCCACAGCTTGAGCCGCTCCGCGCGGCTCACCTCGTAGAAGCCGCGCTTGTCGGGGCCATGGACAAAACTGCCCGGCGTCAGCGCGCAGGCAGCGAAGATCTCGTCATAGCGGGCGCGGATGTCGGCCATCTCCTCGTCGGAGATCGCTGAGTTGTTGAGCGGCGCGCTCCAGTTCGGCCGGCGCTGAAACACCGTGAGCTCGCCGACCTTGTCTGCGATCTCGCCGATCAGCTGGATGCCGGTGGCGCCGGTGCCGATCACCGCAACTTTCTTGCCGGCAAGATCGACCGGCTCGTGCGGCCAGTAATAGGTGTGGAACGAGCGGCCCTTGAAGTCATCGATGCCAGGCACGCGCGGCATGGTCGGCGCCGACAACAGCCCGATCGCGAGCACCACGAAGCGGCAGGTCAGTTCGCGGCCGTCACTGATCCTCAATTGCCAGAGGTCGCGCGTCTCGTCGAACTGCATGATATCGACCTTGCAATTGAACTGCATGTACTTGCGCAGGTCGAACTTGTCGGCGACGTAGTTGAGGTAACGCAGATTCTCGGGCTGGCCGGAGAAGCGCTCCTTCCAGTGCCACTCGTCGAGCAGCTCGCGCGAGAATGAGAAGCCATAGGTGTAGCTCTCGGAATCGAAGCGGCAGCCCGGATAGCGGTTCCAGTACCAGGTGCCGCCGAGATCGGGCGCGGCTTCGAGCACGGTGGCGTCGATGCCGAGATCGGCCAGCCGCTTGATCTGGTAGATGCCCGCGACGCCGGCGCCGACCACGATCACCTCAAAGTGGGTTTTCGCCTCTCCTGTCATGTCCGCTCCCGAATTCTTCTTGATCTGTTTGAGCGGATTACAGACCCTTTTGCACCTGCAAGCAACCGCGCGATCGGGCACGACTTGCGTTGAGGCGCTGCGTGCACCACATCGATCACTGCAATTTCGCCAAGCGCAATCCGGGCAAGCGACATGACCGACAATCTCACCGGCGTCTGGGACGGCAGCTATGTTCAGCCGAGCGGCATGGTCACGTTCCTGGCGACGCTGATCGACGCCGGCGGCGCGCTCGGCGGCAGCGTGACCGAACCCTGCGTGATGCCGGGCTGTCCGATCAGCACGCACAATGCATCGCTTGCGGGCCAGCGCTCCGGCAGCGCTGTTACGTTCGTCAAACGTTACGAGCCGCCTGGCTACGGCTACGACACCGTGCACTATGAAGGCGCGGTCAATGCCGACGCGACCGAGATCGACGGCCGCTGGAGCATCCGCGGCACAAGGTTCTCGGGGACGTTCCTGATGGTGCGCGCAACCGGACCGTCGCAAGCGGTCACGACGGAAGAAGAGGTCAAGGAGCCGGTGCGCTAGCGCGTGACGGGACTAGCTTGAATGACGACAGCGACGGCACTGCCCCCCGCAAGCCGCAGGGCTATGCATATGGCTGGCGGCCACGACGACATGGAAACGTCGCTTACAGAAGCGCACGAATGCCATATGCCTCGGGAGGCGAGCGTGCGCCTGCGTGATTTCGGAATATTGGAAAATATCCGTGAGTTGCCCGACGTGTCAAGTAGCCTGGTCGAACGCCGGCCACCGCCGGCTACTTTGTACTTTGCATGGGGTTGTTTTCGATATTTTGGGAACGCGCCTCCCCTGCGAGTGCTGGCAATCGCATATGGGCTCGATAGCGCCACAAACTCGTCATGCCCGGCCTTGTGCCGGCCATGACGGCGCGGAAACACCGGATTGCCCTGCCCGCAATCGGGAGAGGTGAGGCGCAGTTCGCCGCTCGATTCCAGGTGAAGTCATGTGCCAACGCGTGATTACTTTATTCAGCCCCCAGATGCCCGCGAACAATTCCCACCGCCTCCCCGACCAGCTCCGCGCCAATCTGCGCCTGGTGTTCGTCGGCACCGCAGCGAGCACGCGCTCGGCCGCCGTCGGGCATTATTACGCGCATCCCGGCAACCGGTTCTGGCGTGCGCTGCATGAGGCCGGCATCACGCCGCGGCGCTATCGGCCGGACGAGTTCGCGGCGCTGCTCGCGCTCGGCATCGGCTTCACCGATCTCTCCAAGACCGGCGCCGGGATGGATCACGAAATCAACAGGCAGTCGTTCGACGTGGTGGGCTTCCGGACGAAGATCGAGACCTATCGGCCGAACACCGTCGCCTTCACCAGCAGGAAGGGGGCGAGCCTGTTCTACAACAGGCCGACCAACGCGCTCGTGCTCGGTCGGCAGCCATCGGTGAATGGCTTTCCCGAAGTGTTCGTGCTGCCGTCGCCATCCGGCGCGGCCTCGGGTCATTGGACCTTACAGCCGTGGCGCGAACTCGCCGAGTGGATCACGGAATCGTAGGATCGTAGGATCGGTAGAGCCAACGGGTCCGCGCAAAGCGCGGCCCGAGATAAACTCCGCAAAACCCATCATCTCTCCCGACGCACCGAAGTCGATGGGTTTCGCTTCGCTCTACCCATCCTACGAGATCGCTACGAGACCGCTCCCTACTCCTTCAACGTGATCGCAAGCCCGCTGAGATCGACATTGGCCATCAGCCCGACCTGCTTGCCGCTCAATTCGAGCACCGCGCCGTTCTGGTTGGTCAAGAGGATGCCGCGCACGCCGGCGCCGAGCGCAACGCCCATGCCCGCCGCGGCATAGACGCCGTTGATATCCTGCGGACGGCGGATATTGCGCACCCGCCCCTGCAACGTGGTCTGCGAGCCGCCGAACACGAGCCCATAGTCCAGCCCGCCGGCCGTGAGCCCATAGGTCTGGCCGTGGAAGGTCATGACGCCCTTGCCGGCGGAGCCGCCGAACACCCAGCCGCCCTTGAAGATCACGAGCGTCACCGCGCCCTCGTCAGCCAGGGCAGCGGACGTTCCGGTGAGCATCGCCAGCGCGAGCAGCGCGGCGCGGGCGACGGATGGCAACTTCATGGGGGATTCTCCGGACGAAGTGAGAGCGAATCGCGGCAATCCAGCCGACCGGCGGCATCGCTGAAATGCCGCGAAACATGCGGGATTGCGCTTGTTCCTGATGGTGCGGAGTCTATCATCGCCTCTGCAGCCGCGCGACCACTGGCGCATGCGCGCCCACCGCTTTGCCGGATCGCTGAGGAGTTTGCGCAACAGGGATCTGCATCGATGCACGATTTCACCCCACTTTCCGGCCTTGCCGGCGGCGCGCTGATCGGGCTTGCCGCCGCTCTGCTGATGCTGCTGACCGGGCGAATCGCCGGGGTCACCGGCATCGTCGGCGGCGCGCTGCAGGCCGATACCGCCGACCGTAGCGCCGATCGTTCCTGGCGCATCGCGTTCATCGCGGGACTGATCGGAGCGCCCCTGATTGCGGCGCTGTTCGGCGCGCCGCTGCCGCGGCCGGCGATGAATGCGAGCCTTGTGGTGGTCGCGATCGCGGGACTGCTGGTCGGATTCGGCACAAGGATGGGCAATGGCTGCACCTCGGGCCACGGCGTCTGCGGCTTCGCGCGGCTGTCCGGCCGTTCGATCGTGGCAACATGCATCTTCATCCTGACGGCGATCGCAACGGTCGCAATCGTCAGGCACGGGATCGGAGGCTAAGCATGATCCGGAAAAGTGCGAAGCGGTTTTTCCGAAAGGATCATGCTCAAACAAGGAGCGGTTTAGCGATGGCGGTGCTTGCCAGTTTTGCCTGCGGCCTGATCTTCGGCGCGGGCCTTCTGATCTCCGGCATGACCGATCCGCAGAAGGTGCTCGGCTTCCTCGATCTGTTCGGCGCGTGGGACGCGACGCTCGCCTTCGTGATGGCGGGCGCGGTTGCGGTCGCAGCAACCGGCTTCGCGATCGCCCGGCGGCGCACGGCCCCCGCCTTCTCGGCGCGCTTCCTCTGGCCCGACCGCACCGACATCGATGCGCCGCTGGTTGCCGGTGCGGTGCTGTTCGGCATCGGCTGGGGCCTCGTCGGCATCTGCCCCGGGCCGGCACTGGTCAATCTCGCCGGCCTCTCGCTACCGATCGTGGTCTTCGTTCTCGCGATGCTCGCAGGCATGATCGGCCAGAATCTCTTCGGCAGGAATCTTTGGCGCCGGCGTGCAGCGGCACCGCGCGCCATCGAAACTTCTCCCCTTCCATCTCACGCAGACGGGTGACCCAATGACTGAAAAGACCACAATCAAGCACTTCCCTCCTCCGCCCGGCGTCCAGGCGCCGCCACTCTCGTTCGGCGCCCGCGTCGGCGATTTGTTGTTCATCTCCGGCATTCCCGGCTTTGACGCCAATCGCGAGCTGCCCGACGGCTTCGAGGCGCAGTTCGCCAATGTCGTGACCAATATCAAGCGCGTGCTGAGCGAGGCGGGCGCGACGATGCGCGATCTCGTCAAGGTCAACGTGCTGCTGACGCGCGCGAGCGACGTCGCGACGATGAACGCGCTGTATGCTGGCGCGTTCGGCCCCGCCCCCTACCCCGCGCGCACCACCTGCGTGGTGGTGGCGCTGCCCAATCCAAAGATGCTGATCGAGATCGAGGGCGTGGCACACGTGAAGGGGTGATCTCAGGCTCTGTCATGCCGGAGCGCGCCACTTGGCGCGAGCCCTCAGGTGCGCAATTGCGCACCGGTTGAATCGAGGTCCATCTTCATCGTCGTCCTGGCGAAGGCCAGGACGACGATGTGGAGAGCTGACGCAAATCCGCGCTGCATCACGCCGGTTCAGTGAGCCCTCAAAACAACGACCCCTGCCCGTCGTCCTCCCGCACCGCCGCCTTTCTCGGCGCGGCCTTCTTCGGCTGCGGCGCGTCCTCCGCGGCGATTTCATCCGCGGTCATCGGCAGCAGCAATTGCGCATCGTCATTGGCGACCGCGTTGACGCGCATCGTGACCTGGTGCCAGGCGAACTCGCCGACCTCGGGGCCCTTCAGCATCGGCATCACGTCGTCGACATCATTCGGCAGGCAGTCGAGCCAGCGCGCGAATTGCTCGAGCCTGATCGTGACCGGCACGCGGTGATGCAATTGCGCGAGGTCGGGACTGGCCGGCGCAGTGACGATCGCGACCGTATCCTGCTCCTCGCCGTTCGGCCCCATCCAGGTCTCGGCAAGCGCGGCGAAGGCGAGCGGATGGCCGTCGCGGCGATGGATGAAGAACGGCCGCTTGCGGCCGCCGGCATCCTGCCATTCGTAATAGCCGTCGGCGGGGATCAGCGCCCGGCGCCGCTTGATCGCGTTCTTGAAGGCCGGCTTCTCACGCACCGTCTCGGAGCGCGCGTTGATCAGGAGCGAGAAGGTCCTGGGGTCCTTGACCCACGACGGGATCAGGCCCCAGCGCATCAATTGAAAATGCCGGCCGCCATTCTGCAGCAGCACCACCGGGATCGGCTGGGTCGGCGCAACATTATACCGTGGCGGAAAATTCGGCTGCTCGATATAGCCGAACATCTCGCGCAAGGCCGCCGGCGGCGAGGTTATGACAAAGCGTCCGCACATTTGCCGTCCAGAGTGGTATCCGTTTATTCTGCCTTAACTTGGACCGTTAAAGACTGCGATCAATGACCTCAACGGCCGCCATAGCGGACTCTTCCCCGCGACCGACGTACCCCGATGAGGCGCGGGCGGCGCTGTTGCGCGCCGCCAACATCAATCCCCGCACCGGGCTTGCCACCGACTACCTCAATCACTTCAACGAAGCCATCATGCTGCTGGAGATGGTCCCGGACCTGCCGGAATGCGCCAGCGATTTCCTCGAATGGCAGCCGCTGTCCTATGCCGAGCATTTCACCGCGTCGAATTTCCGGGCACGCGATCTCGCGATCGAGGCCTATGAGACCGCGGACGCCGCAATCCGGGCCGAATTCGACCAGCTCACCGACAGCATGACGAAGATCCTGACCGAGGTCGGGGCGGCGATGCGGCAATTGCAGCAGGACAAGAGCCGGGTCGCGCTCGCCGAGCAGGCGATCGTCTGGGTCAAGCCGCTGGTGATGCAGACCGCCGGCATCATCAACGGCGCCGCAGAGGCCGATGTCGACAGCATCATGGCGGGCGCCTGAGATATCGGGCATGATGGTCTTCACAACCGGCTGCTAATCACCTTGACCTCTCCCGAACCTCCGATCCGCCCGCAGCTCGCCGTGTCAGGCGTGATTTTCCGCGACGACAAGGTGCTGCTGGTGCGCCGCGCCCGCTCGCCCGGCAAGGGCTTCTATTCGCTGCCCGGCGGCCGGGTCGAGTTCGGCGAATCGCTGCATACCGCCCTGCACCGGGAGATCGACGAGGAGACCGGCCTCAAGGTCGAGATCGTCGGCCTCGCCGGCTGGCGCGAGGTGCTGCCGACCGGCCCCGGCACCGGACACTATCTGATCATGACCTTCGCGGCGCGCTGGGCGTCCCGCGAGCCTCACCTGAACGACGAGCACGACGATTTCAAATGGCTGGCGCCGGAGGAGATCGGCGACCTTAAAGTCACCGGCGGCCTGCATGCGGTGATTGCGGCCGCCCGGCGGCTGGTTTGAGGCCCGTGGGGGGCTTTGGGGGGCTCGGCCGCCTTGCCTCGGGCGCATTGAGGGGGCATACCACCGCCATTCCGGAACCCCTGATGATCAAAGCCTTTCTCGCCGTTGTGATCCTGATGTCGGCATGCCTTGCGACGCCCGCCCGGGCGCAGGACGCGGCTGCGCCGTTCGACGGCGATTTGCAGCGGCTGGCCGAGATCCTCGGCGCCCTGCACTATCTGCGCGGCATCTGCGGCTCCAACGAGGGCGCCAAATGGCGCAACGAAATGCAGGCACTGATCGATGCCGAGACCCCCTCCGGCGACCGCCGCGCCCGCATGATCGCGGGCTTCAACCGCGGCTATAACGGCTTCCAGCAGACCTACCGGACCTGCACGCCCGCGGCCACGGTAGCGATCCGCCGCTACATCGAGGAGGGCTCGAAAATCTCCCGCGACCTGACGGCCCGCTATGCCAACTGAACGGGCGATCTTCTTCGACCTCGACGGCACCCTGACCGACCCGAAGCCCGGCATCACCGGCTCGATCCAGTACGCGCTGGAAAAGCTCGGCCGGCCGGTTCCCTCGCAGGATGAACTGACCTGGTGCATCGGGCCGCCGCTCAGGGCGAGCTTTGCGATGCTGCTCGGCGGCGAGGAGCTCGCGGACCGCGCGGTCGCGCTCTACCGCGAAAGATTCGGCGATGTCGGGCTGTTCGAGAACGCGGTCTATCCCGACATCGCGGAGGTTCTGGCCGAGCTGCGCCGGGCACCGGGCCGGATGTTCGTCGCGACCTCGAAGCCGCATGTGTTCGCGACGCGGATCATCGCGCATTTCGGCCTCGGCGACTATTTCGACCACGTTTTCGGCTCGGAGTTCGACGGAACCCGGGTCAACAAGGTCGACCTGCTCACCTATGCGCTGGCGCAGACCGGGGCCGATCCGGCCAAATCCCTGATGATCGGCGATCGCAGCCACGACGTGATCGGGGCGAATCGAAACGGCATCCGGGCGGTCGGCGTCACCTATGGCTACGGCACGCCCGAGGAGCTGACCGAGGCCGGCGCCAGCCATCTGTGCGCCACGCCGCGCGCGGTGCTGGACCATATCCACAGCTCATTCGGCTGATCGCGGCCCGGATATCCGGAATTCCCCTTTAAATGCCGAGGCCGCCGTTAACCTTTTCGAAAGATGTGGGCTAGGCGGTACCTGCATGCGTGATACATCTCGCACGTCGCAGTGGTTCGCTCCTCGGACCGCGCGCTGTCAATTTGCAGAGTTTCATGCGCCATCCAGCGTCCTTCCCCCATCACCAAGACCCGCGACCCGACCACGAGCAGAAGCAGGCCGCGCTGGGCTACCTGAACGAGGCCTGGGCTGAAGCGCGTCACGACGGCGTCGATGGCGACTGCCTCGCGCAGGCGAGCCTGTTCGCGGCGCTGGCCGAATTGGTCGGCACCTATGGCGAGGACGCGGTGGCGAAATTCGCCGAGGGCCTCGCCGCGCGCGTGCGCAACGGCGAGTTCTCGCTGGCACTGGCCCGACAGTAAAACGATAGCGTTTTCGAGCGAAGTGGGCCGCCGGTTCGCGTCAAGAAAACGCGTCAAACGCGAACCTACGGCTTCAGCGTCTCGAGGAACCGAACCGGCTCGCCGGTCGATGGCGTCGTGACTTCGCCCTGCCACATCACCCGCCGGCCGCGCACGAAGGTGCCGACCGGCCAGCCCTGCACCCGCACGCCGTCATAAGGCGTCCAGGCGGCGCGCGAGGCGATCCATTTGTTGGTGATGGTCTCGCTGCGCTTCAGGTCGACGATTGTGAAGTCGGCATCGTAACCGGCCGCGATGCGGCCCTTGCAGGCGATGTTGAACAGGCGCGCAGGCCCCGCGCTGGTGAGATCGACGAAGCGAGCCAGCGACAGCCGCCCGGCATTGACGTGATCGAGCATCAGCGGCACCAGCGTCTGCACGCCGGTCATGCCCGACGGCGAGGCCGGATAGGTCTTGGCCTTCTCCTCCAGCGTATGCGGCGCGTGATCCGAGCCGAGCACGTCGATGATGCCCTGCTCGATACCGTACCAGATGCCGGCGCGGTGATCGGCCGAGCGCACCGGCGGGTTCATCTGGGCCAGTGTGCCGAGCCGCTCGTAGCACTCCGGCGCGGCCATGGTGAGGTGGTGCGGCGTCGCCTCGCAGGAGGCGACATCCTTGTGGTCACGCAGGTACAGAATCTCGTCCTTGGTCGAGATGTGCAGCACGTGGATGCGCTTGCCGGTCTCGCGCGCGAGATTGACCAGGCGCTCGGTCGCCATCAGCGCGGCGGTCTCGTCGCGCCACACCGGATGCGAGCGAGCATCGCCCTCGATCCGCAGCGGCTTGCGCTCGTTGAGGCGATACTCGTCCTCGGCGTGGAACGCGGCGCGGCGCCGGATCACCTGGAAGATCCGCCGCAGGCTCTCGTCGTCCTCGACCAGCAGCGCGCCGGTGGAGGAGCCGATGAACACCTTGACGCCGGCGCAGCCCGGGGCGCGCTCGAGCTCCGGCAGATCCTGCACGTTCTCGCGGGTGCCGCCGATGAAGAACGCGAAATCGCAATGCATGCGATGGCGGCCGCGCTTGATCTTGTCGGTGAAGGCCGCTTCGGTGACCGTCAGCGGATTGGTGTTCGGCATCTCGAACACGGCGGTGACCCCGCCCATCACCGCGCTGCGCGAGCCGGTCTCGAGGTCTTCCTTCTGGGTCAACCCGGGCTCGCGGAAATGCACCTGGGTGTCCATCACGCCGGGCAGGATGTGCAGGCCCTTGCAGTCGATCACCTCGCCGGCCGAGGCCTGACTGAGCGAGCCGATCGCGGCGATGCGGCCGCCCGCGATACCGATATCGCGCACGCCCTCGCCGTCCTGATTGACCACGGTGCCGGATTTTAGAATGGTGTCAAAATGCTGATTCATCGGTCCTCGACGCCCGCTTTCGGCTGTCGCGCGGGCCTTGTTCGGCGCACTGTAGCGCCTTAGCTTGACAGGGGATATCGCGGCCTGCGCGTTTCCCAAGGAACTTGGAAAAGAGCCAATTTTGCGAATGAAAGCAGCGTTTCTTCCAGATCGGGGCGTGGTCAAGGTCTCTGGCGAGGACGCCCGCAACTTCCTCAACGGCCTCATCACCGCCGACATCGCCGAGTTGCGCGCGGGACAGGCCCGGTTCGGCGCGCTGCTGACGCCGCAGGGCAAGATCATCGTCGATTTCCTGATCACCGAGATACCCGCCGGCCACGGCGGCGGCTTCCTGATCGATGCGCCGCGCGCGCTCGCCAAGGGCCTTGCCGACAAGCTCGGCTTCTACAAGCTGCGCGCCAAGGTCGTGGTCGAGAACCTGTCCGACAGCCTTGGTGTGCTGGCGGCCTGGGATGGCGAGCCGGCGGCGACGCCGGATCTCGCGTTCGCCGATCCGCGCAACCCAGCGCTCGGCTGGCGCATCCTGATTCCGGAAGATTTGAAGCAGAAGCTCGCTGAGCTGATCGGTGCCGATCTCGTCGACTCCAACGCCTACGAGGCGCATCGGATCGCCACCGGCGTGCCGCGCGGCGGGCTCGACTTCATGTATGGCGACGCCTTCCCGCACGAGACCAATATGGATCGCCTCAACGGCGTCGATTTCGACAAGGGCTGTTATGTCGGCCAGGAGGTGGTGTCGCGCATGCAGCACCGCGGCACGGCGCGCACCCGCACGGTGAAGATCGTCCTCGACGGCCCCGCGCCCGAAGCCGGCGCTACCATCCTGGCTGGCGACAAGCAGGTCGGCACCATCGGTTCGACCGCCGGCGAGAAGGGTCTCGCGCTGGTCCGCATCGACCGCGTCGCCGATGCGCTCGACGCCGGCCTGGCGCTGACCGCGGGCGGGCTGTCGCTTCACCTCGCCGAACCTGACGCCGTCCGCATCACACCCAAGCAGACCGTCGCATGAGCCGTACCGCGCAGCTGCATCCCGACGGCAAGACGCGCTGCCCCTGGCCGGGCGAGGATGCGTTCTACGTCGCCTATCACGACAATGAATGGGGCGTGCCGGAATATGACGACCGCGCACTCTACGAAAAGCTGATCCTCGACGGCTTCCAGGCCGGTCTGTCCTGGATCACGATCCTGCGCAAGCGCGAGAACTTCCGCAAAGCCTTCGACGATTTCCAGCCCGAGAAGATCGCGCGCTACAACGCCAAGAAGGTGCACGCGCTGATGAACGATGCCGGCATCGTCCGCAACCGCGCCAAGATCGAAGGCGCGGTCGCGAGTGCGAAGGGCTATCTGGAGATCATGGAGAAAGGCCCCGGCTTCTCGAATTTCCTGTGGGACTTCGTCGACGGCAAGCCGAAGGTCAATCAATTCAAGACCACCGCGAGCGTGCCGGCCTCGACGCCGGTCTCGATCAAGGTCTCGAAGGAGCTCGGCGCGCGCGGCTTCAAGTTCGTCGGTCCCACCATCGTCTACGCCTTCATGCAGGCGACCGGCATGGTCAACGATCACCTCGTGACCTGCTTCTGCCACGAGAGCTGCAGCGGCAAGCTCCGCACACCGCGACTCAAGAAGAAATGACGGCGCGCAAATCGACGGAGACAACCCGCGCCTGGCAGCGGATGTTGTCGGGACGCCGGCTGGACCTGCTCGACCCGTCGCCGCTCGATATCGAAATCGTCGACATCGCGCATGGACTGGCGCGGGTCGCGCGCTGGAACGGCCAGACCAGCGGGGCGCACATCTTCTCGGTGGCTCAGCACACGCTGCTGGTCGAAGCCGTGATGCGCCAGCAGATGCCGCGCGTCGACATCCGCCATCGTCTCGCGGCGCTGCTGCACGACGCACCGGAATACGTCATCGGCGACATGATCTCACCGTTCAAGGCGGTGCTGTCAGGCGAATACAAGGCGGTGGAGAAGCGGCTGCTCGGCGCGATCCATATCCGCTTCGGCCTGCCCGCCATGCTGGCGGACGAGATCACCCAGCAGATCAAGGCCGCCGATCGCGGCGCCGCGTATCTCGAGGCGACGCATCTGGCGGGATTTTCGCGAGCCGAGGCCAAGCGGCTGTTCGGCCGCGATCCGGAACTGCCCGAAGCGACCGAGCGCGACTATCTGACGCCATGGACCGCCGCGCGGGCCGAAAAGCAGTTTCTCGAGCGCTTCAAGGCATTGCACGCCTCTTAGGGCGGCACCGAAAGACGTGCCGCCGGTTGCGCCGCAAAACGATGAATCGGCATGGCACCCCCGCCTTTGCCCGTTCGGGAGCAGCCGTTATAATCCGGCACCCCCGATAGAAGGACCATCATGCTTCACGTCTGCTCGCTTGCCGCACTCTCCGACACGGTTCGCGCCACCGGCGCCAGCCATGTGCTGACTGTGATGGCCAATGTCGACCAGGTGCAGCGGCCGCCTTCCGTGCTGCCGGCCAACCACCTGAAAGTGTCGATGGACGACATCATCGAACAGATGGACGGCTTCGTTGCGCCCAACGAGTCGCATATCGAGAAGGTGCTGAGCTTCGTGCGCGGCTGGGATCGCCAAGCACCGATGGTGGTGCATTGCTACGCCGGCATCAGCCGTTCGACCGCGAGCGCATTCGTCACGGTCTGCGCCCTCAACCCGCACCGCGACGAAATGTCCATCGCCCGGATGATCCGCGAGGCCTCGCCGATCGCGGCTCCCAACCGGCTGATCGTCAGCCTCGCCGACAAGGCGCTGGGGCGCGAGGGCCGGATGCTGCGCGCACTCGACGCGATGGGTCCCGGCAGTATGAGCGTCGAAGGCCGGCCCTTCCGCATCGATCTGGACTAAGCGCAGCCGGTCACGCCCGATCGCTTGAACTTCCGGTCCTCCTCACGGCACTACTAGGTTGCGACGGGCCGCCGGGCTGGCCAAGTCCGGCGCGTCCTGCCGGAGGCCCGATGTTCGATTCGCCGTTCGACTTCCTGACGCTCGTCCTCGCCATCGTCGCGATCATTTTCGCGCGCAAGGCGCTGGGCCGGATCGACCTGCTGCAGCGCCGCCTGGATGCGATCGAGGCCGCGGGCGGCGCCGCCGCGCGGACGGCCATGCCGCCGCCGCTGACTCCGCTGCAGGAGTTCGAGCAGACGCCGCCGACGGCGCCTTCCGTCGCGCCGCCACCGCTCCCGGAGGCGGCTCCCAGCGAACCGGCCGCGCAGACCGAGCCAGCCGCGGACGCGCCAGGTGCCGTACCGCCGCCCCTGCCGGAGCCGCCAGCCCCTCCGCAGCCTGCACCCGGCTTCGAGGAGACGCTCGGCACGCGCTGGGTGGTGTGGATCGGCGGCCTGACGCTCGCGCTCGGCGGCTTCTTCATGGTGCGCTATTCGATCGAGGCCGGCTTGCTCGGCCCCGGCGTCCGCACGATGCTCGGCGGATTGTTTGCGCTGGCGCTGCTCGGCGCCGGTGAATGGACCAGGCGCCAGGAAAGCATCTCCAACATCGCGGCGCTGCCGATCGCCAACATCCCGGCGATCCTCACTGCCGCCGGCACCGCGGTGGCATTCGCTACCGTCTACGCCGCCTACGCGCTGTATGATTTCCTCGCCCCGGCGAGCGCCTTCATCCTGCTCGGTATGGTCGCGCTCGGCACGCTGGCGGCCGCGCTGCTGCACGGACCCGCGCTGGCCGGGCTCGGCATCGTCGGCGCCTTCGTCACGCCGCTCCTGGTGTCGTCAGACAAGCCCGACTTCTGGTCGCTCTACGTCTACCTCGCCATCGTCACGGCGGCGGCGTTCGGCCTCGCCCGGATCCGGCTGTGGCGCTGGCTCGCGGTCACGACGATCGCCTTCGCGCTGCTGTGGACCTTCCCTTGCCTGCAATGCGGGCCCGAGATGATCGCGCCGCACGTCTTCCATGTCATCGCGGGCTTCGTGCTGGCGGCGCTGCTCGTGGTCTGCGGCTTCATGTTCGGTCCCGACGGCGACGGCGAGGAGATCGAGCCGATTTCATCTAGCTCGCTCGCCGCCTATCTGTTTGGCGCGATGCTGATCGCGCTCAACAGCGCCCACGCCGACACCGCGATGATCGGCTTTGCGCTGCTGACAGCCGCGAGCCTGCTTGTCGCCTGGCGCGCGCCTGCTGCTACCCGTGCGATCGGCGCCGCGTCGATCTTCGTGTTCATTGTGTTCGGCGAATGGGCCGTCCGCCGCAACGTCGACATGCTGGTGCTGCCGGGCGGCGCGATCCCCGGCATCGGCCGGTCCGTGACCGATGGCTCGGTCTCGCTGCATCTCGTCACCGCCGCGCTGTTCGCGGCCGCCTTCGGCATCGCCGGCTTCCTCGCGCAATTCCGTTTTACCACCACGAAGGTCACGGTGACCTGGGCCGCGGCGGCGGTGTTCACGCCGGTCGCGCTGCTGGTCGCACTCTATGCACGCATCGCGCATCTCGACCGCTCGATCCCGTTCGCGGTCCTCGCCGTGCTGCTGGCGGCGGCCTACGCAGCCGCGACCGAGGCGCTGACCCGGCGCGACGAGCGGCCGGAGCTGTCGCCTTCGATTGCGTTGTCCGCCACCGGCGCCCTCGCCTCGCTGGCGCTGGCGCTGACCTTCGCGCTCGACAAGGGCTGGCTCACCATCGCGCTCGCGCTGGTGTCGATGGGCACGGCGTGGCTGTCGGTGCAGCGGCCGATTCCGTTCCTGCGCTGGCTTGCCGCGATCCTGGCCGGCATCGTCGTGCTGCGCATCGGCTATGAGCCGCGGATCGCGGGCGACGCCGTCGGCACCACGCCGATCTTCAACTGGCTGCTGTGGGGCTATGGCGTGCCGGCGCTGTCATTCTGGGCGGCAAGCCATTTCCTGCGTCGCAACGGCGACGACGTCCCGCTGCGCATCGTCGAATCCGCCGCGATCCTGTTCACGGTGCTGCTTGCCTTCATGGAGATCCGCCACGCGGTCAACAGCGGCGATGTCTATTATGCCAGCGCCGGGCTGACCGAGGTCGCGCTGCAGGTCGGCGCGACGCTTGCGATGGCGATCGGACTGGAGCGGCTGCGCCTGCGCAGCGGCAGCATCGTGCACAATGTCGGCGCGATCCTGCTGACCGCATTCGCCGGGCTTGCCAGCCTGTTCGGACTGCTGGCGCTGGAGAACCCGATACTGTGGTGGCAGGACGTCGGCGGCAGCTTCATCAACCTGCTGCTGCTCGGCTACGCGCTGCCGGCGGTGCTGGCGCTGCTGCTGTCCTATGCGGTGGCGGGCCATCGTCCTGCCGGCTATGCCAACACGATCGCCGCCGGCGCGCTGGTCCTTGCGCTCGCTTACGTCACGTTCGAGATTCGCAGGCTCTACCACGGACCCGTGCTGACGCGCGGCGAGACCACGGGCGCGGAGCAATACACCTATTCGATCGCCTGGCTGATGTTCGGCGTCGCGCTGCTCGGCATCGGCATCGTCGTCAACTCGCAGCGGGCGCGGCTCGCGTCTGCTGCGGTGATCGGGCTGACGATCCTGAAGGCGTTCCTGATCGACATGTCGACGCTCACGGGTGTCTACCGGGCGCTGTCGTTCATGTGCCTTGGCATCGTGCTGGTCGCGATCGGCTGGCTGTATCAGCGGATCCTGTTTCGCAGGCGAACCGCTCAGCCGCTCGCGCAGGCTGAGGGTTAGGACTTGCCGTCCTGAAAGACAGCTTCAGTCGACGGACTCGGCGACCAGTCGAATCCTGAACACGGGTTTTCTGCCCTCGTCGAGCAGCTCCATGTGCCATTCGCTGTTCTGCTTCAGATTGCGCGAAATGCTGCCGAGGAAATTTCCGCAGACCTTGGTCATCTCGGCCCAGGCCACGTCGCGGCTTTCAAACTCCGTCGCGTGGTCGGATGCACCAGCGTAATCGCCATCACTAATTCGAAAAAAATATTGCGCCATATGACTACTCAAAATCAGAGTCCCCAATGTCCCGCCTCACGGCGAACGCCAGGTATTGAGTAGCGAGCAAGGCGTGGCGACCGCCATCCGTATGACTACGGCTTGGCGGCGCTATTCCCGCTAGCGCGCAGATGAAAGGTTAGTCGGTGGAGCGGCGCAATTCCGGCGCGCTCTCGACCTTGGCGGGCTCGGCCTTGACCGGCTCGAGCTTCGCGCTTCCGACCTGCGGCGTCTCAACGCGCGACACTTCGGTCTGCGAGGCATCCGCGGATCGGGTGCGCGGATGCAGCGAGCGCGGACGCGCCGCCGCGCGCGCCATCAGCATCTGCTGGCCGCCCTGGTGATGGAAATCGCAATAGGCAAAGCCCATGCCGGAGACCGAGCCGCGGAACGAGCGGTCGTCCTGCTTGTCGAGATTGAAGCACGGTTCGAACGGAATGCCCTTCAGCGACGCGCAAACGCTCTGACCGCGGATCTGCAGCGTGTTGCCGGGCAGGCGCAGGTGACGGATCGGCCCCGAGCCGGAGAACTGGACCGAGCCTGCCGCACCCAGATCGTCGAGGATGCGACCGGCGCCGCGGGTGCCATCGAAACAGGTGAACGCGAACACCTTGCCGGCGACGAACCTGCGGGCCTCATCGGCGTTCATCATGCCCGCGAATGCCGGCACGACCATTGCTCCGGCCGTGACGGCCCCCAACACCAAACGCGCAAGCATGAGCTACTCCACTTACGAGCGCGGGCACTCGCTCCTTGTTGCGCATGACCCCCGCACCAACGCTTTTCGACGTCTGCGCGAGGAAACCCGGCCCCCCGGGATCATGCTGCAAGTCTCTTTACCCGCTGCTTACCATACCAACAGTGGCAACATTGGAGCAGCTTGGTTGGTAAAGTCTGAACGTCCTCAGACTATTTTTACCACGATGCGGCCGCGGACCTGGCCACCGAGGATTTTCGCGCCAAAGCCCATGACTTCGTCCAGGGCGATTTCATGAGTGATATCAGCCAGTTTTGCCTTATCCAGATCGCTGGCAAGGCGGCGCCAGGCGGTCCTCCGCAGCTCGATCGGACACATCACCGAATCGATACCGAGAAGGCACACGCCCCGCAAAATGAAGGGCGCGACCGACGACGGCAGATCCATACCGGCCGCCAGACCGCAGGCCGCGATGGCTCCGCCATACTTCGTCATCGACAGCAGGTTGGCGAGCGTGGTCGACCCGACGCTGTCGACGCCGCCGGCCCAGCGCTCCTTCGCCAGCGCCTTGGGCGCACCTGACAGTTCTGCGCGGTCGATCACCTCGGTGGCGCCGAGACCCTTGAGATAGTCGGTCTCCGACGTCCGCCCGGTCGACGCGATGACGTGGTAGCCAAGCTTCGAGAGCACGGCGATCGCCACCGAGCCGACGCCGCCGGCGGCACCCGTGACCACCACAGGGCCGCTCTTCGGGGTGAGACCATGCTTCTCCAGCGCCAGCACCGAGAGCATCGCGGTATAGCCGGCGGTACCGACCGCCATCGCATCGCGGGCCGAGATGCCGTCGGGCAGCCGCACCAGCCAGTCGCCCTTGACCCGGGCCTTTTCGGCATAGGCGCCGAGATGGGTCTCGCCCATGCCCCAGCCGTTGCAGACGACCTTGTCGCCCGCCTTCCAGTCCGGATGGCTGGATTGCTCGACCGTGCCGGCGAAATCGATGCCGGCGATCATCGGGAACCGGCGCACCACCGGTGCCTTGCCAGTCAGTGCGAGGCCGTCCTTGTAGTTCAGTGTCGACCACTCGACGCGGACGGTGACGTCGCCGTCCATCAGCTCGGCTTCGTCGAATTGGGTGAGTGCGGCGGTGGTACCCTTGTCCGCCTTGTCGATCCTGATTGCCTTGAACGTTGCCACGATGTGCACTCCCCGTAATCTTGGTTTCGGGGAAATGGTTTACCCCATCAGGCAGGCTGCGCAACCGGGCGGACGACGGGCTTTTCGACGATCGGCAGATTGATCAGCGCCGACAGCACGCCAAACAGCACCGACAGCCACCAGATCGGGGTGTAGGAGCCATACTGCTCGAACACGATGCCGCCGAGCCAGACGCCGAGGAAGCCACCGACCTGATGGCTGACGAAGGCGAAGCCGTACAGCGTCGCAAACCAGCGCGTGCCGAACATCAGCGCCACCAGCGCCGAAGTCGGCGGCACTGTGGAGAGCCAGGTCAGGCCGGAGATTGCCCCGAACGCGATCGCCGAGAAGGTCGTGATCGGGAACGAGATGAAGGCGACGATCGACGCCGCGCGGGTGAAGTAGATCACCGACAGGATGTAGCGCTTCGGGAAGACGTTCTGCAGCCAGCCGACGCTGAGCGAGCCCACGATGTTGAACAGGCCGATCGCCGCGATCACCCAGCCGCCGGTCGATGCCGGAATGCCGCGGTCGGCGAGATAGGCCGGCAGATGCACGGTGATGAAGGCGAGCTGGAAGCCGCAGGTGAAGAAGCCGAGCACCAGCAGCACGTAGGAGCGATGGCCGAACGCCTCCGCCAGCGCGGTCTTGAACGACTGCTGATCAGCCGGCGCGGCGTCATTCGTCTCCGCCGGCGGTGTCGAGAGTGCCAGCGACAGCGGCAGGATCAGCAGCATCAGCGCGCCGAATACGAGGAGCGCGGTCTGCCAGCCGAAATTGTCGATCACCGCGACGCCGAACGGCGCGAACAGGAATTGGCCGAACGAGCCCGCGGCGGTGCCGGCGCCGAGCGCGATGCCGCGCTGCGCGGGCGGCAGCAGCTTGCTGAACGCCGACAGCACCAGGTTGAACGATGAGCCCGACAGGCCGAAGCCGATCAAGACGCCGGCGCCAAGGTTGAGCGAGAGCGGCGTCGCCGAGTAACGCATCAGGAGCAGGCCCGCGGCGTAAAGCAGTGCGCCGACGACCATCACACGCAGCAGCCCGAAGCGGTCGGCAATCGCGCCGGCGATCGGCTGGCCGAGCCCCCACAACAGGTTCTGCAGCGCCAGCGCGAGGCCGAACACGTCGCGGCCCCAGGTGAATTCATGGCTCATCGGCTGCACGAAGAAGCCGAGGCTGGAGCGCGGCCCGAAGCTCAGCAGCGCAATCGCGCAGCCACAGACGATGATGACAAGCGGCGTGCGCCACGTGCCCGACGTCGGTCGAAGATCCCCGGTGGTAACGGCCATCTTGTCTTCCCCCGCAACTGCTGCGCGGGGAGCCGCCCCGCCGAACGTTACGGGGAGTTAATGCAGGTGCATGAAAACCCCAAGAGGGGCCGGAGAAAAATATTCGCCTGCAGGGCTGCTCTGCAGAATCGGAGAGGATGATGACCGTCATTCCGGGGCACGCCGGCCGCGGAACGGGAGGCAGAAGGCCCTATCGCCGGGCGCTGGCCTGCTCGGCCGAGCTCTGGGCGGCCTCGGCGAGCTGCGCCGAGATCTTGGCGGTCTCGGCCGGGTTGCCCCAGCTCGGCGCGTCGCTGCCGTCGCCCCAGGCGCGCGGGCGATAGAAGGTGTGGACGCCGAACTTGTACATCTTCTTCATCTCGCTGACCCAGGACGGCCGCACCCAATAGGCGTGGTAGTGGGTCGAGCGGTCGACTTCCGGCAGCCACAATTCGCCGTCGAGCATCGCCTTCGCGATCTTCTTGGCGCGATCCCACATGTCGGGCTCGCGGACGACGTCGGCGACGTTGTCGCAGGCGAAGGTGAACTGACAGGCGTAATGGCGATTCTTGTTCTGGTAGACCACGCCGCACACCGTCTCCGGATATTTGCCGGAGAAGGCGCGATTCAGCACCACCTGGGCGACCGCGATCTGGCCGCGCACCGCTTCACCGCGGGCTTCGAAATAGACCGCCTCGGCGAGGCACTTCTCCGACTTGGCGCGCGACTTCTCGTCGAACAGGCCGAGCCGCTCCGCCGGCGTCTTGGTGTGCTGGTCGTCCGCATTGACCTCGCCCTTCGGCGCGATGCTCTCGCCCATCTCGCCGGCCTTGACCGGACCGTCGGCATCGACCGGCAGTGACGCCATCACCTTCATGTCGGGATCGGGCGTTGCTGCCGGCGGTACGACAACCGGCGCCTCGCCGGGCTGCCAGCGCTCGAGGTTCTCCGGCGTGCCGAGCGACGAGCCGAAGAACAGACTGGCGGTCTGAAATGCGAACGGGTCGCGCTCGCGCGCCGCATCGGCGGGCGCAGCAGCGGGCTTTGCGGGCGCGGGCTTCAGATAGTCGAGCGGGCTGGCCTCGAGCGAGAGCGACACGTCGTTCTGCTGCGGCGACGGCTTGGCATATTGCGGCAAGGGCGGCGCGCGCAGCGCCTCCTGCAATTCAGGATCGAGCGGCGCGCTGTCGGCCGGTGCGGTCGCGGTCTTCATGCCCTTGACCGACGAATTCGATGTCGCCGGATCCTCGTTCGCGGGCGCCGTATTTGCAGGCTCCGCCGGTTCGACCTGATCGGGCCGCCGGACGACGAGGCGATCGCCCTTCATGGTGCGATCGACCTTGGGAAAATCGGATGCCTGATAGCGCGGCGGCGGGGCCGTGATCGGATTGCGCGTCACCGTTCCGGTGATGTCGAGGTTCGAACTGTCCAGTCTTGCGAGCAGGATTTGCGGCGCTTGCGGCGCGGACGTGCCGATCGGACGGCCGAAGCTGTAGGTCGCGACCTGGATGGAGCCGACGGCGGAGGCGAAGACGCGCTTCTGCCAGCGCTCGGCGACGCCGGGCTGCCGGGCCAGGAGCGAGGCGATATCCTGATATCCGATCTCGGTCGGCATCAGTGCGAAGATGCCAAGACCGAGACCGAAGAGCGCAAGACGTGCGCCCCTCGGCTGGTTACGCGACACAAACATCGTACGCTCACGCAACGCTTACTGAGTGCAATCGAACGCGGTACATCCGCGCAATTCGACCTTTCTCGTTGCTAAACCGTTTAGGTTGCCGCGGAGTTAATCGGCGTTGCTCGCGCGCTACACTCAAGCGATCGCGCATGTTTCGCACGTTGCATTGCGCGCCTTGGTAAACGCGCGGCGCATGAAAGTCGTAAACAACAAGTCAACGGAGATGGTGAACAAAGTGTTGCAGGCACGGTAGCCACCCGCCGTCATTGCGAGGAGCGACAGCGACGACTTGTCCGCCGAAGCCTTGGCGAAGGCTGAAGCGATCCATGGCTCGGCAAGTGGAAACATGGATTGCTTCGCGGAGCCTGTCATCGGGCGCGCGTTCGCGCGACCCGTCGGCTCGCAATGACGCTATATTTTCAGGCTGCCTCAACAAACAAAAATGGCCGGGACTTGGTCCCGGCCATCGCACTCTCTGAACTGTAAGATCGCTCACGCCTGGCTGGCGATCTCCTTGCCGAGCGCGGCCTGCGCCGCGGCGAGACGCGCGATCGGCACGCGATAGGGCGAGCACGAGACGTAATCGAGCCCGACCTCGTGGCAGAACGCGACCGACGCGGGATCGCCGCCGTGCTCGCCGCAGATGCCGACCTTGAGGTTCGGACGCGTCTTGCGGCCGCGGGTGACGCCGATCCTGACGAGCTCGCCGACGCCGTCGCGATCGACCGAGATGAACGGATCGATCTCGAGGATGCCCTTGGCGACATAGGTGCCGAGGAAGCTCGCGGCGTCGTCGCGGCTGATGCCGTAGGTGGTCTGCGTCAGGTCGTTGGTGCCGAAGGAGAAGAACTCCGCGGTCTCGGCCACCTCGCCCGCCATCAGGCAGGCGCGCGGCAGCTCGATCATGGTGCCGACCTGGTAGCTCAGCTTGACGCCGGTTTCCTTCATCACCGCGTTGGCTGTCGCATCGATCCGCGCCTTGACCAGATCGAACTCGGCCTTGGTCGCGATCAGCGGCACCATCACCTCGAGACCGACCGGCTTGCCGGTGCGCTTGCCGGCTTCGACGGCAGCCTCGAAGATCGCACGCGCCTGCATCTCGGCGATCTCCGGGTAGGCGATCGCAAGACGGCAGCCGCGGAAACCGAGCATCGGGTTGAACTCGGAGAGTTCGCGGGCGCGGTCGGCGAGCTTGCGCGGATCGGTGTTCATGGCGCGCGCCACTTCCTCGATCTCGGCCTGGGTGTGCGGCAGGAACTCGTGCAGCGGCGGATCGAGCAAGCGGATCGTGACGGGCAGGCCCTGCATGATCTCGAACAGCTCGACGAAGTCGGCGCGCTGCATCGGCAACAGCTTCGACAGCGCGGCGCGGCGCGACTGCTCGTCCTCGGAGAGGATCATCTCGCGCACGGTGCGGATGCGGGTCTCCTCGAAGAACATGTGCTCGGTGCGGCAGAGGCCGATGCCTTCGGCGCCGAACTTCACCGCGGTGCGCGCGTCATCGGGCGTGTCGCCGTTGACGCGAACGCCGAGCTTGCGGACCTCGTCGGCCCAGCCCATCAGCGTGCCGAACTCGCCGGACAGTTCCGGCTCGATCATCGGCATGCGGCCGGCCAGCACCTGGCCGACCGAGCCATCGATGGTGATGACGTCGCCGGTCTTGAAGGTGCGCGAGCCCACGCTCATGGTGCCGCGGCCGTAATCGACGCGGATGGTGCCGCAGCCGGAGACGCAGGGCTTGCCCATGCCGCGCGCAACCACCGCCGCGTGCGAGGTCATGCCGCCGCGGGTGGTGAGGATGCCTTCCGCCGCGTGCATGCCGTGGATGTCTTCCGGGCTGGTCTCGATACGGACCAGGATGACCTTGCGTCCGTCGGCCTGCAGCTTGGCCGCTTCGTCCGACGAGAACACGATCTCGCCCGAGGCAGCGCCAGGCGACGCCGGCAGGCCGGTCGCGATCACGTCGCGCTTGGCGGCCGGATCGATGGTCGGGTGCAGCAGCTGGTCGAGCGAGGCCGGATCGATCCGCGTCACCGCGTCCTTGCGCGAGATCAGGCCTTCATTGGCGAGCTCGACCGCGATGCGCAGCGCCGCCTTCGCGGTGCGCTTGCCGCCGCGGGTCTGCAGCATCCACAGCTTGCCCTGCTCGACCGTGAACTCCATGTCCTGCATGTCGCGGTAGTGCTTCTCGAGCAGCGTGTAGATCCGCGTCAGCTCCTTGAACGCGGCCGGCATCGCCGCTTCCATCGACAGCTTGTCGGAGCCGGATTCCTGGCGCGCCTCCTCGGTGATGTCCTGTGGCGTGCGGATGCCGGCGACGACGTCCTCGCCCTGCGCATTGATCAGGAACTCGCCGTAGAGCTTGCTCTCGCCGGTCGAGGGATTGCGGGTGAACGCGACGCCGGTGGCCGAGGTCTCGCCCATGTTGCCGAACACCATCGCCTGCACGTTGACGGCGGTGCCCCAGGATTCCGGAATGTCGTGCAGCTTGCGATAGGTCACCGCGCGCGCGTTCATCCAGGATGAGAACACCGCGCCGATCGCGCCCCACAGCTGATCGTGCGGATCCTGCGGGAAGTCGTGGCCGGTCTCCTTGGCGACCGCCTCCTTGTACTTGCCGACCAGCTCGACCCAGTCGTCGCCGGTGAGGTCGGTGTCGAGCGAATAGCCCTGGCCGTCCTTGAAGGTGTCGAGGATGTCCTCGAAGTGATGATGCTCGAAGCCGAGCACCACGTCCGAATACATCGTGATGAAGCGGCGATAGCTGTCATAGGCGAAGCGGCGGTCGCCGGAGAGTTCGGCCAGCGCCTCGACGGTGCGGTCGTTGAGGCCGAGGTTGAGCACGGTGTCCATCATGCCCGGCATCGAGGCGCGCGCGCCCGAGCGGACCGAGACCAGCAGCGGGTTCTTGGCGTCGCCGAACGTCTTGCCGGTCAGCTTGCCGACATAGTCGAGCGCTTTCTCAACCTGTGCTTTCAATTCCTTCGGATACGTCTTGTCGTGCTCGTAGAAATAGGTGCAGACCGAGGTCGGAATGGTGAAGCCGGGAGGCACCGGCAGGCCGAGATTGGCCATTTCCGCGAGGTTGGCGCCCTTGCCGCCGAGCAGATTGCGCAAGGTCGCCTGGCCCTCGGCCTTGCCGTCGCCGAACGTATAGACCCACTTGCCGGCCTTGATCGCAGCCGGGGCCGCCTTCTTCGCAACGGCCTTCGCCGGCGCCTTCCCAGCGGGCTTTGCGGCCGGCTTTGCAGCCGATTTGGGAGCGGCTTTCGGCGCCGCCTTCGGGGCGCTCTTCTTCAGCGCCTTGCGCGCCGGGGCGGCCTTGCGGGCTGCGGCGGAGGGCTTTGATTTCGCTGCTGTTTTCTCGGCAGTTTTCGCAGCAGTTTTCTTGGACTTCGCGACGGCTTTGGCCATGTCAGACAACAATCCGGAAGGAGGGGTCGAAGATGCGCGCCTTACACCATTTTGAGGGGTTCCGCGCAAGCCGCGAAACCCCGCTTTCCCGCTAGAGGTGCAACCAGCGCAGCAGACCCATCCCCACGAGCCCGACGAAGATCAGATAGATCGCGACGATGTAGTTGAGGAGCCGCGGCATGATCAGGATTAGGACGCCTGCGATCAGAGCCACGATAGCAGGCAGATGCCCAGCGGTGATGGTCATTGAAGTTTTCTCCGGGGGTTTTTGGAGGAGCGAATCGAGCGGCAGTTTATCCGCTGAGGGAAGTTCCCACATCAAGACGCCCGTCCCGCCGACGAGTTCCCGCAACTCACGAAAATTGCTCCAAATTGCCGCGTATATGGCGGCGGCTTTCCGGAACATCACCGCAGCCGATGCATTGGCTCGCCGTGCGCATCGGCGAAGGCTGGCGCGCACCGAAAAAGAATGGAGCGAGCCATGCGAAACAGATTACTTGCCGTTGCAGCGGTTGCTGCCGCGATCACGGTGCCGGCTGTTGCCGCACAGGCCCAGACCGTTGGCATCGTCCGCGGTGGTCCGGCAGTCGCCGTCGATGATGACGGAGGCATCGCGGTCGAACAGCGTCCGGCATTCCGCGAATACATCGTGCGCGAGCGTGTACCGAACTACACGGTTCCGGATCGCGTCGTGGTCGGCACCGTGCTGCCTGACGCCGGCGTGACCTATTACGACGTGCCGCAGCGGTTCGGCGCGACGCCCTATCGTTACACCGTCGTGAACGGCGAGACCGTTCTGGTCGAGCCGCGTTCGCGACGGATCGTTCAGGTGGTCGACTAGATCAACGTCAGCACGATCGCCTGAACGACAGTCCGGGCGCCGCGCAAGCGGATGTGCGCGAGGATCGACCGGACCAGAAAGCCCCGTCCGGCCTCCCCTCCGGGCGGGGCTCTTCCGTTCTGATGCCGTGCCGGGTTACGACTTGAGGATCGAGAGTAGCGTCGAGGTCGACTTGTAGCTCTTGATCGCGGCGTCCTGGAAATCCTGCGTCCAGTTGGCAGCCTGGCGCTCCTCCGCGCTCATCGAGGAATATTGCTTGAGGATGCCGAGGCTGAACTGGCGCGGATCGCCGGCGGTCTGGCTCTGCTTCAGCGCGTCGAGCACGGCGAGACGCGTCCGCGTATTGAGTTCCTGCTTGGCCGCGAAGATCTCCTCGGTGGAGAACTTCTTGTCCTGGTTCAGCGAGATCGCCGAGAGCGAGCGGTTGTCGAGCGAGGAAAGGTCGGCGAGCTGTCCGGTCTTGCGGCGGGGATCGTAGACCAGCTCCTTGCCGCTTTTCGCCGCCTCGCTCTTCTGCCGATCGAGGAAGGCGCGCACGTCGCTGGCAATGCTGCTGAAGTCGCGCGTGGTGCTCTTTGTGGGAGGCGCCGTCCCCGCCAGCGAGGCCGCGATCGGATCGCCGGAAATTCCCGATGGTGCCGTGTTCGGATCCTGCTGCGTCGCCTGATAGCCCTTCAGCACCGCGGCGCGCTGGCGGGCCCAGGTTGCGGTGGCCTTCTCCTCATCGCTCGCACCATCGAGATAATCGAGCGCGGTCTTGTAGCTGATGCTGTAGTCGCCGGTCAGGCGCGTGGTCGCCAGCGACGGCTCCAACGCCTTGTCGAAGCGCTGCTTTAGCTCGGTGGCCGCAACAGTCTGCTCGTCCGGGGTGAACTTGCCGCCATTGTTGGTCGAGATCGCAAACAGCGAGCGACGGTCCAGCGTCGAGAGATCGATGGTGGTCTTGCCGTCGACGATCGGCGCCTTGACGCCGGCGACCGTGTAGAGCCGGTCGAGCGTGATCCGCGCATCGCTGGTGACGGTGGCAAAATCCGGCAGCGGCGCCTTGGCGAGCTGCGCGCGGGCGGCGTCCGACAGCGTGAGGTTGGTTGCCGCGTTGGCCGTCGAGGACGCCGACAGATCGCCGGCGGTGCCGTCGCCCGACAAGGTCGCCGCCAGTGACGGCGTCGCTGCTGCCCGCGCATAGGCCGAACCATATTGGGCGTAGGGATTGGGCGTGGTGCCGATCGAGGTCATCGGGCGGTCCCTGCATTGGCGCGAGGGGCGATGTCTTAAGAAATCGTTGCTTTGTCAGGACCTTCGCAGGGCATGGTTAACAAATTGCAAATTGTGTCGAAATATTTCCAGCGCGACGCAAATCGCTGCGGCGGTGGTCTATTTGTCGACGACCCAGGCGTGGCGGCGCTGCGTGAAGACCGATTGCGACGGTGCGGGAAAATCGGGGTCCGCGAAGGCGCCGACCGCAACGCCGATCAGGTCCGGCGCGCGACCGGGCTCCCAATAGACCGACGATCCGCAATTCGGGCAGAAATGAAACACCACGGCAGATCCACTGCCGCCGATGCGGCTGTATTCGCGCGCCTCGCCCTGCGGCTCGACGTCAGCGCGCGGAAAGAACGCCGCGACGCCATAGGTGCTGCCGGTTCGCTTCTGACACTCCAGGCAATGACACAGCGCTACTGTGGTGGGCTCGCCCTGGCAGGTGACGCGGAGCTGTCCGCAGGCGCATGTCGCGAGCCGCGCCATCATCGCCCGCCCTTGCTGGCGACCAGCCGGTGAATGACCTTGCCGGACGATGCGCTGACGACCTCCGCGTCGAGCAGCAACTCGGCCGCCGCCAGCTCGGCCCGCACCAGCGCGGTATCGAACGCCGCGTAAAGCCGGCCATGCGCATCGCGCGCATCGTCACCTCTGGTCACGCGCCAGCTCAGATAGAAGATGCCGCCGGGCTTCACGATATCGAACATGCGACGGACCGACGGCGCGATCAGCGCGTGATCGAGATGCATGATCACGGTCTCGCAGAGCACATTGTCGAAGCTGCCGGAGGCGGTGCCGGACAGGTCCGGCAGCTCGGCGCGGGCAAAGCGCAGCGCCGGATAGCGGGCGCAGGCTTCCGCGAGCAGGCCCCCGGAGGCGTCGAAGCCTTCGGCCGGAAAGCCGTTGGCATTGAGCCAAGCCACCTCGCGGCCGCTGCCGCAGCCGATATCGGCGGTCGCGCCGCCCCGGATGAAGAACCGCGTGACGATGTCGTGCAGATCGACCGGGGCCGGCTGTTCGTGCCAGTCCTGCGCAAACGCCGCCGCATCCTTGTCGTAAGCGGCGAGCGTTGCGCGGTCCATCGATCAGCCCTCGATCCTGGAGAAGTCCGCAACCGCGCGCGTCGCAGCGCGGATCTCGTTGAGCAGCTTGAGGCGGTTTTCGCGTACCTTCGGATCGTCGTCGTTGACCTTGACCTTGTCGAAGAACGCATCGACCGCCGGACGCAGCTTGGCCATCGCGCTCATCGCGCCGGCGAAGTCTTCCTTGGCGACGGCGGCGGAGGCCTCGGCCTTCACCTGGTCGATCGCCTTGGCCAGCGTCTTCTCTTCGTCGAGCGTGTAGAGCGCGGCGTCAGGCGCGCCGTCGAAGGTCCGCTTTTCCCTCTTCTCCTCGATCGCGAGAATGTTGCTGGCGCGTTTCGTGCCAGCGAGCAGGTTTTTGCCGTCGTCGCTGTCGAGGAATTTGCCGAGCGCCTCGACGCGCCGGACGACGAGCAGCAGATCGTCCTGGCCACCAAGCGAGAACACGGCATCGACGAGATCGTGGCGCGCGCCCTGATCGCGGAGCTGGACCTTCAGGCGGTCGGCAAAGAAGGCTAGCAGATCGTTCGGCAGCGTTTCGGCATCGGCCTCGAGCGACAATCCGAGCAACGCGGATTTGGCCGTCTTCAGGATCGGCAGGCGCAGCGTATTCTCGACGATCAGCCTGATCGCACCGAGCGCTGCCCGGCGCAGCGCGAACGGGTCCTTCGAACCCGTCGGCTTCTCATCGATCGCCCAGAATCCGGCGAGCGTGTCCAGCTTGTCCGCCAGCGCGACCGCGACGCCGACCGGATCGGTCGGCACGCGATCGGTCGGCCCCTGCGGCTTCCAGTGGTCCTCGCTCGCGGCGGCGACGGACGCATCCTCGCCCTGCGCCAGCGCGTAGTACTTGCCCATCAGGCCCTGCAACTCCGGGAATTCGCCGACCACTTCGGTCAGCAAATCGGCCTTCGCGAGGCGCGCGGCGCGCCTGGTCTTCGCGACGTCGGCGCCGACCAGCGGCGCGATCTCGGCGGCGAGCCGCTCGATCCGCTTGATGCGCTCCGCCTGGGTGCCGAGCTTCTCGTGGAACACGATCTGCTCGAACTTCGGCAGCCGGTCTTCCAGCTTGGTCTTCAGATCGGTCTCGTAGAAGAATTTTGCGTCGGACAGCCGCGGACGGATCACGCGCTCATTGCCGGCGACGATGGTCTTGCCGCCGTCGGGCGCCTCGATATTGGCGGTCAGCACGAACTTGTTGGTCAGCTTGCCCGTCTTGGGATCCCTGACCACGAAGCACTTCTGGTTGTTGCGGATGGTGGCGCGGATCACTTCGTCGGGGATCGACAGGTATTGCTCCTCGAACGATCCCATCATCACGACCGGCCATTCGACGAGGCCCGAAACCTCGTCGACCAGTACCTGATCCTCGACCAGTTCGAGGCCCTGCGCGAACGCCAGTTCCTTGGCGTCCTCGAGGATGATGTCCTTGCGCGCCTGCGGATCGAGGATCACCTTCGCGGCCTTCAGCTTGGCCTCGTAATCCTCGAAGCGGCGCACGGAGATCGCACCCGGCGCCATGAAGCGATGGCCATAGGTGGTCTGCCCGGCCTCGATGCCGTCGACGGAGAACTTGACGATGTCGGGCTCCTCGGTCTCCAGACCGAAGGTCGCGGTGATGGCGTGCAGCGGGCGCACCCAGGTGAGCGAGCCTGATTTCGCCGAGCGCGCGCCCCAGCGCATCGATTTCGGCCAGGGGAAGGTCCGGATAATCACCGGCAGCATTTCCGCGATCACGTCGATCGCGGCACGGCCGGGCTTTTCGATGAGCGCAATGTAGAAGTCGCCCTTCGCATCTTTCTGGACCTTTGCTTCATCCAGCGACGTGAGACCGGTCGCTTTCAGAAAGCCCTGCACCGCCGCATCAGGGGCGCCGATCTTCGGGCCGCGACGTTCGGTCTTCAAATCGGGCTGGCGCGCGGGAATGCCGTGCACGGTGAGCGCAAGACGGCGCGGGGTCGCGAATGCCTTGGCGCCCTCATACACCAGGCCTTCGGCGACCAGCTTGTCGGTCACCATGCGGCGCAGATCGTCGGCCGCTTTCGCCTGCATGCGCGCGGGAATTTCTTCGGAGAACAGTTCGAGGAGAAGATCGGGCATCAGACCGCCCTGCCCGTTTCAGTGTGGATCCATGCCTCGCCGCAGGCCTTCGCCAGGTCGCGCACGCGGGCGATGTAGCTCTGCCGCTCCGTCACCGAGATGACCCCGCGGGCGTCGAGCAGGTTGAACACGTGGCTCGCCTTGATGCACTGGTCGTAGGCCGGCAAGGCCATCAGATGTTCCTTTTGATTCCCACCCTCACGCCAGCCGGCGGCGAGATATTTGCGGCAGGCCTCCTCGGCCATCCTGAACTGCTCGAACAGCATCGCGGTGTCGGCGTGCTCGAAATTGTGTCGTGAGTATTCCTGCTCGGCCTGCAGGAAGACGTCGCCATAGGTCACCTTCTCGGCGCCCTCGCGGCCGTTGAAGTTGAGGTCGTAGACGCGGTCGACGCCCTGCACATACATCGCGAGCCGCTCGAGTCCGTAGGTAAGCTCGCCCGCGACTGGCGCGCATTCGACGCCGGCGACCTGCTGGAAGTAGGTGAACTGCGACACCTCCATGCCGTCGCACCAGCACTCCCAGCCGAGGCCCCAGGCGCCGAGGGTCGGGCTTTCCCAGTCGTCCTCGACGAAGCGGATGTCGTGGACGGCGGCGTCGATCCCGATCGCGGCCAGCGACTTCAGGTACAGGTCCTGAAGGTTCGGCAGCGACGGCTTCATGATCACCTGGAACTGGTAGTAGTGCTGCAGGCGGTTGGGATTTTCGCCGTAGCGGCCGTCCTTGGGCCGGCGCGAGGGCTGCACATAGGCCGCGTTCCAGGGCTTGGGCCCCAGCGCGCGCAGCGTGGTCGCGGGATGGAAGGTGCCGGCGCCCATTTCCATGTCGTAGGGCTGCAGGATGACGCACCCCTGCTCGGCCCAGAACCGCTGGAGGGCCAGGATGAAGCCCTGGAACGAACGTTCCGGGCGCATGTGGTCAGGCAGGGCGTCCATCGTTGGAATCGATCTCGCGAGGGGGTGTGAGGCGCGCGGGACCGTATCGGCGGCAGCCAATGGAATCAAGGCGATGGGGGATGTTTCTGCACCTCGCCCCGCTTGCGGGGAGAGGTCGAAATTCGCGCGCAGCGCGCATTTCGGGTGAGGGGACTCTCCGCGTAGGTCTTTCGAATCTGCGGAAACAGCCCCTCACCCCGGCCCTCTCCCCGCAAGCGCGGGGCGAGGGAGATCCAAGCCCCCTAGCCCGGGCGATAGGCCCCGGTCACGGGGTCGCGGCGCAGGGTCTTAATTTCGCCCGCGCGGGTGGCCTCGGCCACGCGGGACAATCGCGCCTCTTCGAGTTCCTGGTTGATCCGGACGGCCGTCTTGTACGCCCAGCGGACCACGGCCAGGCTTCCCAAGACGCCTGCGAATGCAATCAGCGGCGGCATCGGTCGATCCTTGTCGTTCACGTCTGTCAGGCCCCCAATGACAGGCATTCTCGCGCAAGGCGGCCTGCGCCGCAATCGCGGTTTTTGGGGCTAAATGGCGCGCTCACATCCCTGTGTTCACAGCCCGAATCTGGCCCAAATCGCCCGGGTTTCCAGCGCCGAGATCACCTCGTCCGGCAGCGCGGCCAGCCCGTCCAGCGCCGCCAGCGACCCTGCCCCCGGCGCCCGCCGGCCGAGCAGGCCGGACAGCAAGCCGCTGGCCGGCGCAATCACCGGGGTCAGCACCTTGTCGCCATAGCGGGCCCGCAAAGTGGAGCGGATGTCGCCGATGCCGTCGGCGAGCCCGAGACCGATCGCGGTATCGCCGGCCCAGTATTCACCGGTGAACAGCATGTCGTCGGCACCCTTGAGGCGGCTGCCGCGGCTCTGCTTCACCAGCGCGATGAAGATCGCATGGATCTCGCGCTGGATCGCCTTCAGCCGGGCGACGTCGTCGGGGTTCTCGGGAAGGAACGGATCGAGCATCGCCTTGTGGCTGCCCGCCGTATACAGCCGGCGCTCGACCCCGATCTTCTTGATCAGCCCCTCCAGGCCAAAGCTGCCGCCGACCACGCCGATCGAGCCGAGGATCGAGGACGGGTCGCAATAAATCTCGTCGCCCGCGCAGGCGATCATGTAGCCGCCGGAGGCCGCGACGTCCTCGACGAACACCAGCACCGGCAACTTCTTCTCGGCGGCGAGTTGCCGGATGCGCAGATAGATCTGCCGTGACTGCACCGGCGAGCCGCCCGGCGAATTGATCACCAGCGCCACCGCCTTGGCATTCCGCGTGCCAAAGGCGCGCTCCAGCATCTTGGCGACGCCGGAGAGTGTCATGCCGGGCCGCAACGGCGTCACCGCGCCGATCACGCCTGCCAGCCGCACCACCGGCACGACGGCCGCGCCGCGCCTGAAGCGCGCCGGCAACACTGCCTGCACGCGTTCGAGCAGTCCCGAACGTCCAGCGTGATCACTTATTTGTTCACTCATGCCGTTACCTCGAATTAACCACTTTTTATCACGCCACTGTCATTGGAATCCGTGGAACGCGTTTTGCATTTTGTCATTGGGGCTGCAATGCGCGGGCGGAGAGGGACTCATGAAAATCTATCTGCTGATTTTGCTGATCGGTACACTCCTGGCGGCGATCCACTTCACGTCCACGCCGGACCGCCAGTCGGAAACGGCTTCGCAGTGATTTAGTGCCTCTGACGACGTGGGCAGCATGCCTGCCCGCTAAAGCGCAATGCCATCGCGCCTTGGCTTCTTGTTCGAGCATGATCGTTTTAGCGCCGCGCCAGCGGCAATTCCCCCTTCCCAGCCAACACCTCCTGCACCCATTTATTGGGCACGCCTGACTCTTCATTGAGCAGCAGTGCGGCATGGAGCCGCGTCGGCGCCCGGCCGCCCTTGGTCGCCCGCACCAGGATTCGGATCGCCGGCGACGTCCCGTCACCGTGAACCGGCAGGATCTCGAGGCTGCCAAAACCACGGTCCAGCGCGGCCAGCACCTCGGCAATGCCGTCGGCCCGCCAGATCAGCGCAAGCTGCCCGTTCGACTTGAGAATCCGCCGCGCCGCGTGAACCCAACCGGCCAGCGTGGTCGCGCTCGCGACATGGGCGCGCTCGCGCACACCGTCCGGCGAGGCGCGGTGCCGCGACGGATCGTTGAACGGCGGGTTCATCAGCACGACGTCGGCGCTATCCGGCCCGAGGCCGGCATCATCGAAGGCTGCGGCGCCGGCTTCGACATCAAGCACGATCACCTCCGCCATGATCGCGTTGGTGGCGGCATTATTCCGCGCAAGCTCGGCCAGGGCCGGGTCGATTTCGACCAGAACGGGATTGATCCCCCTCACCCGCCGCGCCACGGCCAGCCCGGCCGCGCCGACGCCGGAGCCGAGATCGACGACGCGGTCGCCTGATCGAGCCGGCGTCGCCGCGGCGAGCAGGATCGCGTCATGGCCGGCGCGGTGGCCGCTGCGGGGTTGCCGCAGGCGCAATTGGCCACCGAGAAATCCGTCTTCGGTGATCCCGGCGGCCGGAGACTCGCTTTTTGACGCGTTTTCTTCACGCGAACCGGGGCCCATTTCGCTCGAAAACGCTCTAGTCATCGGCCCGCAATTCGTGGCCGAGGCCGGCATCGGTCAGGAGCTGGCGGGCCTCGTGGTTGTCGTCCTCATGCACCAGGATCCGGCGCGGCAAGACGCCGAGCGAGCCCTCGATGATGCTCATGTTCTGGTCCAGCACCAGATGATGGATGTTAGCGCTGTCGAGCAGCGCGCCGATGGCGGAGACCAGCACCATGTCATTGGTCCGTACCAATTCCCGCAAAATACGCTCTCCTGTCGCCCCGGCAATGCGGCACTTGCGCCACATGTCAATAACTTGATGGCCTTGCCGCTGCACCGCGCAGTTTCTATTGTTATAGCTGAGCATAGTGCGTATTCGGCAAAATTGGAGACCAGCGTGGCGGTTATTGTACCCTTCGAAAGCCCGTCCAATGCTTCGATCGACGGGCTGGTGGGACTTCTCGCCGCCGACATGGAGCGCGTCAACGCGACGATCCTTTCGCGGACCGGCTCCGAGGTCACCATGATCCCCGAGGTCGCCAATCACCTGATCTCCTCCGGGGGCAAGCGGTTGCGCCCGATGCTGACGCTGGCGATGGCCCAGCTCGCCGACTATTCCGGCGACGGCCATATCAAGCTCGCCGCCGCGGTCGAGTTCATGCACACCGCGACCCTGCTGCATGACGACGTGGTCGACGAGAGCGAGCTGCGCCGCGGCAAATTGTCCGCGCGGATGCTGTGGGGCAACGAGGCCAGCGTGCTGGTCGGCGACTTCCTGCTCGGCCAGGCGTTCCGGATGATGGTCGAGGTCGGCTCGCTCCGCGCGCTCGACATCCTCTCCGCCGCCGCCGCCACCATCGCCGAGGGCGAGGTGATGCAGCTTGCCGCCGCCAAGAACACCGCGACCACCGAGGACGAATATCTCGCCGTGATCCGCGGCAAGACCGCGGAGCTGTTCGCCGCCGCCTGCGAGGTCGGCCCCGTGATCGCCAACCGTCCGAAGGCCGAGCAGACCGCCTGCCGCTCGGTCGGCATGAATCTCGGCATCGCCTTCCAGCTCGTCGACGACGTGCTCGACTATGGCGGCAAATCCGCAAAACTCGGCAAGAATGTCGGCGACGATTTCCGCGAGGGCAAGATCACGCTCCCGGTGGTGCTCGCCTTCCGCCGCGGCAATGACACCGAACGCAAGTTCTGGATCCGCGCGCTGGAGCGCGGCGAGATCGGATCGGCCGACCTCGATCACGCGATCGGACTGATGACCAAGCACCGCGCCCTCGAAGACACCATCAGCCGCGCCCAGCACTACGGCGCGATGGCGGTCGACGCGCTGGCGCTGTTCCCGCCCTCGCCGATGAAGACCGCGCTGGAAGAGGTCGTCGCGTTCTGCCTGGCGCGCTCTCATTGATCTAGGCGCTCGCGAACAACAGAGGCGGTGTGTGTCGTCCTGCGATAGCCGGGACCCATACTCCGCGGCGAGAGTTGTAGGCGGGTCTCGTCATTCCAGCGTCACGCAAATAACAAGCATCGGTGGTCATGGGTCCCAGCTTTCGCGGGGGCGACAGCAGGGTTTGCTGCACCGGCGCCCGCTACTCCTTCACCGGCACCCAGATCTCCAGCCCGCCATTGCCGGTACTCGCATCGAACTTCTCGTCGTAGCGCTCGAAGTTCGGCGCGTCCGCGACCTTCATGCCGGATTGCGGCAGCCAGCGATTCCAGATCGTGTTGACGGTGCGGCGGATGGTCGAGATGTGGTCGGCGTGGGTGAACACGACGTATTTCTGCTCGGGAATGCGGACGCGCGCGAACTCGCGCGGCAGGTCGGAGAAATCGGCGACCTCGACGCCGGCGATGTAATCGAAATTGCCGGCATCGTCGCCGTTGCAGCAGACGCCATAGGCGACGTTGCCGACCTGGCGGGGGATATGCGCGCATTGCTGGTGGAAGCCCTGCCACTGGTTCGGAATGCCGGCATCGCTGCCATTGCCGTGGTTGTAACGCTCGCCGATGCCGGCGACGAGGAACGCCTTCCCGGTGGCGATGCGCGGCGGATCGATGTGGTCGAGAGCTGTCGAGATCATGGTGATCGGCTCCTGGAGATTGAGTGTCGTCAGACACGTTGTCGCGCGCACCGTCTCGGGCGTGACGCCGAAATGGTCGCGAAACGCGCGGGTGAATGCTTCGTGGGAGCCGTAATCCGCATCCAGCGCGAGGCTGAGAATATCGGGCGCACCGGCCGCGAGCTCGCGCGCGGCTTCGCTGAGCCGCCGGGCCCGCACATAACGCATCACCGAGAACCCGGTCGCCTCCGCGAACGCCCGTACCAGATGGAAGCGCGAGACGCCGGCTACGGCGGCAATCTCGTCGAGTGTCAGCGGCGCGCCGAGATGGCTTTCGATATACCAGAGCGCCTTCTGGGCTGGATTCATGGATGACGGCTTTCCTGCAAAGCTCGGGCATCATGCACGGCGGCCGCGCGCGGCATTTGACAGTCCTTGCTGCCCGACGGCGAAACCGCGGTTCCGCTCCACGGAAATTTACCCGCAAAGCCGTCGCTGGCAACAATGTTGTAATCGTGCATACTCGCCAACGCATCGATCCGACGGCTCATCAAGCTGCCCGATAATCAAGACTGCAAGAGCCGCGGCCAGCATGTCAGGGAGGACAATGATGCACCACCAACGCTTGAGCTATGCCAACTGCGTCAAATCAGCGGCGCTTGCGGGGCTTTTGACGATCGCCGTCGCCAGCGCCGCCAACGCGCAGAAGAAATACGATCCGGGCGCAACCGACACCGAGATCAAGGTCGGCAACATCATGCCCTATTCCGGTCCGGCGTCCGCCTACGCCACGATCGGCAAGACCGAAGCCGCCTATTTCAACAAACTCAACAGCGAAGGCGGCATCAACGGCCGCAAGGTCAACTTCATCTCCTACGATGACGCCTACTCGCCGCCGAAGATGGTCGAGCAGGCCCGCAAGCTGGTCGAGAGCGACGAGGTGCTCCTGATCTTCAATCCGCTGGGCACGCCGGGCAATACCGCGATCCAGAAATACATGAACGCCAAGAAGGTGCCGCAGTTGTTCGTGTCCACCGGCGCGGCCAAGTGGAATGATCCGAAGAACTTCCCGTGGACCATGGGCTGGCAGCCGAGCTACCAGGTCGAAGCGCGCATCTATGCCAAGTACATTCTGCAGAACTATCCGGGCAAGACCATCGGCGTGCTCTATCAGAACGACGATTTCGGCAAGGACTATCTGATCGGCCTGCACGACGGGCTCGGCGACCAGGCCAAGAAGCTGATCGTCGTCGAATCCTCCTACGAGACTTCGTCACCGACGGTGGATTCGCAGATCGTGCAGATCAAGGGCGCCAACCCTGACATCTTCGTCAACATTGCAACGCCGAAGTTCGCGGCGCAGGCGATCAAGAAAGCCGCCGAGCTCGACTGGCATCCGGTGCAGTTCCTGACCAACGTCTCCGGCTCGATCGGCGGCGTGATGAAGCCGGCCGGCTATGAAGCGAGCCAGGGCGTGCTGTCCACGGCGTATCTCAAGGACCCCAAGGATACCGAGTGGAAGAACGATCCGGCGATGACCGAGTGGCGCGCCTTCATGACCAAGTGGTATCCCGAAGGCGACCTCGACGACGCCGCCACCGTATTCGGCTATGGTGTCGCCAAGGGGCTCGAGCAGGTGCTGCGGCAATGCGGCGACAATCTCACCCGCGAGAACCTGATGAAGCAGGCGGCCAGCCTCAACTTCGAGATCGGCATCTATCTGCCCGGCACCAAGATCAAGACCGGGCCGGACGACTATGCGCCGATCGAGCAGCTGCAGATGATGCGCTTCAAGGGCGAGAGCTGGGAGCGGTTCGGCCCCATCATGAGCGGCGAGAAGAGCAGTTGAGGGCTTTCCTTCACAACTTTGCGGTTCGTGATGCCCGGCCGTGCGCCGGGCATCCACGTCTTCGACATGATTCACGAGCAAGACTTGTCGCAAGCAAGACTCGTTACGAGCAAGATTTGCGATGGCCGGAACCCAGACCAGCCGAAGCGACGCCGTTCTTCAGGCTCAAGTGTCCGGCCACCACGAATTCCAGGCACATCCTGCGATCGGAAGGACAACAACAATGAAAATCACCGACGTCCGCGCCCACCATATCCGCATTCCCTACGACGCCGGGCCCGCGAGCTTCCGCCAGGGAGCTTCCGCGATCTCGGCGCTCGACATGGTGCTGGTCGAGGTTTCGACCGATGCCGGCCTCACCGGCTGGGGCGATGCCTTCGCCTATGTCTGCCCGAAGACGAGCTGCACGGCGGTGGCCGAGATGATCGCGCCGCAGGCCCGCGGCCTCGAGGTGCCCGACGCCGCCAGTATCCCCGCCGCGATGGAGCAGATCCAGCGCAACCTCCATCTGTTCGGCCGCTACGGCATCACGATGTTTGCGATCTCGGCGCTCGACATCGCGCTGTGGGATCTCGCCGGCAAGGTGAAGGGCGTGCCGCTGCATCAACTGATCGGCGGCGCGAAGCGGAGCACGATCCCGGCCTATGCGAGCCTGATGCGAATCGGCAATCCGGCGCACATCGCCGCCGAATGCAAGAAGGCGATCAAGCTGGGCTATTCCGCGATCAAGCTGCACGAGACCACCGTGCCCGCGGTCGCCGCCGCGCGCGAGGCGATCGGCCCTGACGTGCCGCTGATGGTCGACATGAACTGCCCGCTGGACGGACCCGCGGCGATCCAGTTCGCGCGCGACTGCAAGCAGGCCGCGCCGCTGTTCCTGGAGGAGCCGGTCTGGCCGCCGGAGGATTTTGCGACGCTCGCCGAGGTGCGCAGAGAAGGCCGGCTCGATATCGCGGCCGGCGAGAACGCCTGCACCGTGCATCAATTCCGCCAGATGATGACCGCAGGCGCGGTCAGTCACGCGCAGCCCTCCGTGATCAAGGTCGGCGGCATCACCGAATTTCTGAGGGTGGCCGTCCTCGCCGACGAGTTCGGCGTCCAGGTGATTCCGCACTCGCCCTATTTCGGGCCGGGCTTCCTCGCCACGCTGCATCTGATGGCGATCCGCGACGCGGGGCTGATCGAGGTGTTCTTCATGAAGCGTCCGGCCTGCCTGTGGGGCGATCGCATCGACGTCGACGCCAACGGCCATGTCGCCGTGCCGCAGGGCCCCGGCCTCGGCTACGAGCCGGATCGCGACGTGATGGAGCAGTATCGGGTGGCGTGAGCCGAGACGCGCGTCCTGTCGTTGCGAGGAGCTCGCGACAAAATTGCAAAGCAATTTTGCGCTGAAGCGACGAAGCAATCCATCGTTCCGCACGCGCGGTGGGATGGATTGCTTCGCGGAGCCTGTCATCCGGCGGCGCTTCGCGCCGACCGGGTGGCGCGCAATGACGATTTCCTACTTCGTCCCGTCCTTCGCGGCGGGCGCGGCGTCCTTCGCCGGCGGCGCGTCGGCCTTCTTCTTCAGGTCCTCGGTCAGCTTGACCTGCGCTGTTTGCAGATCGGTGATGAGCTTCTGCAAGTTCGCGACCGAACTCTGCAAGCTCACGATCTGCCGGTTGGCGGCATCGAGCTTCTGTTGATGATCCGATGTGAGCTTGTTGATCGTCTTCTGCAGGAAATCGACATTGCTCTGCAAACAGCTCGTGCGCCGCTCCATGGTTTTCTCGACGGTGCAGATCTCGATGCCGGGAACGTCCTGCGCATGCGCGGTTCCGGCGACGCCGAGTGCGAGCGGTGCCAGCAAGGCGAGAACAAAACGAGCGGTCATCGGCGTCTCCAGGCAAATGCGTCATTCACAGTTTTGTGCTCGCGACGCTGAAAGCGAGGCAGACATACCACACTGAAACCGCATTCAAGCGGTGTGCTTCACCCATTACGGGACTACTCGTGGGGACGGGGGCCTTCGGAACTTGTTTGGTTCGATCCCTTTTGGCTCGACCTTGGGCAGTGGAGACAGATCGCATGGCAACGCGCGAAAAACGGATGGCGCAATTCGACGGCAATGGCGAACCGGCGCCGGAACAGCGCGTGGAAGTACTTTGTGAGGATCATAGCGGAACGTATCAGCTGCCGTTCGCCTGCCGCTTCGTCAACGGCCAGTGGCGCAATGACAACACCGGCGGCGCGCTGGAAGCCAACGTCATCGCATGGCGGATGCCGCGCGAGAAGCAGGCAGGCGTGGCCTGAGGCCGACATCGGTGCGCGCTGTTTCAAAACGCGACGCGCGCGCACCGTGTCTTAAGATTTGGAACGCGGGTGGAACGAACCGCGTCCGAATCACTGATCGAGCAACGTACTGCGTTGTTCACGGCTAGATGTGGCCATCAGCCCGAGGCTGCGCACCACATACAGAAGCATGACGATCGGCCGCAGCCAGCGGCCGATAACAAAGGTTAACTCTTCCGCAGACGACATCGCGATCCCTCCTCTCTGTCCGCCCGGGCGATCATTTCCACGGCGTGATCGGCGGCACCGCTTCGGTCGCCGGCGGCACATCCACAGTCTTGAAATCGGCTGGGCTGACGATCTCGAGATATTCCATGTCCTTCGAGTAATCGAACAAATAGTGGGTGATGCCGGGACGCTGATGGATGACGTCGCCGGCCTCGACCAGCGTCTCCTTGTCCTCGTACATGAAGCGCGCCCAGCCCTTGGTCATGATGACGATCTGAAAATCGCACAGATGCTTGTGCCAGCCGGTGCCCTGCTCCGGCGGCATATCGGGATTGGCCTTGACCAGGTGGCAGATCACCTGCCCGCTGGTGGCATCGGCGATGCCGAGATCGCGATACAGGAAGAAGTCGCGCAGACCTCCGCCCTTGAACTCGGTGTCACCGGGTTTGACGTGGGAGAATTTGCTGACGACGGCGTGCTGGTTCATTTCAAGCCTCCACGGTTCTCGTGTTCGCGAGATCGCGGCGCGGCTCAGCGTCCAAATTTTCGGCAGCGTCGCATCGTCGCGGTCACAGCTCGGTCATTGCCATGCGAAATCCTTGCCAGCCGGGTTAGGCTGCGGCGAACCGTCTCGCCATGCGCTGATATCGCCGCAGAAGCATTTGGAGCGAGGCACGAATTTGCGCCTCAGTGGCTGTCGCGCGGGTCCGGCGCGCATGCCGGTGCCCGACGCCGGCGGCACGTCTATTGAGCAAGGCTTGCCTCGTGCTTGAGCCGCCGATGCAGGCAGGCCGGGCCGGGCGCTGCCTAATATTCGACCTCGAGCTCCTCGACGTCGGCCGGCTCCGCCTTCGCGGCCTCGATCCATTCCTGCATCTCGGGCATCGTCATGATGGTGCTGGCATACACCGCAAGCGCAGGCTCGAGCTTGACGTCATAGGTCATGAAGCGGGTCACGACCGGCGCATACATCGCGTCCGCCATGGTGCGGCGTTCGCCGAACAGGAACGGCCCGCCCGATGCGCCGAGGCAGTCGCGCCAGATGGTGCAGACGCGATCGATGTCGGCTTGCGCCCGCGACCAGATCTTGAAGCCGGGGAAATGGCCCTTGAGATTGACCGGCAGCGAAGAGCGCAGCGTGGTAAAGCCGGAATGGATTTCGCCCGAGATCGAGCGGCAATGCGCGCGCTGGATCCGGTCTTCCGGCAACAGCCCTGCATGCGGCATGATCTCGTTGAGATACTCGCCGATCGCGAGCGTATCCCAGACCGTCGCGCCGTCGTGGCGCAGGCAGGGCACCAGGATCGAGGACGACAGCAGCAGCAGCTCGGCGCGGGCCGACGGGTCGTCGGGCGCGGTGACCACCTCCTCGAAGTCGAGCCCGGCGAATTTCGCCAGCAGCCAGCCGCGCAGCGACCAGGAGGAGTAATTCTTGCTGCTGATGGTGAGTGTCGCTTTCGCCATATCTGTCCCTCACGCCTGAACGCGTCCTCAGCTCCCGGATATCGCGCCGGTTCAGCCGCCGCCCATCAGCTTTTGCAGCAAGCCACGTGCCAATTTGCCGGGCGGCCGGCCCGCCTCTGGCGTCGATATTGCATGGCGAGCCAGGCCACGGGTGGATGCGTATGATGTCAATGATGTACCAAGCCTATCAGAACCACATGGACCTCACGGCGCCATGGCGGACCGGGGCTGCAGCGGCGCTGAAATACCTCAATCTGGTGCCGCAGGGCGCCGCTGACCGGATGTATGGCCGGCTCGCGGCCGCGCTCGAGCTGATCTCCCGCTCCAGCCTGACCTACGCGCGGCCCCCTTATGGCATCGGCAGCGTGACCGTCGGCAACAGGGAATTGCAGGTGACCGAGGAGGTTGCCTATGCCACGCCGTTCGGCTCGCTGCTGCATTTCAGGAAGGTCGACGGCCCGGAGCAGCCGCGGCTATTGCTGGTGGCGCCGATGTCCGGGCATTTCGCCACGCTGCTGCGCGGCACCGTGAAGACGCTGCTGCAGGACCACGACGTCTACATCACCGACTGGCACAATCCGCGCGACATCCCGCGCAGCGAGGGCCGCTTCGGGCTCGAGGACTACACCGACCATCTGATCGACTTCCTCGGCCAGCTCGGCCCGCGCGCGCATATGGTGGCGATCTGCCAGCCCTCGGTGTCGGCGCTCGCCGCCGCCGCGATCATGTCGGAAGACAATCATCCGGCGCGGCCGGCCTCGCTGACCCTGATGGCCGGGCCGATCGACACAAGGATCCAGCCGACCAAGGTGAACGAATTCGCCAAGAGCAAGCCGATCAAATGGTTCGAGGACAATCTGATCAACTACGTGCCGATGCAGTGCAAGGGCGCGTTGCGCCAGGTCTATCCCGGCTTCGTGCAGCTCACGGCGTTCGTGTCGATGAACCTGGAACGCCACATCAAGCAGCATATCGATCTGGCCCACCATCTCGCCAAGGGCGAGACCGCCAAGGCCGAGGTGATCAAGACCTTCTACGACGAATATTTCGCGGTCATGGACCTCCCGGCGGAGTTCTACATCGAGACGGTGCGCGACGTGTTCCAGGAGCATCTGTTGCCGCAGGGCATGCTGATGCATCGCGGCCGCCCGGTGAATCCGGCGTCGATCCGGCGCATGGGGTTGATGACGGTGGAAGGCGAGAAGGACGACATCTGCTCGATCGGCCAGACGCTCGCCGCGCAGGACCTCTGCACCGGAGTCCGCACCTATCGCAAGGTGCATCACATGCAGGCCGGCGTCGGCCATTACGGCGTGTTTTCCGGCAAGCGCTGGAACAACGAGATCTACCCGCTGCTGCGCGATTTCGTGCACGTGAATTCGTGACGGATCGGCAACGATCTTTCCCCGTCATTGCGAGCGAAGCGAAGCAATCCATCGTTCCACATGGGCGGAAAGGTGGATTGCTTCGTCGCTACGCTCCTCGCAATGACGGGTGGCGGCTAGCCACGCATCGACTCGCGCTATAGTCTCCCGGCCACGACGACCCGCTTCCCAAGAATCGTCCAGGGAGAAACTCCATGCGCGCGCCCACTGCCTTCCGTGCCCTCACGCTCGCCGTCATCGGCGCCCTCGCCTTCACCTCAGCCGTATCCGCCGCCGAAGTCCATGTCATGATCTCGGGCGGACTGACGGCGGCCTACAAGGCGCTGGTGCCGGAGTTCGAGCGCAAGACCGGGCACAAGGTGGTGACCGCCTTCGGGCCGTCGATGGGCACCACGACGAACGCCATTCCGGTGCGGCTGGAGCGCGGCGAGCCGGCCGACGTGCTGATCATGGTCGGCTATGCGCTCGGCGATCTCATCAAGCAGGGCAAAGTGCTGGCCGACAGCCGCGTCGATCTCGTGAAGTCGCCGATCGGCATCGCGGTGAAGGCCGGCGCGCCAAAACCGGACATCGGCTCGGCCGACACCGTCAAGCAGGCGCTGCTGGCGGCGAAGTCTGTCGCCTATTCCGACAGCGCCAGCGGCGTCTATGTCTCGACCGAGATGTTCGCAAAGCTCGGCATCGCCGATCAGATGAAGGACAAGGCGCGGATGATCCCGGCGACGCCGGTCGGCGAGATCGTGGCCAAAGGCGAGGCCGAGATCGGCCTGCAGCAGATCTCCGAGCTGAAGCCGGTCGCCGGCATCGACATCGTCGGCCCATTGCCGGAGCCGTTGCAGAAGATCACGGTATTTTCCGCCGGGATCGCGACGGCTGCAAAGGAGCGTGAGGCCGGCAAGGCGCTGATCAGCTTCCTCGCCTCGCCGGACGCGCGCGACGCGCTGGTGAAGAGCGGCCTCGATCCGATTACGGCGGGTGGGATGCATTAGCGGCGTCCGACTCTCTCCCCGTTCTACTCCCTCCCCGTCATCCTGAGGAGCCCGCACTTGCGGGCGTCTCGAAGGATGCACGGCCCGGCTGGTGGCCGTCGACCCTTCGAGACGCGCGCAAGTGCGCGCTCCTCAGGGTGACGGGACTAGATGGCGACTAGATACACTACCGCCAATGATGCGCGCCGTAGGCGAGCAGCAGCACCACGACCAGCGCCAGCAGCAGCGTGGTCGACTTCCAGAACAGCACCGGGTTGCGCTCGATCAGCGGGGTCGATGACGTCGTCAGATATTTTGCGTTGGGATTGCGCAGGTCGAACAGGAACTCCGAAAAGCTCTCATAGCGCTTGAGCGGGTTGGCATGCACGGCGCGCTCCAGCGCGCCGTCGACCCAGCCCGGTATCTCGCGCCCGCGATGCGCGGCCGGACGATAGACCAGCCGGTTGAAGTCGGATCGTGTCCGGGCCCGCGCGATCTGCGCGCCATAGGGCAAGCGTCCCGTCAGCATCTGGTAAGTGACGACGCCGAGCGAGAACAGGTCGGAGCGCGCGGTGCCGCCCTCACCGAGGAAATATTCCGGCGCGGTGTATTGCTGGGTGCCCAGAATGTCCTCGACGCCCGCCGGCGCCGCCTCGCCGACGCCCGCGATCCGCGTCGAGCCGAAATCGATGATCTTCACCGTGCCAGTCCTGTCGATCATGATGTTGTCGGGCCTGACGTCCTGGTGCAGCATCTCCTTGCGGTGGAAGGCGCGCAGCCCTTTTGCAATTTGCTCGGTGATGCCGCGTACCGTCTCCAGCGACGGCGCTGGATTGTCCGTGATCCACTGCGTCAGGGTCTGACCGTCGATATATTCCATCGTGACGTAAAGGAAATTGCGCTTGCGCTGCGGCAAAAACGGCTTCAGCACATGCGGGCTGTCGATCCGCCGGGCGACCCATTCTTCCATCATGAAACGCTTCAGATAGGCCGGATCGTCGCGCAGGTCGATCGAGGGGATCTTGATCGTGACCGTGGTGGCGCTGTCCTCGTCGACCGCGAGATAGATGTGACTGCGGTGCGATGCGTGGAGCTCGCGCACGATGCGATAGCCGTCGAACAGCATCCGTGCGTCGAGCAGCGGCGGCAGCGGCAGTTCGGTCGGCTGGCCGAACACCTCGCCGGCATCGCCGTCGGGCAATTCGTCGATCCGGACGATCTGCACGGTGAGATTGTCCGGGCTGCCGTTCTCATAGGCCTGCTCGACGATCGATTTCGCCGTGACATCGAGATCGGCGGCACAGTCCTTGATCGTCTTCGCGAGCTGCCGCGCCGGGACATGCTCGTAGATCCCGTCGGTTACCAGCAGGAAGATGTCGCCGCGCTCTAGCGGGAGCGCCTGGTAGTCGATCTCGAGCTGCGGGTTCACGCCGAGCGCGCGGCCAAGATAGCTCTGCTGCGAGGAGATCACGACGCGGTGGTCGATGGTCAGTTGTTCGAGGCTGTTGCCGGCGACGCGGTAGATCCTGGAGTCGCCGACATGGAACAGGTGCGCCGTGGTCGACCGGATGACCAGGGCGCTCAGCGTGCAGACGTAACCCTTGTCCTTGTCGTAGGGATTCTGGCTGCGCCTTGTCTGCGCGTGCAGCCAGGAATTGGTCGCCTCCAGCACGCGCTGCGCCGAAGACTTTACCGACCAGGATTCCGAGGTGCAGTAGTAGTCGGTCAGGAAGCTCTTGACCGCGGATTCGGCGGCGATGCGGCCGACGCTGCTCGAGGAGATGCCGTCGGCGAGCACCACCGCGATGCCCTTCAGGCCGAGCAGCGGCTCGCCGGGGATCAAGGCGCCGTGGAAGTCCTGATTGGCGTCCTTGCGGCCCTGATCAGAGAATTGCCCGACCGATATTGTCAGCGCGCGCGGCATCGACCGTCCCAAAGCCAATGGGGACCTCCGTGACAGGAGAGCCCCATAAGTCGTCGAGGATCAAGCCGCGAGGCGCTGGCGCTTCGGCGCCGTCTTCACATGCGTGGTGTAGAGCGTGAGCCCGGTGAAGGCGAGGCCGCCGGCGAGATTGCCGAGCACGGTCGGGATCTCGTTCCAGATCAGGTAGTCCATGATCGAGAACTTCGCATGCAGCATCAGTCCCGACGGGAACAGGAACATGTTCACCACCGAATGCTCGAACACCATGTAGAAGAACACCAGGATCGGCATCCACATCGCGATCACCTTCCCGGGCACCGTGGTGGAGATCATCGCCCCGACGACGCCGGTCGAAACCATCCAGTTGCAGAGCATGCCGCGGATGAACAGCGTGGCCATGCCGGCCGCGCCATGCGCCGCATAGCCCAGCGTTCGCCCCTCGCCGATATTGCCGATGGTCATGCCGACCTTGTCGGGCTCCTGCGTGAAGCCGAACGTCGTCACGAACGCCATCATGAACGCCACCGTGAGCGCGCCTCCGAAATTGCCCATGAAGACGAGAGCCCAGTTGCGCAGCACGCCGCCAAGCGTGACGCCGGGACGCTTGTCGAGCAGCGCCAGCGGCGAAAGGACGAACACGCCGGTCAATAGATCGAAGCCCAGCAGATAGAGCATGACGAAACCGACCGGAAACAACAATGCTCCGACAAGCGGCTGACCCGTATTGACGTTGATCGTCACGGCGAACCAGGCCGCCAGCGCGAGGATCGCGCCGGCCATGTAGGCGCGGATCACGGTGTCGCGGGTCGACATGAAGATCTTGGATTCGCCGGCATCCACCATCTTGGTGACGAATTCGGACGGAGCGAGATAGGCCATTCGTAAAATCCCCTTGCGCAATTCGGCCGCGCCGGTTGCCTGCCGGAAGCGACGCGAGTTGGTTGAAATGCTCGTTCGTCCGGGAGATGGGGGGTCAACGATTGCTCGTGACGCCCGGGCTGGGCGCCTTGATCCCCTCGCCTCGGCCAGCACTGGCCTTGGCAATCCGGAGGTCGGCAGTCGTCATTGACTGGTGCAATCAAAAGCAATGGATGTGCCAAGCGGCGACGCTGGCGATTGGCTTTAAATCCCCGTCAATACAATGAGTTAGGCTGGTGGCGCAGGAACCGCACGGCGCGATGGCGCGGAATTATGCAGCATGCCCAGATGTCGCCCAGAGGATGCGCGCCCCTCCATCACCGTCATTCCCGCGCAAAGGCTTCGCCTTTGCGCGGGGATGACGGTGAACGAGTCGATACGCACCGCTACTTCACTTCACCTCGATGCGGACCGGCGCGCCCTTCAGCCCGTTGTTGTCGTAGGCCTTGCGGAGCGTGCCGTTGGCGATCGCCTCCGTCATGAACCTGGTGGCGAAGGCCGCGGCGAGCGGATGGTTGAGCGGTACCGCGACCGCGGTGACGGTCTGCTTGAAGGTCTCGTCCAGCACGCGCGTGCCCGGAATCTTCTTCGCCATCGCGTTGAGCTGATCGCGCGACAATGCGAAGGCGTCGATCTCGCCGCTCTTCAGCAGATTGAAGATCTCGTCGTAGGTCTGATAGCCCGTCACCTTGGCGTGCTTGAGATGGGCGATCGCGCCGCGCATCGTGGTGGTGGCATTGACGGCGGCGACCTTGACGCCGTCCTGGTCGAGCGTGGCGAAATTCGTGATCGTCGAGCCGGGCTTGACGATATAGGTAGCGTCGGCAACCTCGTAGATCGGCCCGAACGTCATCTTGGTCTCACGCTCGGGATCCTTGGGCAGGAAGGTGATGTCCCAGGTGTTCTTGGCCGCCGCGTCGGTGATCTGGCCGGAATTCTGGTGCACGACATATTCGACGGGGATGCCGAGTTGCGCCGCCATCTCGCGGCCGAGATCGACGGGAACGCCCGCATAGCCGCTCTCGGTCTTGGTCGACCAGAACGCACCGCCGGCCGGGCTGATCGCGATCGCGACCCGGAGCTTTCCGGTCGGCGCGATCTGATCCTTCAAGGCGTCGGCATCCGCTGATGTGGCCATGACAATCACTCCCAGAACGAGGCCGGCCAGACGCAGCAGTCGAGGCGACATCAGACTTCCTCCACGCCGAATCTTGCTGTCCGGCAGGCGCGCAACAAACCGCACGGCGCGGCCTTGTGCAAGCGCCGGTTCCCGCAAGGGAGCTATCCGTATCGGCCTATCTGACCCGGATGGTGATTTTTTCGGAGACGACCGGCGGGCTGAATGGATAGTGCTTGGCGTCACCCAGCACCAGCTGCAAGGTGTGCTTGCCGGGCGCCAGATCGAGTTGCGTCTCGGTCTGGCCGGCACCGAAATGCAGATGAGACTTGTCCGACGGAATCGGCTCATTCGGATTCAACGGCTCATTCACGTCGATCAGAAGATGGTGATGGCCGCTGTTCGGGTAGTCGTCGCCGGCATGGGTGACGCCCATGTTGCGCAGCCCAAAGCGGCACCAGAACGGGCTCTTGAGCTTGGCGCCGTCGCGCGGCCAGATGAAATACAGCTTGGTGTCCTTGCCGGCCGGCTTGTTCTGAGCGTCGGCCGGAGCCGCGAACAGCGTCAGTGCCGCGGCGAGCATGATCAAGCCTGCACTTTTCATAGCCCCTCCATGAAGCCTGGCGATCAGGGATGATCGCTCAGGGAGACAGCGCGACCCGCAAACCGTGGGTCGGATAACGAACATTGGTGTCGTAATTATCGCGATTGGCCGGGCGCACATAGCGTGCGTCATTCTTCCACGAGCCGGAGCGGATGACATGCGAGGCGCAGTCGCCGCCGGACCAGACCGCACCGTCGGTCGGCGCGCCCTGGTAATTCCTGTGCCAGCAATCCTCGACCCATTGATCGACCCCGCCGCCCATGTCGTAGAGGCCGAACGGATTCGGCTTGTAGCTGCCGACCTTGACCGGCTGCTCAGCCGCACTGTCGCCGCCGCAATCCTTGCACCCGGCGTGGCCCGATTGCACCTGGTCGCCCCACCAGTACTTCGATTGCGTTCCGCCGCGCGCCGCATATTCCCACTCGGCTTCGCTCGGCAGCCGGTAGGGCTTCTTGGTACGCTCGGCGAGCCACGTCACATATTGCTTCGCATCGCTCCAGCTGACATTGGTGACCGGAGCGTCGTCCTTGCCGCTGGCCGTGAAGCCACAGGCCTTGGCCGCCGCGCAGGCGTTCCATTCGCGGACCGTGACCGGATACTTGCCCATGGCAAAGGGCTTGACCGTCACCCGGCGGATCGGCCGCTCGGAAGGATCGTCATTGCTTCCCATCGAGAAGCTGCCGGCTTGAAGTGAGACCAGTTCGGGCTCCGGCAGCTCCGGGGTAGGGCTCGCCGAGGGCGCGGGCTGAGGCGACGCTTGCTGTGTCGGTGCCGCCGGGGCCGGACTTGCGGTTTGGGTCGGAGCCGGGCTTGGTGCCGGCGGCTGGACGGCAGGCGATGCCGTCGGTGCCGGAGGCGCCTGTGCCACGTCGGCCGGCTTGCCGCGCGGTTGGGCGAGCAGATACCACAGCACGCCGCCGGCGATGATCGCGACCGCCAATCCGAGCAGCGTGAGCAGGACGGACTCACGGCGCCTGCGCGTCCGTTGGTACGCGGCTGCATCCGGCAGCACACGATAAACCCGGACCGGATCGGTGATGTTCTTGACCTTGCGGTCGCCGAGCGATTCGTATCCGCAGACCATCTTGTGCTTGATCTGCTCGTAGATGCCGCCGGAGATGAAGACGTCACCCGGCGCCGCGATCCCTTCCAGACGCGAGGCCACGTTGACGCCGTCGCCATAGATATCGTCGGGCTCGATGATGACGTCGCCGAGGTTGACGCCGATCCGGTACTCGATCCAGTGATCTCTCGCGATCGCCGCGTTGCGGCCGATCATGTTCTGCTGGATCACGATGCTGCAACGGACGGCCTCGACCGGACTGTCGAACATCGCGATAAAGCCGTCGCCGGTGGTCTTGACCAGCTTGCCGTGGTGCTCGGCAATCGTGGGCTCGATCAGATCGCGCAGGGTCCGCTTGACGCGCGTATGCGTGCCTTCCTCATCGAGCTGCATCAACCGGCTGTAGCCGGCGATATCGCCCGCTACGATCGCCGCGAGGCGCCGCGGCATTGAATCGCCGGGAGGCTGGGTATTGTCGGGCTGTGACCGGCCTGACTTGAAGTCGCGAATTTCTCCCATAGCGCTCCGGCTGCTCCGCAAAGACGTGTTCAAGGCGCAACCGGCGCCTTCGTCCCCGAGGCCCGTTTCAACCTACCACACCTGCGGGTCGGAACAAAGTTCGCGAAGCGTGACCATGTCACGGTTATCCGCCGTCGGTCGAGGCCCGCCGGTCGGGCACGCCTCGTCGCAACGTTAAATGGGCGGCAAAACGCCTGCGTCAGCCCGCCTGCGCGGCCGGGGTGCGGATCTCGCGCGGCAGGATGATCGCGGCCGCAATCGCCAGCAGGCACAGCGCCGCGAACGCGCGCAGCATCATCGAGAAGCCGCCCTGGTCGTACAGCCAGGCGACCAGGCCGACGGAAGCGCCGGCCGCGGTGAAGCCGACGAAATAGCGCACCGCATAGGCGCGCGAGCGCCATTCCTCGGTGGTGTACTTGCCGACCATGGCATCGTTCACCGTGACCTGACCGAACGCGCCCATCACGATGCCGATCGAGACCACGATCAGCGGCAGGTTGTTTAGGCTCGCCGCCAGATAAAGGAACGGCGCCAGCAGGAACGACAGCGGCAGCGCCACCGTCTTCAGCGAATATCTGTCGAGCAGCTTGCCGATGGTGTACTGCGTCATCGCGCCGAACACATAGACCCCGGCCGCGATCACGCCGAGCAGCGCCGGGCTCTTGGTCAGGTCGGCGAGCCGTTCGGCGAACAGCTTCGGCAGCGCCACCGTCACCGCGTTGAAGGTGGTGGAGATCGCGATCACCACGATCAGCAGCGACAGCACCACCCGCCACATGTCCTCCTTGGCGACCCGCACCTGCGCTGCGGCCTGCCTGGAGCCCTTGCGGTCCTCATGCACCACCGTCATCGCAAAGGCGATGCCGATCAGCACGGTGACCGTGCCGGGCACGATGAAGGCCCAGCGCCAGCCGAGATACTGGCCGATCACGCCGGTCACCAGCGCCGACGAGGCGACGCCGAGATTGCCCCAGACGCCGTTGATCCCCATCTGGGCGCCGAGCTTCTCGGCATAGGACACGATCATCGCGGTGCCGACCGGATGATAGATCGAGGCGAAGACGCCGATCGCCAGCAGTGCGGCGCCGAGCTGCAGCGGTGTCTGCACGAAGCCGACCGAGATCATCGACAGGCCGATGCCGACGAAGAAGATCACCATCATGTGGCGGCGGCTCCAGCGGTCGCCGAGCCAGCCCGTGACCAGCGAGCCGGCGCCGAAGGCGATGAAGCCCGGGGTCGCATAAGGCAGGAGTTCCGAATAGGCCATGCCGAGCGCCGGACCCATGATGATGACGGCGGCGGCGAAAATCAGCATCGCGTAGTGATCGATGAAATGGGCGGCGTTGACGAAGGTGATCACCCGGCTGGGACTGTTGCTTGGACTGTTCATCGGCACGTCTCTCACGCGATTCTTCAATTGCTCGAAAATAGGTTATAGGTGCTTGTCCTGACGGGATGTCGCCAATGACTATCGCTGAGCCGCCAATAAGAGCCCTCCACCAGGACCGGCGCGTCACCGGGGACGGCGTGCATCTGGTGGCGCGCAGCTACCGCAAGGGCGTCCGGCTCGACCCGCACATGCACCGCGAGGCACAGCTGGTCTATGCCGCCAGCGGCACCATGCAGGTGACGACGCCGAAGGGGCGCTGGCTGGTGCCGCCGGACCGCGCGGTGTGGGTCCCTGCCCTGCTCCCGCACGCGATCGACGTGCTTGCCGACATCGAGATGCGCACGCTGTATTTCGACCAGGCCTGGCTCGCGCGCGAAAAGCGCAGTGACAGCCTCGACCACGAATTCGTGGTGCGGGTGTCGCCGCTGGTGCACCAGGCGATCCTCGCGCTGTTCGACGCCTCATGCGGACGCGAGCGCACCGATCTGTTGATCCGCCTCGTGATGCTGGAGCTGCATCAGGCCGAGGACTCCGCGACCTTCATCCCGTTGCCGCAGGAGCCGCGCTGCCGCCGCGCCGCCGACCTCGTGCTGGCCGATCCGACGCAGGACCACGACATCGATGCGCTGGCGCGCACCGTCGGCACCTCGGCGCGGACGCTGTCGCGGCTGTTCTCGGCGGAAACGCAGCTCTCGTTCAAGAGCTGGTGCCAGCGCGCCCGCATCGCGGCCGCGATCGAGCGCCTGTCGAGCAGCGCGAACGTTTCGGTCAAGCAGGTCGCCTCCGACCTCGGCTATGCCAGCGTACCGGCATTTTCCCACGCGTTCCGCCAGGTAACCGGCAAGACACCGACCGCGTTCGCGGAGAAAACGTGCGAGAAAACGTGAACCGGGTTTGTCACCGGGCGCAGCGACGACGAATTATACCGCTGTCGCGCTGCGACATATTTCCGTACGATCCATGCGCTTGATTGCTGTGCTCCCGACCTTAAATCCCGTGTAAGGTCCGGCTTCATTGGATACGACCTGCTGGATACGACCTGCTCATGGCCAATGCCTTCTTCTCCGATCTGCTCTCGACGATTTCCGAACGCGGCCGCGTCCTGCTCGGCCGCGCCAGCCCGGCCAACGACAAGCAGGATGCTTCCGAACTGCTGGAATTGTGCGAGGCGCTGTTATCCGGCCGCGGCGAAGCCTCCGGCACCGCGATGGCGCGCGAAGTGCTCGACCGCTACCATCATCTCGATGCCGCCGGGCGGCTGTCGTTCTTCCAGACGCTGGCCCGCGATTTTGGCCCCGATCACGCCAAGCTGGCGCAGGCGATCGAAAGCTGGCGCGCCAAGGCCAATGGCGATGACGCCAGCGACCTGCATTTCGCCTCCGAGCCGCGCCGCCAGGAATTGATCCGCCGGCTCAATCGCGCGCCGGGCGGCACCGGCGAACTGGTGTCGATCCGCTCGGATCTGCTTTCATTGATGAAGGGCAACAAGGACCTTGCCGCGCTCGATCGCGACGTGGTGCATCTGCTCTCGTCCTGGTTCAACAGGGGATTCCTCGTGCTGCGCAGGATAGACTGGTCGTCTCCGGCCAATATTCTGGAGAAGATCATCCGTTATGAGGCCGTACACGAGATCCGCGATTGGGACGATCTGCGCCGCCGCATCGATCCGATCGATCGCCGCTGTTACGCCTTCTTCCATCCGGCGCTGGCCGACGAGCCGCTGATCTTCGTCGAGGTCGCGCTCACCGAAGCCATCCCGGGCGCAATCGCGCCGCTGCTGGCCGAAGAGCGCGAGCCGGTGCCGGTCGAGCGCGCCCGCACCGCGGTGTTCTATTCAATCTCCAACACCCAGCGCGGCCTTGGCGGCATCTCCTTCGGCAGCTTCCTGATCAAGCAGGTGGTCGAGGAGCTGCGCCGCGAATTGCCGAAGCTCGACAACTTCGTGACGCTATCGCCGGTGCCGGGCTTCATGCAGTGGGTCAAGCAGGCCGACGACGTGCCGCTCACCGAGGAGGACCGCCAGCTGCTGGAAAGCCTCGGCAAGCCCGACTGGTTCGAGAACGCCGAGCTCGCGACCCAGCTGCGCGCCGTGCTGGAGCCGCTTGCCGCCTACTATTTCCTGAAGGCGCGCACGCCGAAGGGACGACTGATCGATTCGGTCGCGCGCTTCCATCTCGGCAACGGCGCACGCTTGGAGCGGATCAACTGGCTCGGCGATCTCTCGCCCAAGGGCCTGCGCGAATCCGCCGGCATCATGGTCAACTACCTCTACCGCCTCGACGACATCGAGAAGAACCACGAAGCCTACGCCAACAATGGCGAGGTGATCGCCTCGAGCGCGGTGAAGAAGCTGTTGAAGGGCGAAGGCCGGCGGCTGCTGGACATGCGGTTGGGGTGACAGGCCAACCCCTCTCCACGTCATTGCGAGCACACCTCTCTACCGTTGTCATGGCCGGGCTTGTCCCGGCGATCCACGTCTTTCTTGTAGACCGCGGCAAAGACGTGGATGCCCGGGACAAGCTCGGGCATGACGGTGAAAGCTAAAACCTCGCCCGCGCCATCAGCCTTACCGTGCGGCCCTGTCCCGCCGAGATATTGTTGTTGCCGTCAGCCGACGCCCAATAGCCCTTGTCAAAAATGTTCTCGACGTTGAGCTGGGCGCTCCAGGTCTCGTCGATCTTGGCGTAGATCGCCGCATCGAAGCGCACGAAGCCCGGCAGCCGCGCCGTATCGTCGGACGAGGCGAAGGAATCGCCGAAATAGATCACGCCGAGCGCAGCCGCCCACATCGGCGTGAACTGATACTTGTTCCACCAGGCAAACTGATTGTACGGCACCAGCTGGACGCGGTTGCCGGGCACGACGGTCGCCGAGGTGGCGCCGGTGATCTTCGCGTCAGTGTAGGCATAGGCCAGCGACGACTGCCATTGCGCGGTGACATAGCCGGTCAGGCTCGCCTCGACGCCTCGCGTGAGCGTGCTGCCGGAGGGGAAGAAGAAGCCGGGATTGTTGCCGTCGGCGATCGGCTGGTTGGTGCGGTTCAGATTGTAGACTGCGGTCGAGAACAGCAGCTTCGGATTGATGTTCCACTTCATGCCGAGCTCGACATTCTCGAAGCGCTGCGGCTGCAGGATCAGGGTGCCGTCGTTCAGCGCGCTGAACTGGTCGCCCGAGGCCGGCAGGAAGGAGACGCTGTAGGCGGTATAGACCGACATCGAATCGATCGGTTTGATGATCAGGGCGCCCTGCGGCGACACCAGATTATCGACGCGATTGCGATTGATGTTGGTGTTCATGTCGGTGGCCGACATGTCGTAGCGATCGAACCGGGCGCCGGCGATGATCTGCACCGCGCGCGAAATCTCGATGGTGTCCCTGAGATAGCCGGACTGAATGTTCAGCGCATAGCGGCTGTTCGAATCGGGCGTGGTGACTCCGTCGCTGTTGGTGCCGGTGAAGTGGTGAAGAAACGTCACCGGGCCGAAATAGGTCGGCGCGAACGGGTTCTGCACGATGGTGTTGGTGCCGTTCGGGAACACGCCGGTGTTGCGGATATCGACGCCGGTCTGCCGGCCGAACTCGGTGCCGAAGCCGACGGTGTGGAACAGCGGCCCGGTCCAGGCCTTGTAGGTGAAATCGGTCTGGTTGAAGACATTGTCGCGATTCGTCGTGTGCTGATAGGCGCCGAGATTGACCGCGGTGTCGGCAGGATTGACCGCGCCGGCGAGCGGACCGCCCGTTGGATAGACGTTCTGATAGAATTTCTGGTAGTCGGCGGCGATGGTGCCGTTGCGCACCGTCAGCCCGTTCTCGAAATCGTGCTCAATGATCGCCATGCCGGTCTGCACCGTCGCCTGCGCAGTGTTCAGGCTTGGGCTGCCGAAGAAGGTCGAGAAGTCGCCGTTCGGCGCGAACGGCGTGGTCGGGTTGAAGCGGGTCGCGCCGCCCGGCAGACCCTGCGAGGGATTGCCGCGATCGGCGGTGCGCTCGTCGTGAAAGTACTCGTAGCTCAGTTTGATTTTGGTGTTGTCGTCGGGCTTCAGCGTCACCGTCGGATTGATGCCGTAGCGCTCCAGATGATTGAAATCGCGGAAGGCGTCGGCACCCTCGTAGAACACGTTGAGCCTTGCTGCGACGTTGTCGTTGATCGCCTGTCCGGCATCGAGGCTGACGCGGCGATCGCCCCACGAGCCGGTCTGCGCCGTCGCCTCGTAGACGCGGTTGCCGTCGGCTTCCTTGAGGGTGCGGTTGAGCAGGCCGCCGCCGGCGCCGCGGCCGAAGGTCAGCGCGCTCGGCCCCTTCAGCACCTCGATGCTCTGGGCGTTGTACATGTCGCGGAAATACTGCACGTCGTCACGAAAGCCGTTGACGAAGAAGTTGGCGCTGGAATCGACGCCGCGGATCACGAGTTCGTCGCGATTGCCCTCGCCCTGATGCACGGCAACGCCGGGGACATAGCGGGTGACGTCGGTGAGGCCCTGATAGTTCTGGTCGCGGATCTGCTCCCGCGTGATCACGTTGAGCGATTGCGGGATGTTGACGATGGCGGTGTTGGTCCTGGTCGCAACCGACGTGCTGTTGGCGAAATAGCCCGATGTGCCGGTGCGGGCGTCCTGCGATTCCGCGAACGGTTTTGCCGCCGCCGCGGGCGCGATCCGCCGTGCCGTCTGGGTGCGGCGGCCTCGTGCTGCGGCGGTGTTACGCGATGTCGATGGTGCGTTGCGGCGACGTTGCGTGGCCGGCGCGGTGACGGTCACCGGCGGCAGCGACGAGGCGCCGGCCTGCGACGGCGCCGATTGCGCCTGTGCGGCAGACGTTGCGAGCGGAACGCTCAGCGCGAGATAGCTCGCCGTGAGCAGCGCAAGCAAGACAGTGCGACGATGGGCTTGTGTTCTTGATGTCATGACGTCGTCCCCAAGCAACTCTCGCCTTCGTTGAAGGCGATGCGCCGTCCTCTAGAGAGGTGCGGCGCTGTGCGTCCAGACGACGGGCGCGAGAAAATTTTTGCGTGACGACGGAATAAAATCGCGACGAATGGACGCGGATACACCTCGCGGCGAGCGCAGGGTTGGAAAAGTCAAGGATGCGAATGGTTTCTGTCGGCTTCCGGATTTGCGCCTGGAAACGAAGAGCGGCGCTTGCGCGCCGCACTTCTTGTAGCAATTCCAGATTGTAGCGATTCTAAAACGATCAGGACGTCGCGGTCATGCGGTTGCGGACCGCGGCCGCAACCCCGCCGGCAGATGCGCATCGATCCAGCCAGTGATCGCACGCTCGTTGCGATGGTAGAGCAGGCCTGCGGCGATCACGGCAATGCCGATCAGCGACAGCGAGAACGGAAACCACAGCGAGTCCTTGAAGACGACGTCGGCGAGATGGCCGAGATAGAGGCAGATGCCGAACGCGCCGAACACCGCATAGGCGCGCCGCATCAAAATCACGGCAATCACGATCAGGCCGACATTGAGCAGGCAATACACCGCCTTGCTCAATTCGGTTGAGCCTTCGGACGCGCTAATTCCGCACCAGAACGCCATCAGGCCGAACAGATGCAGCCAGAACGCAAAGTCGCCGTTGCGGCTGCGATAGTCCACGATCCAGGCGACCGCGAGCACGGCAAGCCCGAACCAGATCGACACCCTGCGGCGCATCTCGAAATCGGCGTGAGCCATGCCGCTGAACCACGGCGCCAGGTCCATCGACATGAACCACAGCGCGACCGAGATGATCGCGACGATGAAGGCGAAGCGGTAGTAGCGCAGCGCGACGATGCCGGCGGCGACGGTCGCGATCTCCATGAAGATCCAGCTGCCCTTCACCCAGACGTAGAAGTCCTGCACGGTTCCCGGCTTGCCGAACTTGCCCCACCAGCCAAGCTCGTCCTGGATGCCGTAGACCGCGAGCGGCGCCATCGAGACCGCGATCGCGATCAGCAGGCCGCCGGGAACCCGCAGATTCTTGGCGTGCCAGAGGTGGTGACCCGCCACGCTGAACCCGACCGCATAGGCGATCGCGCAGGCCGTGAGCGCGCGGCCGCCCATCTGGGTGAAGGCCAGGGTCGAGAACAGGCCCATGGCACCGATCACAATGAGCGCGCCGGCGTACCAGAGCACATGCGCGGCATCGAATTTGGCGGCGGGACTTGCATCGCCCGCCGAACCCTGCCCGGCGCTGCTCGCCAGGAAAGCGAGCAACCGTTCCAGATCGGCCGGGCTGATCACCCCGGCATTTGCGGCGTCCCGGAGATCCTTGGCTGAATATGGCATGCGGCTATCCTCACGGCCGGTTTTTGCACCTGCTCCCGATCATCCGGGACAAAGGCGCCCCGTTCTCATGAGTATATCCAGAAATGAGCAACGTTCAACAATTCTTGAGCATCGCTCACATAATTTTGCGAGCAAGCTCGGGCCCACCCCGCGCCCCCGGCGGATCGGCACCCGCTGGCCGGACTTAGTCCGCCAGCGCCTTCATCTCCTTGTAGAGATCGGATTTGCCCTCGAAGCCGATGCCGGGAAGGTCGGGCATCACGATGTGGCCACCCTCGACGCGCACGCCGTCCGGGAACCCGCCATAGGGCTGGAACAGGTCGGGGTAGCTCTCATTGCCGCCGAGGCCGAGGCCGGCCGCGATGTTGAGCGACATCTGGTGGCCGCCATGCGGGATGCAGCGGCTCGGCGACCAGCCGTGGGTCTTCAGCACCTCGAGCGTGCGCTGATACTCGCAGAGCCCGTAGGACAGCGCGCAATCGAATTGCAGCCAGTCGCGGTCCGGCCGCATGCCGCCGTAGCGGATCAGGTTCCGCGCATCCTGGTGGCTGAACAGGTTCTCGCCGGTCGCCATCGCCCCCGGATAGAACTCGGCCAGCGCGGCCTGCAGCGCGTAGTCGAGCGGGTCGCCGGCCTCCTCGTACCAGAACAGCGGATACTCGCGCAGCATCTTGGCGTAGGCGATCGCGGTCTCCAGATCGAAGCGGCCGTTGGCGTCGACCGCAAGCTGCGCCGCGCTGCCAATCTCCTTCAGCACCGCCTCGATGCGCTCGCGGTCCTCGCCAAGCGACGCGCCGCCGATCTTCATCTTCACGACGTTGTAGCCGCGGTCGAGATAGCCACGCATCTCCTTGCGCAGCGCGCCGAGGTCCTTGCCAGGATAGTAGTAGCCGCCGGCTGCGTAGACGAATACGCGCGGATTGGCGGTGCGGCCGTGGCGCTCGGCGAGCAGACGGAACAGCGGCTTGCCCGCGATCTTCGCCACCGCGTCCCACACCGCCATGTCGATGGTGCCGACCGCGACCGAGCGCTCGCCATGGCCGCCCGGCTTCTCGTTCGACATCAGCGTCGACCAGACCTTGTCCGGATCGAGATTGCCGCCATCGGCATCGAGCAGCGATTTCGGATCGGCTTCCTTGAGGCGCGGCGCGAAGCGCTCGCGGATCAGACCGCCCTGCCCGTAGCGGCCGTTGGAATTGAAGCCGTAGCCGACCACCCGCTTGCCGTCGCGCACCACGTCAGTGACCACGGCCACCAGGCTCGAGGTCATCTTTGTGAAGTCGATATAGGCGTTGCGGATCGGCGAGGAGATCGGTTTTGTGATTTCGCGGACGTCGACGATGCGGACGGACATGGCGCTGCTTTCGCAATTTGTTAGGCACGTCATTCCGGGGCGATGCGAAGCATCGAACCCTCAGGTGCGCAGTTGCGCACCGAGAATCTCGAGATTCCGGGTCTGGTCCTTCGGACCATCCCGGAATGACGGTTGCTACGTCTTGTCCCGGAAATACGGCTCGACCGGCCCGTGCACCTTGATGGTCAGCGGATTGCCGTAACGGTCCTTGGCATTGCCGGCGGTGACGCGGACCCAGCCTTCGCTGATGCAGTACTCCTCGACATTGGTCTTCTCGGCGCCTTTGAAGCGGATGCCGACATCGCGGGCGAGAATCTCCGCGTTGTAGTACGGGCTGTTCGGATCGACCGAGAGGCGGTCGGGGAATTGGTCGTTGGTGTCGTTGTCGTCGCTCATAGCAGCGCCTCGATGTCCTTCCTCAATCCTTCGGGCCGGGCGGTCGGCGCATGCCGCGCCACGACCTTGCCGGCGCGATCGACCAGGAACTTGGTGAAGTTCCATTTGATCGCGGGCCCGAGCAGGCCCGACTTCTCACGTTTCAGGTGTTCGTACAATGGATGCGCGCCTGAGCCATTGACGTCGATCTTGGCGAACATCGGAAACGTGACGGCGTAGTTGGTCTCGCAGAACGCGGCGATCTGCTTCGCATCGCCCGGCTCCTGCGCGCCGAACTGGTTGCAGGGGAAGCCGAGCACGGCGAAGCCGCGCGGCGACAGGCCGGCGTGCAGCTCCTGCAGGCCCTTGTATTGCGGCGTGAACCCGCAGGCGCTCGCCGTGTTCACGATCAGCAGCACCTGGCCCTCGAACCGCTGCAGCGGTACGTCGTCGCCGGCGAGCGACTTGGCGGTGAAATCGTAAACCGTCGCCATCTCAGCTGACCGGATCGATCGGCGACGACGGCGTGCCGCCGGCCTCGACCGCCTCACCAGCGGCAAGGCAGAGATCCTCGCGGTGGCGTCCGGCCACCAGTTGCACGCCGACCGGGATCCGTCCGACGAGACCGGTGGAGACCACGAGCCCGGGAAGCCCCATGAACGGGATCGCAATCTGCGGCAGCTGCGCGTGCCACACCCGCGCGAACGACGCCTCGTCCTTGCGGTCGAGATGGTCGGGGAACGGTAGCTCGCCGGACACCGGCATCAGCAGCACCGGATATTTCTCGAAGAAGGCGAACCATTCGCGCGTCAGGGTCGCGCGGCGGGTCAGCGCCTGCGACAGGTCGAACGGATGCACCCGGGCGCGGACGCCGCGCAGGCAGGCCAGTGCGCCGGGATCGCCCTCGCGCTCGGCGAATGCGAGCTGGGCCTCATAGCCGTCGCCGAGCCAGAGCCGGGTCTGGATCTCGGCCGCCTCGCGCAAGGACGGCGTGTTTGCAATTTCCTCGACGATCCAGCCGGCCTTCTGCAAGCGCTTGCCGGCATCGGCCACCGCGGCGACCACTTCCGGCACCGGATTAAGACCGTCGGGATTGAGGCACATCGCAACGCGCTTCTCGCGCGGTGGGCCTTCGAGCGGCACCGGCGCATACCAGGGGTCGCGATAGTCCGGCGCCGACATCGCCGCGAGCGAGATGCGCAGATCGTTGATGGTGCGCGCCAGCGGGCCCGACACCGCGCTGATCTGCGGGCCGATCGGCCGCTCCGGCAAAGCCGAATTGAAGGCCGGGATGCGGCCCATGCTTGGCCGCAGGCCGTGCACGCCGCAGGCGTAGGCCGGATAGCGCACCGAGCCGGCGATATCGGTGCCGTGCGCGATGTGGCCGATGCCGGCCGCGACCGCCGAACCCGCGCCGCCGGACGAGCCGCCCGGGGTGATGCCGGGATCGCGCGGGTTCTTGGTGTCGCCGTGAATGAGGTTGGTGGTGAACCAGCGATAGGAGACCGCCGGACAATTGGTGCGGCCGAGCAGCACCGCGCCGGCCTTGCGCAGATTGGCGACCACCGGATTGTCGACCCTGGCGATGACGTCGCGCTGTGCCTTCAGCCCATTGGTGGTGGCGTAGCCCTCTTGGTCGACATTGACCTTGATGGTGACCGGCACGCCGGCGAGCGGCCCGACCGCCTCGCCGCGCGCAATGGCCGCATCGATCTTGGCCGCCTGCGCCAGCACGTCGTCCGGCCGGTGATCGACCACCGCGTTGAGCTTCGGGTTGACCGCGTCGAGCCGGGCGAGCCCCGCCTCCGCTGCCTCCTTCGCCGAGACCTTCTTCGATCTGATGAGGCTGGCGAGCTCGGCCGCCGACAGACGCCAAATATCCTGCATGTGCAACTCCGTGTGACGCTGCGTTTTAGCGCCGCGCGGAGAACATGGCCAGCGGTCCGCCGCCTGATGTTTCAGCGGACATGCGCGATGTAATAGGCAAGGTCGCCGATCTGCTCCTTGGTGACCGTCTGCATCACGTCGGCCATGGTGGCGTCATAGCCATGGCGGCTGTTGTCCTTGTATTCGGCCAGCGTCTTGGCGAGGTAGTCCTCGCGCTGGTTGGCGATGCGCGGGACATTCTCCTTGCCGGAGAAATCGGTGTTGTGGCAGCTGTTGCAGCGGTTCTGCTGCGCCAGCGCCTGGCCCCGCGCCATCCGCGCCGGATCGCCGGCATCAGCGGGCGGCGTGGGCTTCGGCAAGGTCGCGATGAAGTCCGAGAAGCTGCGCAAATCATCGTCGGTCAGCGGCTTCGCCATCTCGTTCATCGGGTCGAACACCCGCAGCTTCTCGCGGAACATGAAGAGCTGGATCAGCGCATAGGGCGCCGTCTGGCCGCCAAGCGACGGCGTGTTCTCGGTCTCCGACGTGCCATGCTCGCCATGGCAGGCAAAGCACGCCGCGGCGCGCTCCTGGATGGTCTCGGCATTTGCGGAAAGAGCGGATGCAACCAGGAGCACAGGGATCATGAACTTACGCATCGGCTGCTCCTGACTTTCAGTGTCATTCCGGGGTGCCCGAAGGGCGAACCCGGAATCTCGAGATTCCGGGTCTGGTGCTGTCGCACCAGCCCGGAATGACGTTGGTGGTTGTTACTGATTGGCGACCTTCGGCTTGCCGTAGCTGACGCGATAGACCGCGCCGTTCCAGTCGTCGGAGACCAGCAGCGAGCCATCCTTCAGCAGCATCACGTCGACCGGGCGGCCGGCATACTTGTTGTCTTCGAGGAAGCCGGTCAGGAACGGCTCCATCGACTTCACGGTGCCGTCCTTGTTCAGCCTGACGGCGACCACGTCACCACCCTGCTTCTGCGACTTGTTCCAGGAGCCGTGACGCGCGACGAAGATCACGTTCTTGTAGGTCTTCGGGAACATGCTGCCGGTGTAGAAGCGCATGCCGAGCGACGCGGTATGCGGGCCCATCAGGCCGACCGGCGCGGTGTAGTCCTTGCAGGTCTTGCCCCAGCCGAGCTCCTGGTCGATGATGTTGCCCTGGTAGCAGTACGGCGCGCCGAAATCCTCGCCCGCCTTGGTGATGCGGTTGAGCTCGTCTTCCGGCACCGTCTCCGACAGCCAATCGCGGCCGTTGTCGGTGAAGTACATCTGCTTGTTCTCGGGATTCCAGTCGAAGCCGACCGTGTTGCGCACGCCGAGCGCGTAGACCTCGGCGCCGGAGCCATCGAGATTCATGCGGCGGATCTGGCCGTGGTCGGCATCATGCAGCACGTTGTTGCCGGGCTGTCCGACCGGAACATAAAGCTTGTTGTCGGGACCGACGGCGATGAACTTCCAGCCATGCGCCTCGTCCTTCGGCAGCTTGTCGTAGATGACGGTGGGATTCGGGGGGTTATCCAGATTGTCCTCGATCTTGTCGATCTTGGAGACCTTCGAGAGTTCGGCGATGTAGAGCGTGCCGTCCTTGAAGGCGACGCCGTTCGGACGATAGAGACCGGAGGCGATCACCTTGACCGAGCGCTTGCCGTCCTTGTTGACGATCGCATAGACCTTGTCGACGAGGCGGCTGCCGACGAACACCGTGCCCTTGTCGCCGAGCGCCAGCGAGCGCGCATTGGCCATGCCGGCCGCATAGACCTCGACATTGAAGCCGGCCGGCACCTTGAGCTTGGCGAGCGGCAGCTTGTCGGGTGCGGACGGCAGCGGCGGCGGCGCCACCGGCGCGAGCTTGGCGGCGGCTTCATTGTCGGGACGCCCGATCAAGGGCGAGCCAGGCGGCAGCGGCTGGGCGGCAGGGGCGGCACCTGCCGCCGGCGCGGCCGGCTGTTGCGCCGCAGCAGAGAGCGTGAACGCCCCGAGCATGACCCCCGCGAGCAGCAAGCTGCGCGGTGCGAACGAGTGTTTTTTCATGAAGATCTCCCCTGGGTGGAAGCCGTTGTTGATTGCGCCATTGACGTCGCCCGGCGCCGTTCGGCTTTCCGTTCATAGTCTTGCGAATTTGTCCGGACAATTGCAATCGGAAGCATGCCGGACATCGGCCAACGCATGGTTGTGGCCGCGCGGGGCCAGCGTCAGTGCCTTGTCATCGAGCGGTCCGGGCGATCGAGGATCGCCTCCGTGAATGGAAACTCCAGCACGACCTCGCCCTCGTCGTCGGTCACCTCGATCACGGCGCTGAGCAGCGCGCCATCGGCGCCCTCGGTTTTGAGCAGTTCGCGAATCATCGCGCGCGCCATTTCCCACGCACGATCGGGGTCCCGCAGGATTTCGCCGTCGGGATCGGAGATCAGCTCGTCGCCGATACGGGTGTTGAAGAAATAGCGTGGCATCGGCTGAACTCGGCTCGGTTAGTCGCCTCCCGTCGCGGGGAAGCACGGATCGCCACCGGGACCTTCGGAGGACCGCGGGCTGCTGTTTACTTATTCCAACATCACCATTCACCGTGTGGCGAACAACAGGAAAAAGGTCTGATGCCACGGGCTTTTGACGGGAAACGCGCGCACAAATTTGTGAGTGGGTAAGATTTGCTTGCCGCAGTGCAGCATGCCCTTCGAGGCGGCACCTTACAGAAAATTTAACTGGCGAACTTTTCCAACCACAGTAGTTTACTCTGCAGGGCGGAAAGTTCGTCCGGTTGCAACAAGGAGAGCCAAATGGCCTGGAAAGCACCGAAGATCGTCGAAGTGTCGGTCGGCATGGAAATCAACATGTATATGTGCGCAACCCGCAAGTAAGCGGCAGCGCCACATACACGTTTAGCGTTTTAGCGCAGGTGGACATCCGGGCGTAACGCGCTCCCGAGCAAGGGAGTGTGTTTCAAATCCGGGGTCCACCTCGTAACGTTTCTGGGTCCAACAAACTTCTCCAGGGCCAAGCTTCTCCAGGGGACGGATCATGCTTCGTGTCGTCGTCCTGGGTGCCGCGGCGGGCGGCGGCGTTCCGCAGTGGAACTGCGGCTGTGCCGTCTGCAGGACGGCGCGAAGCGACCATCCCGAGCTGCAGAGCACGCAAGCCTCGATCGCGGTCAGCGGCGATGGCGTGCACTGGTTCCTGGTCAATGCATCCCCGGATCTGCGCCAGCAGTTGATTGCCACGCCGCAGCTGCATCCGAAGCACGGCGCACTGCGCCATAGCCCGATCGCGGGCGTCATCCTCACCAATGGCGAGATCGACGCGGTCGCCGGGCTATTGTCGATGCGCGAGGGTTCGCCGTTCACGATCTACGCGCATGAGCGGGTGCTTGCGATCCTGCGTTCGAACAGCATCTTCAACGTGCTCAGCGACAAGAACGTCGACCGCCGGCCGATCGCGGTCGATCAGGCCTTCGAACCGGCCCTGCCCGACGGATCGCCGTCCGGGCTTGAGGTGCTGCCGTTCGAGGTTCCCGGCAAGGGCGCGTGGTATCTCGAGGGCAAGGCGCATCCGGCGGGCGCCGACGGCGTCGGTGATACGCTCGGCCTGCGTATTGCGGACAGGCGCAGCGGCAAATATTTCTATTTCCTGGCCGCCTGCGCACGGGTGACTGACGACCTGAAATCACGGCTCAAGGGCGCCCCGCTGGTGTTTTTCGACGGCACGGTGTGGCGCGACGACGAACTGATCGCGGCGGGCCTTGGCAACAAGACCGGCCAGGGCATGGGCCATATCGCGATGTCCGGCGATCAGGGTGCGATCGAAAGCCTCGCCGGGCTCGACATCGGACGAAAAGTGTTTTTGCATATCAACAACTCCAACCCGGCGCTGCTTGGGACCTCGGCCGAACGCAAGGCGGCCGAACAGGCGGGCTGGCAGATTCCCTCCGACGGAACGGAGATCGTGCTGTGAATGTCGTGCCTACCACCGGAATGACCGCGCTCTCGATCGGCAAGGGCATCACGCTCGACAGTGCCGAGGAGATGGAGGCGACGCTGCGCACGATCGGTGCCACGCGGTATCACAGCCTGCACCCGTTCCACCGCCTGCTGCACGGCGGCAAGCTCAACAAGGGCCAGGTCCAGGCCTGGGCGCTGAACCGCTATTACTACCAGAGCACGATCCCGCTGAAGGACGCGATGGTGATCTCGCGCTTCCGCGACCGCAACACAAGGATCGAATGGCGCCACCGCATCGAGGATCATGACGGCGATCTCGGCAATGAAGGCGGCATCGAGCGCTGGCTGAAGCTGACCGAAGGCCTCGGCCTCGACACGGCTTACGTGGAGTCCACCGAAGGCATCTTGCCGGCGACGCGCTTTGCCGTCGAAGCCTATGTGCATTTCTGCCGCGACCGCACCCCGCTGGAGGCGATCGCCTCCTCGCTCACCGAATTGTTCGCGCCGAACCTGCACGAGGAGCGCATCTCGGGGATGCTGAAGCACTACGACTTCGTCAACCCCGACATCATGAGCTATTTCAGCCGCCGCCTCACCCAGGCGCCGCGCGACGCCGGCTTCGCGCTTGATTATGTCAAGCAGCACGCCAAGACGCCGGCGGAGCGCGAAGCGGTCTGCAACGCGCTGATCTTCAAGACCAACGTGCTGTGGGTGCAGCTCGACGCGCTGTATCATGCGTATGTCGACGGCCAGATTCCGCCCGGCGCGTTCGTGCCGAAGACAGGTTAGAGCATGATCCGGAAAAGTGGGAGCCGGTTTTCCGAAAGATCATGCTCAGACAAAGAGACTTAGATCATGACCAGCCGCAACATCAGCGTCAGCGAGACCAGCCGGCCGAAACTGCCGCGCCATACCAAGCTGAAATTCGACGAGACGCGGCAGGTCTGGGTGATCCTGGCGCCGGAGCGCGTGCTGGCGCCGGACGACATCGCGGTCGAGGTGCTGCAGCTGTGTGACGGCATGCGCAGTGTCGCCGAGATGGTGGACCAGCTCGCCGAAAAATACGCCGCCCCACGCGAGGCGATCGCAACCGATGTGATCGCGATGCTGCAGGATCTGGCCGACAAGGGTTTTCTCACCGAAGCGCGCGAGAGCACAGCATGAGTGACACGCTCGCCGACACCAAGACGACAGCGCCGGGCCCGAGCGCAGCCCCAAGCGATGGGCTCGCCGTGCTGGAGAGCCGCCGCTCGGCGGCCGAGACCTACGGCATTCCCCTTGCGGTGCTGCTCGAGATCACCCACCGCTGCCCGCTGCAATGCCCCTACTGCTCGAACCCGGTCGAGCTCGACCGCGGCTCGACCGAGCTCACCACGGACGAATGGAAGAAGGTGCTGAGCGAGCTTGCCGAGCTCGGCGTGCTGCAGATCCATTTCTCCGGCGGCGAGCCGACCGCGCGCAAGGACATCGTCGAGCTGGTGCAGCACGCGACCGATGTCGGGCTCTATTCCAACCTGATCACCTCGGCCGTGCTGTTGACCAGGGACAAGCTTTCGGCGCTGGCCGACGCCGGCCTCAGCCATGTGCAGATCAGTTTTCAGGGCAACGAGCCCAACGTCGCCGACCGCGTGGCCGGGCTGAAGGACGCGCACAGAAAGAAGCTCGAGGTCGCCAAATGGACGCGCGAGCTCGAATTGCCGCTCACGGTGAATGCGGTGATGCACCGGCAGAACCTGCATCAGCTGACCGACATCATCCAGATGGCGGTCGACCTCGACGCCGACCGGCTCGAGGTCGCCAACGTGCAGTATTACGGCTGGGCGCTGAAGAACCGTGCCGCGCTGATGCCGACGATCGAGCAGATCGAGGAGACCAGCCGCATCGTCGAGGAAGCCCAAATGCGCCTGAAGGGCACGCTTGCGATCGACTATGTGGTGCCGGATTACTACGCGCTGCGGCCGAAGAAATGCATGGGCGGCTGGGGCCGCCAGTTCTTCAACATCTCGCCGGCCGGCAAGGTGCTGCCGTGCCACGCCGCCGAAAGCATCACCGGGCTTGAATTCGAATCGGTGCGCTCGAATCATTCGATCGCCTGGATCTGGCAGAACTCGGAGGCCTTCAACCGCTATCGCGGCACCGGCTGGATGCCGGAGCCGTGCAAGAGTTGCGAATTCCGCGAGATCGATTACGGCGGCTGCCGCTGCCAGGCCTTTGCGCTGACCGGCGATGCCGGCAACACGGACCCGGCCTGCGCGCTGTCGCCGCGACACGAGGAGATCTTCAAGCAGGCCGAGCAGGAATCCGCCGGCACGCAGAACCGCTTCCTGTATCGTAACTTCGCCGGCGGCACGTTGGAGACGGACGCCCCCCGGAACGAATCCCAGGACAAGCGCAATGGCGCCTGACGCCGACGTCGGCAAGGCCGCGAGGCGTGCCGATCCCTTTGCGCCGCTGACGTCGGAATGGCTCGACGTCGGCGATGGCCACGATCTCCATGTCGAGAGCGTCGGGCGCGAGGGTGGCATTCCCGCGGTCTATCTGCATGGCGGCCCCGGTAGCGGCTGCCAGCCCGATCATCGCCGGCTGTTCGATCCCGAGCGCTTTCACGCCGTGCTGTTCGACCAGCGCGGCTGCGGCCGCAGCCGGCCGAAGGGCAGCCGCGACAACAACGCGACGCAGCACCTGATCGCGGACATGGAGAAGATCCGCGAGCGCTTCGGCTTCGCGCGCTGGATGGTGGTCGGCGGCTCTTGGGGCGCGACGCTGGCGCTGGCCTATGCGCAGGCCCATCCCGAGCGGGTCAGCGGGCTCGCACTGCGCGCGACGTTTCTCGGCACAGCCGAGGAGCTGGACGACGTTTTCCTGCGCGCCCTGCCGCGCTTCTATCCCGCCCTCCACGAGGACTTCCTCAACTTCCTGCCCGAGAGCGAGCGCGCAGCACCGCTTGCGGCCTATTATCGCCGCATCCTCGATCCCGACGCCGCCGTGCATGCGCCGGCCGCGCGCGCCTGGCACGACACCGAACGCGCGTTGTCGGAGCACACGCCGAAGCAGACGCGGCTCGATCTCAAGGCCTCAGGCGCCCTGCCCTCGACGCCGTTCATGGAGGCGCACTACTTCGCCAACGATTGCTTCATGCGGCCGCATCAATTGATGAGTGAGGCCGGCAAGCTCGCCGGCATTCCCGGCATCCTGGTGCAGGGCCGCTACGATCTGTTGTGCCCGCCCGCAACATCGCACGCGCTCGCCGCGCGCTGGCCGGGCAGCGAGGTCCGCATCATCGATGGCGCCGGCCACATCCTCTACGATCCCGGCATCCGCAACGCCGTGATGAAGGCGATCGCCGACCTCGCGGCCAAGCGCTAGACCGCCGCCGGAACGCACCCGACGTCAAGGAGCCGGTGAAGAACTCGACCGGCTCCCTTGCTTCCCTCAATGTTTGCACTTGCCGGGAGGACATGCCGGCGCTGCCCGTGGCGCGGCCGCGGGCCTTGGCGGCGCCGCCATCCGCGGTGGCGGCGCTGCATGTTGCACCTGCATCGCCGGCCGAGGCGGCGGCGCGGCGCGCGGAGCCGGTGCCGGCGCCGGACGCGGCGGCAAAGCCGCAGCACGAGGTGGCGGGGCAACCGGCCGCGGCGGGGGAGCCGCAGCCCGCACGGGCGGAGCTGCGGCATGGACCGGCGGAGCTGCCGCATGCGCCGGCGCGGGCCGGGAGACCGGCGCCGGCGACACTGCGGCGCGCGCGGGTGCCGGGTGCGCCGCCGGCGTCGGCCGTGTCGACATCGCGCTGTTCGCCGGCGACGGCGCCGCCGAGGGCTTCACGTTTGCGGTCGGCGCGGTCGCCGCATGCGGAAGCGGTTGCGCACCTGGCTTGCCGGCGGCCGCGGGTGAGGCGGGCGCGTTTGTCGCCGGCGCGGCACCGGGCTTGGCCGGAGGAGCAGGCTGCGCATTGGCAGGCGCCATGGCAGTCGCCGGCTTGCCCGGCACCACCGCATTCGGCTTTGCGCCAGGTTGCGCGGCGCCGGGTTGTGCGGCTCCCGGCGGCACAGCGCCATGCTGCATGGCATTGGCCGGTGCGGTCGCCGACTGCGGCAGCGGCGGTCCATTTTTCGCGCCCGGCAGGGTATGCGCACCCGGCGTGCCCGGCGCGCCCATCGCATTCGGAGCGGCGGCAGCATTCGGAGTGGCAGCAGCGTTCGGCGCCGCGGCAGCGTTCGGTGCGGCGCGCGGAGCTCCCATCGCCGCGCCCTGCGCGGGCGTCGCGCCTTGCGGAGCGCCCGGCAGATTGGCGCGCTGCATCGCCGCGGCCGGCAGTCGCGGTGCCGCCGTCACCGGCGCGCCGCCCATCGCCGCCGTCACCCCGGCCGCATGGAGCTGCGCCGGCGTCGGGTTGGGATTGTTGATGACCGTGTTGATGACCGTGGTGTTGTGGATGTTGTTGAACACGATGTTGTTCTGCGGCGGCACGACATAGGCCGGTGCGGCGACATAGGCCGGCATCGCCACGAACATCGGCGTCGGCAGCACGTACAGGCCGATCGGCGGCGGCGGTGGCGGCAGCACGACGAAGTCCGGCGGCGGCGGCGGCAGGAAGAACACCGGCGGCGGCGGTGGCGGCGCGAAGGCGAACACCGGATCGCTGTAATACAGCACCGGGCGGTCGACATAGTCGATCTCGTCGGGCGGCGGCGGCGGCACGTCGTAGTCGAGCACCGTGAACTGCGCCGGCGGCTCCAGCGCGGCCGACAGATAGGCGAGCCGGCGCCGGCAGTCGTAGGCATGCGGCCCGCGCGGATAGCGCCGCAGATACGACCAATACGCATCAGTCGAGTCGGCGTTGTAGGTGCGCCGCCAGGTGATCGCCTCGCGCCGCGCCGCCACGATCGCGCGCACGCGCTTGGCCAGCGGATCGTTCGGATAGGCCTGCAGGTAATCCTCGTAGCCCTGCAGCGTGTCGCGCTCCAGCGCCGCGGCGTAGGCATCCTGCGCCGAGAAATCGCGGATCGGCTTGGTGCGCAGCCCGGCATCGACCTGCTGCGGCGGCGCGTCCGGCTTGCGCTCGAAGAACATGAAGGGCGCGTCGACCTTGTGCGCATCCCACGGGATCTCGGCGCCCTTGGTCATCTCGTTGACCCGCAGGCGGACGCGGTCGAACACCTCGGGCAGAGTCAGGCCGCCGGTGCGGATCATTTCCGCCAGTGCTTGCGCGTAAGGCCCGTAGGGCGGCGCACCGTCAGGGGCGACGGTGCCGGGCGCCGAGTTGAAGGCGATCAGCATCTTCGGATCGGGATCGACCAGCGCAAGACCGCCGGCCAGCGGCTGGCCTTCCTTGGCGAAGGGATTGCTGCGCGCCGCATCGAGCACGATCACGCCGGCCTTGATCGGCAGCGCCGAGAGTTGGTGGCTGTAGTCGGAGATGCGGATCGCCTCGACCGGCACGTCGGTGTCGCGGGCAATCTTGGCATCGACCGGCACGAAATAGTTCTCGCCGGTGAGCTGCACGCCGTAACCGGCGAGATAGACGAAGGCGACGGCATTGGGCCCCGCCTCCTGCACCTTCTGGATGAAATCGCGGAACGATTTGCGCAGCGTCTCGCCGTCGAGATCGCGTGCGCCGATCACGTCGAAGCCGGCGGCCTGCAAGGTCTGCGCGATCAGACCGGCGTCGTTCGCGGCGGTCTGCAACGCGCCGGCCTCATAGACGCCGTTGCCGACGACAAGTGCGAGACGCTTTTCCTGATCCTGCGCATGCACGGGAAGCGAGGCGAGCGACACCAGACCGACGATCAATGCCCACAGAATGCGTGCCATGGTGGTCGTCCCTTTTCTTCTCGAGAGTTGGCGTAACGAATGAAATGCTACCTCTGTGAACCGGTGCTGAACAGCATTGCAGCAATTGTGGCAATCCTTGGTCTGTGGTGACGGGAACCGGCTTCCCTGGTTTGCGCGATCAGGCGATATTGCGCGGATAAAACAGGCAAAAAAGGAGCACTCGATGCCAATCGCCGGACAAGGCATGCTGCTGACTTCGATGGATATCGACAGCTTGCACGAAGCTGAATTCAATCGCTGGTACGACCGCGAACATCTCGAGGAACGGGTCGCCATCGACGGCTTCCTGGAAGCCCGCCGCTACGTCGCCCATGACGGCAAGCCGAAATATCTCAGCCTCTACTCGACCGCGACCTTCGATGTGCTCGAGAGCCTGGCCTATCGCAAGGCGCTCGCCAACCAGACCGACTGGTCGAAGGCCAATATCGCGCGCTTTCAGAACATGATCCGCGGGGTCGCGCGCATCACGATCAGCCGCGGCGTCGGCAGGGGCGCAGCCCTCGGCATCATCCGCCTGCGCCCGCCCGCCGAAGGCGCGGACAAACTTCGCGCTGCATTGCGGGAGCAACTCGATCCAGCTTCGCGCGACGGCATCATCTCGATGCACCTTCTGGAGAACGACCCTGATCTGTCGAAACCGCTCACGCCGGATGCGGCGAAACCCGATCCCGGGGCCGGCGACTGGTTCGTGCTGATCGACGCCACCGACGTCGGCGCGATCCCCGCAGCGGCCGCAGGCATCACCGGCAATGCAGCCTTGAAGCCGCTCGTGGTCACCAGCGGCGTCTACAGGCTGTTGTGGGATATCGCGAAGAGCGACCTTCCGCGCGAGTAAGCCTGATCCGAAAGCGTGCGAAGCGCTTTCCCGAAAAACATCTTCTCAAGCAAACGTGGCGGTGCAGATCATGCTGCACCGCCACATAACGCAATCGAGATTAACGCTACACGCGCATCAGCCGCGCGAAAGCTGATGATCGGACAATTTAGCCTTTGCCTTCTCTGGAACGGCTCTAATAAGATAAGCCTATGATCCAATTCAAAAACCAGAACAACGCCACGTGAGCGTTCGTCGTCAACGATAAGGCCGCGCGGGTCTGGCATTTTCGCGCGGGTCAAAGGTAGGAATGAAACCGACTGATATCTCGGCGCCTGATTACTTCCACAAAGTAGTCGATTGCCAATGGGCCTGTCCCGCACACACCCCTGTTCCCGAGTACATCCGGTTGATTGCTGAGGGGCGTTACAGCGACGCCTACATGATCAATTGGAAGTCCAACGTGTTCCCCGGCATTCTCGGGCGGACCTGCGACCGTCCATGCGAGCCGGCATGCCGCCGCGGCCGGGTCGAGGACAATCCGGTCGCGATCTGCCGCCTGAAGCGCGTTGCCGCCGACTTCAAGGACGACATCAAGCATCGCCTGCCGAAGCCCGGGCCGAAGAACGGCAAGCGCATCGCGCTGGTCGGCGGCGGCCCTGCCTCGCTCACCGTGGCGCGCGATCTCGCGCCGCTCGGCTATCACTGCACCGTGTTCGACGGCGATCCCAAGGCCGGCGGCATGATGCGCAGTCAGATTCCGAAATTCCGCCTGCCCGACAGCGTGATCGACGAGGAGACCGACTACATCCTGAACCTCGGTGTCGAGTTCAGGGGTGGTCAGCGCGTCGACAGCCTGAAGCAGCTGCTCGCCGAGAACTATGACGCGATCTTTGTCGGCTCTGGCGCACCGCGCGGCCGCGAGCTCGACATCCCCGGCCGCAAGGAGGGCGCCGCCAACATCCATATCGGCATCGAGTGGCTGGCCAACGTGTCGTTCGGCCACGTCGACAAGATCGGCCGCCGCGTCATCGTGCTCGGCGGCGGCAACACGGCGATGGATTGCTGCCGCACCGCGCGCCGCCTCGGCGGCGAAAGCGTCAAGGTGATTGTCCGCTCCGGCTTCGAGGAAATGAAGGCTTCGCCGTGGGAGAAGGAAGACGCGCTTCACGAGGACATCCCGATCCTGAACTACATGGTGCCGGTGGCGTTCAAGCATGTGGCCGGCAAGCTGATCGGCGTCACCTTCCAGAAGGTGAAGGCGGAGTACGACGCCAAGGGCCGCCGCAATCTGGTGCCCTCGGGCGAGCCGGACGAGACCGTGCCCTGCGACGATGTGCTCGTTGCGGTCGGCCAGGAGAACGCGTTCCCCTGGATCGAAGCCGATTGCGGCATCGAATTCGACAAGTGGCACATGCCGAAGGTCGATCCCAAGACGTTCGTCTCGACCAATCCGAAGGTGTTCTTCGGCGGCGATGCGGCGTTCGGGCCGAAGAACATCATCTGGGCGGTGGCGCATGGCCACGACGCCGCGCTCTCCATCCACCGCATGCTGTCCGGCGAGGACATCAACGAGCGCCCGCTGCCCGAGGTGCACGTCTCCTCGCAGAAGATGGGCATCCACGAGTGGAGCTACGACAACGACATCTCCGCCGACAAGCGCTTCAAGGTGCCGCATCGCGACAAGGTGGTCGCGCTGAAGGACATCCGCGCCGAGGTCGAGCTCGGCTACGACCTCAAGCTCGCGCTCGGCGAGGCGCAGCGCTGCCTGAATTGCGACGTGCAGACGGTGTTTTCCGCGCCGCTCTGCATCGAATGCGACGCCTGCGTCGACATCTGTCCGATGGACTGCATCAGCTTCACCGAGAACGGTGAGGAGGATGATTTGCGGCAGCGGCTGAAAGCGCCCTCGCCGCATCACGACCAGGCGCTCTACGTCTCCGGCGACCTCAAGACCGGCCGCGTCATGGTGAAGGACGAAGACGTCTGCCTGCATTGCGGGCTGTGTGCCGAGCGCTGCCCGACCGGCGCCTGGGACATGCAGAAGTACCTCATCGATATGGTTCAAGCGGGATCAACATGTCAGTCCAAAGCCCGATCAGCAGCGTAAACGACTTCGTCGTCCGCTTCGCCAACGTCAACGGTTCGGGCTCGGCTTCCGCCAACGAACTGTTCGCGCGCTCGATTCTGCGCCACGGCGTGCCGGTCTCGCCACGCAACATCTTCCCGTCCAACATCCAGGGCTTGCCGACCTGGTATGAGGTGCGCGTCACCGAGGACGGCCATCTCGGCGCCCGCGGCGGCGTCGACTTGATGGTGGCGATGAACCCGCAGACCTGGGACAAGGACGTCGCCTCGATCGAGCCCGGCGGCTATCTGTTCTACGATTCGACCAAGCCGATGCCGTCGTCGAAATTCCGCGAGGACATCACCGTCATCGGCGTGCCGCTGACCGCGATCACCAACTCGACCTACACCGATCCCAGGCAGCGCCAGCTGTTCAAGAACATCATCTATCTCGGCGCGCTCTGCGCCCTGCTCGACCTCGATCCCAAGCTGGTCGAGCAGCTGATCGGCGAGCAGTACAAGGGCAAGGAGAAGCTGCTGTCCTCCAACGTCCATGCGCTGCATCTCGGCCGCGACTGGGCGCTGCAGAACCTGAAATGCCCGGTCGGGCTGCGGGTGAAGAAGTCCGACAAGGTCGGCGACCGCATCTTCGTCGAAGGCAACAGTGCGGCCGCGCTCGGCGCCGTCTATGGCGGCGCCACCGTGTGCGCCTGGTATCCGATCACGCCGTCATCGTCGGTGGCGGAAGCCTTCACCAGCCACTGCAAGAAGTACCGCCACGATCCCGAGACCGGCAAGGCGAAATACGCCATCGTGCAGGGCGAGGACGAACTCGCCTCGATCGGCATCGTGATCGGCGCCTCCTGGAACGGCGCACGGGCCTTCACCGCGACCTCGGGTCCCGGCATCTCGCTGATGACCGAGTTCATCGGCCTGTCCTATTTCGCCGAGATCCCGGCCGTGATCTTGAACATCCAGCGCGCCGGCCCCTCGACGGGCATGCCGACCCGCACCCAGCAATGCGACGTGATCGCCTGCGCCTATGCCTCGCACGGCGATACCAAGCACGTGCTGCTGTTCCCGGAAGATCCGGCGGAGGCGTTCGAGTTCGCCGCGGCCGCCTTCGACCTCGCCGAGCGGCTGCAGACCACGATCTTCCTGATGCTCGATCTCGACATCGGCATGAACCACCGGCTGTGCCGCCCGCTGAAGTGGGACGACGCCAAGCAATACGACCGCGGCAAGGTGATGACGGCGGAGATGCTCGAGGAAGGCCGCGACTTCGGCCGCTATCTCGACGTCGACGGCGACGGCATCCCCTATCGCACCTATCCCGGCACGCATCCGACCAAGGGTTCCTACTTCACTCGCGGTACCTCGCGCGACCGCTACGCGCGCTATTCCGAGGAAGGCGCGGTCTACGCCGACAACATGCAACGCCTGGTGCGCAAGTTCGAGACCGCGCAGGACATGGTGCCGCGGCCGCTGCAGGCCAATGCGGCAAAGCCCACCAAATACGGCGTGATCTATTTCGGCTCGACCTCGCCCGCGATGGACGAGGCGATCGGGATCCTGGAGGCGCGCGGCCACCAGCTCGACCGCATGCGCATCCGCGCCTTCCCGTTCCACTCCAGCGTCGCGAGCTTCATCGCCGACCACGACTTCGTCTACGTGGTCGAGCAGAACCGCGACGCCCAGCTTCGCCAGCTGATCGTCAACGAGAACGGCATCGACCCCGTCAGGCTGGTGCCGATCCTGCACTATGACGGCACGCCGATCACCGCGCGCTTCATCGCGGGCGCGATCGGCGACCACCAGGATCATCTCAAGGTGACCCCTCTCCGCAAGGCCGTGACATGACCTACATTGCAAAGCCGAAGTTTCATCATCCCGGCCTGAAGAAGAACGAGCTGGGCTATACCCACCGCGACTATGAGGGGAAGATCTCGACGCTGTGCGCCGGCTGCGGCCACGATTCGATCACCGCCTCGATCATCGAGGCCTGCTACGAGCTCTCGATCGAGCCGCACCGGGTGGCGAAGATTTCCGGCATCGGCTGCTCGTCGAAGACGCCGGACTATTTCCTCGGCAATTCGCACGGCTTCAACTCGGTGCACGGCCGCATGCCGTCGGTGCTGACCGGCGCCAACCTGGCCAACCGCGACCTGATCTATCTCGGCGTCTCCGGCGACGGCGATTCCGCCTCGATCGGCTTCGGCCAGTTCGCGCATTCGATCCGGCGCGCCGTCAACATGACCTACATCGTCGAGAACAACGGCGTGTACGGCCTGACCAAGGGCCAGTTCTCGGCCACCGCCGACCGCGGCTCGAAGTCCAAGAAGGGTGTCGTCAATACCGACAACGCGATCGACCTGGTCGCGATCGCGCTGCAGCTCGGGGCCACATTCGTGGCGCGCTCTTTCTCCGGCGACAAGACCCAGCTGGTGCCGCTGATCGCGGCTGCGATCCGCCACCAGGGCGCGTCCTTCATCGACGTGATCAGCCCCTGCATCGCCTTCAACAACCACGCCGGCTCGACCAAGAGTTTTGACTATGTCCGCGAGCACAATGACGCGGTGAATCGCCTCGACGTGCTGGTCGGCCGCGATCCGATCAGCGTCGACTATGCGCCCGGCACCGTTCAGGTGGTCGAGCAGCATGACGGCTCCAGACTGGCGCTGCGCAAGCTCGACGCAGACTACGATCCGCATGATCGTCTGGGCGCGATGACCTTCCTGCAGAAGCACGCGGCCAAGGGCCAGATCGTCACTGGCCTGCTCTATGTCGATCCGGATGCCGAGGATCTGCACACCCATCTCGACACCGTCGAGACGCCGCTCAACACGCTCGACGAACAAGCGCTGTGCCCGGGTTCAGCCGTGCTGGACAAGATCAACGCCAGCCTGCGCTGAGCAGTGGCAGCACACTCCGTGTCGTCCCTGCTCCCGTGCGCAATTGCGCACTAGGCAGGGACGACAGCGGAGTTGGTGACGGCTACTTGTCGCTCAAGACGTCGCCGAACAGCGCCCAGGACTTGCCGTCGAACCGCGCCATCTGGATTTGCCGGATCGGCGTCACATTGTCGGGCTCGGTCTGCACCTTGATGCCGGGCAACAGCATCGGCAGCTCGAGCGCCTTCAGATTGGTCGCCTGCTTGATGATGTTGGCACGGCTGTAGTCGCCGTTGCAGTTCTTCAGCACCGCCGTCATGACCTGCGCCACCGTGTAGCCCTGCACGTTGAAGAGGTCGCCCGGGCTCGCATTCGGCTGGTACTTCTTCATCCAGTCCGCAAACTCCTTCTGCGCGGGATCGTCGGCCCAGCGCGGATCGGTCGGATCCTTCAGATAGAGCCCGGTCACGACGCCGATGACGTTCTCGAGACCGGCCGGTTCAAGCACCGCGGAGACCGAGTTCGAGACGGTCGGAAGGATGGTCAGCGGCTTCCAGCCCATGCTCGCCGCCTTGCGCAGCGCCTGGGCCGCGAATTTCGGCGTCGCCTCCGCGAAGAAGACGTCCGCGCCGGACTCGCGCATCGTCACCATCTGGGAATCGATGGTGGGATCGGTCGTGAGATACGTGGTCTCGGCGACGATCTGGCCGACATGCTCGCCGAGCCCGTCCTTGAAACCCCTCAGATAGTCCTTGCCGGCGTCCTCGTTGGGCGTGATGACGGCGATCTTCGCATCCGGCTTGGTCTTCAGGATGTATTTTGCGTAGAGCCGGCCTTCGAGCTCGTAGGTCGGATTGAAACCGACCGTCCACGGGAACTGTTTTGGATCGTTCCAGCGCGTCGCGCCGGAGGACACGAACAGCTGCGGCACGCGCTTGATGTTGAGGTACTTCTGCACCGAGATGTTCGGCGCGGTGCCGACCGCGCTGAAGATCGCGAGCACCTCGTCCTGCTCGACGAGCTTGCGGGTCTGCTCGACGGTCTTCGACGGTGAATAGGCGTCGTCGAGACTCTCGAAGTCGATCTTGCGGCCGTTGATGCCGCCCTGATCGTTGAGCATCTGGAAATATGCGGCTTCGGCACGCGCGATCGTGCCGTAGGCCGACGCCGGGCCGCTATAGGGCGCGGTGTTTCCTATTTTGATCGCGGTATCGGCTGCCACGGACGGCGAGATCAACGAGGCCGTGAGCGCGGTGAAGGCGAGAAAGCCCGCCAGGCGGGAGCGAGTTGACAAGAGCATATCCTTTTCTTGGTTTTCTTGACGCGGCGCACATTATCCATCGCGTCCGCGCAGGCAATCACCAAGAACGTCTCGCGAGATTTCCGCATGCCGGCAATCGCGCTCGCGCATAGAACGCCATGCGCTTTCAAAGTCGGAATGTTGCCGGCATGTTCATGATGTGAGCCTTCGATAGACATGAAGGTTCACCGAGCAAGACTCGCATTCCGCGCGGCGGTGTGCGCCGCGCTCATGTCAGCGAGAGCGTGATCCTCACGCCGCGACCGCAGCCGCGCGCGGGCTGACGACGTATTCCTTCAACACCTTGTCGGTGCCGTCGATTTCGGTCAGCGCGACGTCGTAGGACCACAGATCGGCGAGGTGTTGCAGCACGCGCCGCGCGTCGGTCTCGTTGAGCTGCGCGCCCTTCACGGTGGTGTGACGCAGCATCAGGCGGCGATCGCCGTCGAGATCGACATCCACAACCTCGATATTGGCGTCGACGAAGCCGACGTCGTATTGCCGCGCCAGCTCGCGGCGGACCCGGCGGTAGCCGCGCTCGTCGTGGATCGCGTCGACCTTGATCCCCTGGCTTTCCGCGGGGTCGTCGTGCAAATGGAACATGCGGAAGCGCCGGATCAGCGCCGGGCTGAGGAACTGGTTGATGAAGCTCTCGTCGCGGTAGTTGCTCCAGATCTCGCGCAGCACGCCCTCGACGTCGCCCTTGCCGGCGATGTCGGGGAACCACTCGCGGTCCTCGTCCTCCGGATTTTTCACGATCCGCTCGATGTCCTGCATCATGGCGAAGCCGAGCGCGTAGGGATTGAAGCCGGAATAGCGGCGGTCGTCGAATTCGGGCTGGAACACCACATTGGTGTGCGACTGCAGGAATTCGAGGAAATTGCCGTCGGTGAGCCGGCCCTGCTGATGCAGCCGGCTCATGATGCGGTAATGGACGTAGGTCGCGGTGCCCTCGTTCATCACCTTGGTCTGGCCCTGCGGGTAGAAATACTGCGCGATGTGGCGGACGATGCGGATCAGCTCGCGCTGCCAGGGTGCAAGGCGCGGCGCGGTCTTCTCGAGGAAATAGAGGATGTTCTCCTGCGGCAAGCCGAGCAGCGCGCGGCGGCGCTCGGCCGTGAGCGTAGCCTTGCTCTTGGCCTTGGTGTTCGGCACCGTCCGCCACAAATCGTTGAACACGCTTTCCTCGTGCTGCCGGCGCTCGCCGGCACGCTTCTCCTCGGCACGCAAATCGAGCGTCTTCTTTCCGGGATAGCGGTCGACGCCATGCGACATCAGCGCATGCGCGGCATCGAGCGTCCGCTCCACCGTCTCGCGGCCGTGGCGGTCCTCGCAGACCGCTATGTAGCCCTTGGCGAATTCCAGATAGTCGAGAATGCCGTCGGCATCGGTCCACTGCTTGAACAGATAGTTGTTCTTGAAGAAGTGATTGTGCCCGAACGCCGCGTGCGCGATCACCAGCGTCTGCATCGTCGCCGTGTTCTCCTCCATGAGATAGGAGATGCACGGCGAGGAATTGATCACGATCTCATAGGCGAGGCCCATCAGGCCCTTGCGATAGGACGCTTCCTGGAACGCGAACTGCTTGCCGAATGACCAGTGCTTGTAGAACAGCGGCATCCCGACCGAGGAATAGGCGTCGAGCATCTGCTCGGCGGTGATCACCTCGATCTGGTTGGGATAGACGTCGAGCCCGAGCTCGGTGCGCGCGATTTTCTCGCAGGCGTCGTGGACCCGCTGCAAGGTCTGGAAATCCCAATCGGCGCCCTCGAACAGCCGTTCCCCGGAAGAACCCATCACGCTACACCCTTTCCTGCTTGCTGCGGCGCTTGAACAGGTCCTGGAACACCGGGAAGATCTCGCCGCGCTCGCTCACCTTGCGCATCGACAGCGGCGCGCCCTCGTTGCGGAGACGCTCATAGAGCGTCCAGAGCGAGGAGTCCGGCATGTCGAAAGTGTAGTTGGCGGCTTCGCCGACCTCGAGATAGGCGAAGAACTGGCAGACCGGCAGGATCTTGTCGGTCAGGAGGTGACCGGTCAGCGCGCTGTCCGAGGTCATGTTGTCGCCGTCCGAGGCCTGGGCGGCGTAGATGTTCCAGTCGGCCGGACGGAAGCGGGTGCGGACGATATCGTTCATCGCGACCAGCGCGCTCGACACCAGCGTGCCGCCGGAAGCCGGGCCATGGAAGAAGGTGTCCTCGTCGACCTCCTCGGCGCGGTCGGTGTGGCGGATGAACACGATCTCGACGTGCTTGTAGCGCCGCTTCAGGAACACGTAGAGCAGCATATAGAACCGCTTCGCCAGATCCTTCATGTGCTCGGACATCGAGCCCGATACGTCCATCAGGCAGAACATCACGGCCTGCGCCACCGGCTTCGGCACCGTCTCGAAGCGGCGGTAGCGGATGTCGATCGGATCGATGAACGGGATCCGTTTGGCCTTGGCCTTCAACGCTTCGAGCAGCGCCAGCAGCTCGCGGCGCCGCGCATCGTCATCGCATTCGGCAAGCTCCGCCTCGAGCGCCTCGATGTCGTCCTTGCGCGGCCGGCGCAGTGCCACGCGCCGCGCCAGCGCCCGGCTCACCGTGCGGCTGATCGAGATGTTGGCGGGCGAGCCCGACGTCGCATAGCCGGCGCGCTGGATGCCTTCGCTTTCGGTTTCCGCAAGTTTGCGTTTGGCAAGATCGGGCAGTTCGAGGTCGTCGAGGAAGAGATCGACGAATTCGTCGCGGCTGAGCACGAAGCGGAAGGCGTCCTCGCTGTCGCCTTCGCCTGCGCCGGAGCCCTTGGCGCCGCTTTGGTTCGGGCGCTGCAGCCAGTCGCCCTCGACGAACTTCTTGTTACCGGGCAGCACCATGTCACGCGTGCCGCCCTCGCGCCGGAACCGCGGCTCATCCATGCCGTCCAGCGGGATTATCACTTCGCCGCCTTCCAGGACATCCTTGATGTCCCGGTCCTGTGACGACTTCTTGACGGCCCCCTGCACCAGCGCCTTGGCGCGCCGCAGGAAGCGCTGGCGGTTCTCCAGGCTCTTGCTACCCGGATTCAACCGCCGATCGACGATATGCATGACCACGTTGCATCTGCCTCACCGGATGCGATCATGAAAGTCGCATCGCATTTTATTGGACGGGACGAGACGAAACGGAAAGCCGGTGCCGGCTTTCCGGATCGCGCATTAGCCGGCCTGCTTCACCCGCATGTACCACTCGACGAGCCGGCGGACCTGGCGCTCGGTATAGCCGCGCTCCACCATCCGCTCGACGAACTCGCCGTGCTTCTTCTCTGTCTCGCCGTCCTTCTTGGAGCCGAACGAGATGACCGGAAGCAGATCCTCGACCTGTGAGAATATCCGCTTCTCGATCACGTCGCGAACCTTTTCGTAGGAGGTCCAGCTCGGGTTCTTGCCGCCATTGTGCGCCCGCGAGCGCAGCGAGAACTTGACGACCTCGTTGCGGAAGTCCTTCGGGTTGGCGATGCCGGCCGGCTTCTCGATCTTGGTCAGCTCCTGGTTCAGGAGCTCGCGGTTCATCAGCTGGCCGGTGTCGGGATCCTTGAAGTCCTGATCCTCGATCCAGGCGTCGGCGTAGTCGACATAGCGGTCGAACAGGTTCTGACCGTAGTCGGCGTAGGATTCCAGATAGGCCTTCTGGATCTCGTTGCCGATGAACTCGGCATAACGCGGCGCGAGGTCGGCCTTGATGAATTCGAGATAGCGCTTCTCGGTCTCGTCAGGCAGCTGCTCGCGGCGGATCGCCTGCTCCAGCACATACATCAGGTGCACCGCATCGGCGCCGACTTCGGTGGTGTCATGGTTGAAGGTCGAGGCGAGCACCTTGAAGGCAAAGCGGGTGGAGACGCCGTCCATTCCCTCGTCGACGCCGGCCGCGTCCTTGTACTCCTGAACGCTGCGCGCCTTCGGATCGGATTCCTTGAGGCTCTCGCCGTCATAGACCCGCATCTTGCCAAACAGCGTCGAGTTCTCGTGCTTGCGCAGCCGCGACATCACCGAGAAGCGCGCCATCGTCTCCAGCGTCGCCGGAGCGCAAGGTGCTGCGGCAAGCTCGGAGCCCTGGATCAGCTTCTCGTAGATCTTCTGCTCCTCGGTGACCCGCAGGACGTACGGGACCTTGATGACGCAGATGCGGTCGATGAAGGCCTCGTTGTTCTTGTTGGTCTTGAAGCTCTGCCACTCCGCCTCGTTGGAGTGCGCGAGGATGATGCCGGTGAACGGAATCGCGCCGATGTTCTCGGTGCCGATGTAGTTACCCTCCTGCGTCGCGGTCAGCAGCGGGTGCAGCATCTTGATCGGTGCCTTGAACATTTCGACGAACTCGAGCACGCCCTGGTTGGCGCGGTTGAGGCCGCCGGAATAGCTGTAGGCGTCGGGATCGTTCTGGGCGTAGGTCTCGAGCTTGCGGATGTCGACCTTGCCGACCAGCGAGGAGATGTCCTGGTTGTTCTCGTCACCGGGCTCGGTCTTGGCAACCGCGATCTGGCGCAGCCTTGAAGGCTGGATGCGCGCGACGCGGAATTGCGAGATGTCGCCACCGAAGGCTTCGAGCCGCTTGTAGGCCCAGGGCGACATCAGCCCGCTCAGCCGGCGGCGCGGAATGCCGTACTTCTCCTCGATCATCGGGCCAAGCGTCTCGGGATCAAACAGCCCAAGCGGGCTCTCGAACACCGGCGACAGCTCGTCGCCCGCCTTCAGCACGTAGATCGGATGAATCTCCATCAGCGCCTTGATGCGCTCGGCGAGCGATGACTTGCCGCCGCCGACCGGCCCGAGCAGATAGAGGATCTGCTTGCGCTCTTCGAGGCCCTGCGCGGCGTGACGGAAGAAGCCGACGAGGCGCTCGATCGTATCCTCCATGCCGTAGAAGCCGGCGAAGGCCGGATACGACCTGATCGTACGGTTCAAAAAGATACGGCCAAGGCGTGGGTCCTTGGCCGTGTCGATCATCTGGGGCTCACCGATTGCCGCCAATAACCGCTCGGCCGCATTTGCATATCGCATCGGATCACTTCGACACGACTCCAAATACTCGGCCATCGACATGTCGGTCTGGCTTCGCGCTTCAAACGACCTTGCGAAGGCGTTGAACAAAGAATCGTTGTACATGATCCCTCTCTCCACGATATGTATCGCCGCACGACTGACACGAGTCGTAACAAGAGCGTCCTAGGATCGAATCAGCGTCGGCACGCTGGGTCCATTGGACACTCGACCGACTCAGTTCGGCAATGCACGGCGCGTGCAGCCTCTGCCTTATCAACAGGCAGGAAGCTTAATGGTTCATCAATATCCCCTTGTTTTTGGTGGCTGTAACCCCCTCGCCACATCCGTGGTTTACCGGGGCCAGGCCTCCGAAGCGGACATCCGAGCGGGCAACTTCCCGTCCGGCGATGGACGTTGGGCTTCCCTGAAAAAGTGTGACCGTTCAGCCGTGGCGTCAAGATGCACGCGTCATAGACTCTCATGAACAAACGTTCAGCCGCGGTTGAACGTGCCTCCTTGTCGCCGCGACTAAGGCAACGAGCCCGCGCAGTTCCGCGCGGCACCATTGCCGCGCTTTAAAGATGACACCTTGGAGGCGCTGGCTATTCCCGAGCCGGTCATGAAGCAGGCGCTCCTTGTTGTCGCACTCGCAGCCGCCGCCTGGACCGGCGCGCCGTTAGCCGTTCAGGCGCAGGAAGGCGTCGACAAGGCCGCGGCGGCCGCCTTCGACAACAGGATGTTCGCGGGCCCGCCCGGCGCGAAAGCCTATGCCTGCTTCGTGCGGCGCTACGATGCAAATCATCTGGCGCAGCATCCGAAGCAGAAGGTCAGCGCGATGAAGCTGCTGGTGTCAGCGGAAGACGCTCCGGAGGACAAGGCCACCAACTATTCATTCCGGCTCGGCGTCGCGTACCGCCACCGCCCTGGCAATTTCGACTCCAGCGGCTACTGCAATCATGCCATCGCGGCCGAATCCGGCCACGAAATACGCTTCGAATGCGGCGTGGATTGCGAGGGCGGCGGTATCACCGTGGCGTTGTCCAAGGACAATAAATCCGCGATTGCGCGCCTTGGCCGCATCATGGTGTGGAATCGCAACAAGCCCGACGACGATGCGGGCGAAGCGCTGTTCGCCGGCGCCGACGACAAGATCTTTCGCGTCGATCGCGCGGACTTGGCGAATGCGCCGAACTTGTGACCGACCGCAAGGAACTCGCTGCGCTCCGCCACAAATGATAGGTTTGCCCAAAGGGACAACTGGATCAACAATAATTGCGCGAGAGACGCCATGCGCCGACGCAGCATCCTCTGGGGCACGCTTTCAGCGATCGGCGCCGTCTTGGCAGCGTCCCAGGCCGGCGCCGCCACCGAAGCACCGCCGCAAAAGCTGAAGGTGGTCTATCACCTCGATGACCTCGACAAGGTCAATTTCGTGATCGGCAACATCCAGAACCATCTCGACGGCGTCGGCGGCCCCGGCAATGTGACGATTGCGCTGGTGGTGCACGGCCGGGCGCTGAAGGCGTTTCATGCAGCAGCCGCCAATCCCGAGCTGTCAAAACATGTCGCGCGGTTCACCAAGGATGGGATCGAGTTCGCCGCCTGCGGCAACACCATGAAATCGCAGAACATCGGCCTCGCCGACTTGCTCCCCGGCTTCGTTGCCGCCGAGCGCGGCGGGGTGGTCCGCCTCGCCGAGCTGCAATCCCAGGGTTACCTCTACCTGCGCCCCTGACGCGCGGTCCTGCGCCGCAACGCGTCATAAAAATGTGCTGAGATGGGGGTCTGCTCGCACCTGCGTCCGAGCGGATCGAACTGTTGTGAATGGCGTTATCCCTTGGAAACGCTGATATTCCGCCCGGGGCTCCCGCCATGTTGACAATCCCCCTCCGCCCCCGAAAGCTGCCCGGGAACCCAAAAATCGACCCTCGATCGAACGAGAACAGGCACCCATGAACCCCGTCAAAGCACTCGAAAATCACCGCCAGGCCGTCTGGCTGGACTTCCTCGCCCGCGGCTTCGTCGCCGACGGCGACCTGAAGCGGCTGATCGAGACCGACGGCGTCAAAGGCGTGACGTCCAACCCCTCGATCTTCGAGAAGGCGATCGGCAGCTCGGACGAATATGACGGGGCGATCGGCAAGGCCCTCAAGAACGGCGACCGCTCGGTCGCCGACCTGTTCGAGCACCTCGCGGTCGAGGACATCCAGCACGCCGCCGACGTGCTGCGCCCGGTCTACGACCAGAGCCACGGCGGCGACGGCTTCGTCAGCCTCGAGGTGTCGCCCTATCTCGCGATGGACACCAAGGGCACGATCGCGGAAGCCGAACGGCTCTGGAAGGACGTCCACCGCAAGAACCTGATGGTCAAGGTACCGGCGACGCCCGAGGGCCTGCCGGCGATCGAGTACCTGATCGGCGAAGGCATCAGCATCAACATCACGCTGCTGTTCTCGCAGAAGGTCTATCGCCAGGTCGCCGAGGCTTATCTCAAGGGCCTGGAGAAATACGTCGGCAAGGGCGGCGATCCCTCCCATGTCGCGAGCGTCGCGAGCTTCTTCGTCAGCCGCATCGACACCGCCGTCGACAAGCAGCTCGACGAGAAGATCGCCAAGGCCAACGATCCGCACGAAAAGGAGCGGCTCGCGGCCTTGAAGGGCAAGGTCGCAATCGCCAATGCCAAGCTCGCCTACCAGGACTACAAGCACCTGTTCGCAGGCAGCCGCTGGGACAAGCTGGCGGCCAAGGGCGCCAAGCCGCAGCGGCTGTTGTGGGCGTCGACCGGCACCAAGAACAAGGACTATAGCGACGTGCTCTATGTCGAGGAGCTGATCGGCCCCGACACCGTCAACACCGTGCCGCCGGCAACGCTCGATGCCTTCCGCGACCACGGCAAGGTCCGCGACAGCCTCGAGGAGAATGTCGAGGACGCCCGCCACGTGCTGGAGGAGCTGGAGAAGTCCGGCATCTCGCTTGATGCGATTACCGAGGAACTGGTCAAGGACGGCGTCAAGCTGTTCGCCGACGCGGCCGACAAGCTCTACGGCGCGGTCGCCCACAAGCGCGCCACCTCGCTCGGCGGCGGCATCGACCGCCAGAAGCTCGCGCTCGGCGCCACCATCGAGAAGGCGGTCGAGAAGAGCACCGAGGAATGGCGCGCCTCCGCCCGGATCCGAAGGCTCTGGCACAAGGACAAATCGGTCTGGACCGGCGACGACGAGGACAAATGGCTGGGCTGGCTCACCAGCGCGGCCACCGCTGATGTCGCCGACTATGAGGACTTCGCCCGGCGCGTGAAGGGGCAGAACTTCACCGATGCCGTCGTGCTCGGCATGGGCGGGTCGAGCCTCGGGCCGGAGGTCCTGGCCCAGACCTTCCCGCACCGGTCCGGTTTCCCGCGGCTGCACGTGCTCGATTCCACCGATCCGGCGCAGGTGCGCGCGATGGAGGAGTATGTCGACATCGCAAGGACGCTGTTCATCGTCTCCTCCAAATCCGGCGGCACCACCGAGCCGAACGTGATGAAGGACTATTTCTTCGATCGGGTGGCGAAGGCGATCGGCAAGGACAAGGCCGGCCACCGCTTCATCGCGGTGACCGATCCGGGCTCATCGCTGCAGAAGGTCGCGATCAAGCAAGGCTTTGCCCGCATCTTTTACGGCGACCCCGCGATCGGCGGCCGCTATTCCGTGCTGTCGCCGTTCGGTCTGGTGCCGGCGGCCGCTGCCGGCATCGACGTCCGCAGCCTGCTCGGCCATACGCTCGCGATGGTGCGCTCTTGCGGTGCCGACGTGCCGCCGCAGGAGAACCCGGGCGTGCAGCTCGGGCTCGCGATGGGCATCGCGGGGCTCGAAGGCCGCGACAAGGTGACGATCTTCGCCTCGCCGGACGTTGCCGATTTCGGCGCCTGGGCCGAGCAGCTGATCGCGGAATCGACCGGCAAGGACGGCAAGGGCCTGATCCCGATCGAGGGCGAGACGATCGGCGACGCCGCGGTCTACGGCAACGACCGGTTCTTCATCGATCTGCGCACCGATGGCGAGAACGATGCCGCGCATGAGGCCAAGCTCGCGGCGCTCGAGGCCGCCGGCCATCCCGTGGTTCGGATCGTGATGAAGTCGATCGACCATATCGGCCAGGAGTTCTTCCGCTTCGAGATCGCGACCGCGGTCGCCGGCTCGATCCTCGGCATCAACCCGTTCAACCAGCCCGACGTCGAAGCCGCCAAGGTCAAGACCCGCGAACTGACGGCAGCGTTCGAGAAGACCGGGTCGCTGCCGGCCGAACAGCCGGTGGTGTCGGCGGACGGGGTCGATCTCTACACCGACGCGCAGAACGCCGAGGAGCTGCGCAAGGCCGGTGCGAACGGCGATCTCGACTCCTGGATCAAGGCGCACCTCGCGCGCTCCGGCCGCGGCGACTATGTCGCCCTGCTCGCCTATATCGAGCGCGATGGCGACACCATCGACGCCATGCAGGCGATGCGGCTGAAGGTGCGCGACGCAAGGCACCTTGCGACCTGCGCCGAGTTCGGTCCCCGCTTCCTGCATTCGACCGGGCAGGCCTACAAGGGCGGGCCCGACAGCGGTGTGTTCCTGCAGGTCACGACCGACGATACGGCGGACCTGCCGGTGCCCGGCCAGAAGGCGAGCTTCGGCGTGATCAAGGCGGCACAGGCGCGCGGCGATTTCGACGTGCTCACCGAGCGCGGCCGGCGGGCGCTGCGCGTGCATCTCAAGGGCGATCTCAGCTCCGGGCTCGCGGCGCTCGATGCCGCGATCTCGGCTGCACTGAACTGACGGAGGCGAGGGATGCAACTCGGCATGATCGGCCTCGGGCGGATGGGCGGCAACATCGTCCGCCGCCTGATGACCCAGGGCCACACCACCGTGGTCTACGACAAGGATCCGAAGGCCGTCGCGGCGCTCGTCGCCGACAATGCGATCGGGTCCTCATCGCTGGAGGATTTCGTCCTCAAGCTGGAGGCGCCGCGCACCGCCTGGGTGATGCTGCCGGCCGGCAAGATCACCGAAGCCACCATCGAGGCGCTGTCGAAGCTGATGCAGCCAGGCGACGTCATCATCGATGGCGGCAACACCTTCTGGCAGGATGACGTCCGCCGCGGCAAGGCGCTCAGGGAGCGCGGGCTGCATTACGTCGATGTCGGCACCAGCGGCGGCATCTGGGGCATCGAGCGCGGCTACTGCATGATGATCGGCGGCGACAAGAAAGTGGTCGACCGGCTCGACCCGATCTTCAAGACGCTGGCGCCCGGGATCGGCGACATTCCTCGCACCTCCGGCCGCGAGGGCCGCGATCCGCGCATCGAACAGGGCTACATTCACGCCGGCCCGATCGGCGCCGGGCATTTCGTCAAGATGATCCACAACGGCATCGAATACGGCCTGATGCAGGCCTATGCCGAAGGCTTCGACATCCTGAAGAACGCCAATATCGAGGCGCTGCCGGCCGAGCATCGCTTCGACCTCGACATCGCCGACATCGCCGAAGTCTGGCGGCGCGGCAGCGTGATCCCGTCCTGGCTGCTCGACCTCACGGCATCGGCGCTGGCGCAGAACCACACGCTCGACAATTATTCCGGCTTTGTCGAGGATTCCGGCGAAGGCCGCTGGACAGTCAATGCCGCGGTCGACGAGGCCGTGCCGGCCGAGGTGCTGACGGCGGCGCTCTATACGCGCTTCCGCTCGCGCAAGGATCACACCTTCGCGGAGAAGATCCTCTCGGCGATGCGCGCAGGCTTTGGCGGCCACAAGGAGCCGCCGAAGAAAACTTAAAGCGAACCGCGGAAGGTCACGTGCAGAAGAAACCAGACCCTTGCTCCTTCATCATCTTCGGCGCCACCGGTGATCTGACACATCGGCTTGTCATCCCGGCGCTCTACAATCTTGCCGCCAGCAATCTGCTGCCGGAGAAATTCTGCGTCGTCGGCATCGCCCGCAAGGGCATGTCGAGCGACCAGATGAAGGACAGCCTGATGCAAGGGCTACGCAAGTTCGCCACGCGCCCGCTGGATGAGGCCATCGTCACACGCCTGTTTGAATGCGTCACCGCGATCGAGGCCGACCCGAGCGATCCGCCCTCCTTCGATGCCATGAACGAGCGGCTCGAGAAGCTCGAACAGGCGCGCGGCACCGGTGGCAACCGGCTGTTCTACCTCGCGACCCCGCCGCGGGCCTTTCTCCCGATCAGCCAGCAGCTTGGACGCACCGGCATGCTGGAGGAGAACGGCGCCTGGCGGCGGCTGATCGTCGAAAAGCCGTTCGGCACCGATCTGGCGTCGGCCAAGGCGCTGAATGCCGCGCTGCTGAAGCTGATGGACGAGCACCAGATCTACCGGATCGATCACTATCTCGGCAAGGAAACCGTCCAGAACATCCTGGTGCTGCGCTTCGCCAACGGCATGTTCGAGCCGATCTGGAATCGCAACCACATCGACCACATCCAGATCACCGTCGACGAGAAGCTCGGCGTCGGTCATCGCGGCAGCTTCTACGACGCCACCGGCGCGCTGCGCGACATGGTGCCGAACCATCTGTTCCAGCTGCTGTCGCTGGTGACGATGGAGCCGCCGGCGCGGTTCGACGCCCACGCGGTGCGCTCCGAAAAGGCCGAGGTGCTGAGCGCGATCCAGACCCAGAGCGAACAGGAGGCGCTGCACAATTCGGTGCGCGGCCAGTATCGCGCCGGCCGGATCGGCGACACCGAGATCGAGGACTTTCTCAAGACGCCCGACGTCAGGCCCGACAGCTCGACCGAGACCTATGCCGCGCTGAAGCTGACCATCGACAATTGGCGCTGGGCCGGCGTGCCGTTCTACCTGCGCACCGGCAAGGCGCTGACCACCAAGCGCACGGAGATCGCGATCAAGTTCAAGCAGGCGCCGTTTGCGATGTTCCGCGACACGTCGGTCGATCGCCTGTCGCAGAACTACCTCGTCATCTCCACCGAGCCGACCGAAGGCATCGAGCTGCAGTTCAACACCAAGGTACCCGGCCCGACCATCAACATCGACGGCGTCGAGATGAAGTTCCGCTACAAGGACTACTTCAAGGCCGAGCCGTCGACCGGCTACGAGACGCTGATCTATGACTGCATGATCGGCGACAATCTGCTGTTCCAGCGCGCCGACAGCGTCGAGGCCGGATGGCAGGCGGTGCAGCCCTTCATCGACGCCTGGAAGAGCGCCGGCGGCCGTGGCCTGCAACCCTACAAGGCCGGCAGCGAAGGCCCGGAGGCCGCCAATGCGCTGCTGACGCGTGACGGCCGTAGCTGGCGGAAGCTGGGCTGACATGACCGCGACCGGCGAGCGCCAGATCATCACGGTCGCCGATCCGGCGGCACTGGCGCAGGCGGCCGCCGAGCGGGTGATCGCCAGGATCGACCAGAACAGCGGCCGGATCGCGGTGTGCCTCACCGGCGGCTCCAGCCCGAAGGCGCTCTATCAGCTGCTGGCGACGCCGGACTATCGCCAAAGGATTCCATGGGACCGCATCGACTGGTTCATCGGCGACGAGCGCCTTGTGCCGCGCAAGGACAAGTTGCACAACATGAGCATGGCGCGCCAGGCCTTCCTCGACCGCTGTGCACCGGCCGCGAATGTCCATCCGATCGCGACCGACACCGCCGATCTCAGGGATCCCGACATCAGCGCGGCGCTGTACGAGAACGAGCTGATGGCATTCTACGGCGCCGAACAGCTCGATCCGAAGCGGCCGCTGTTCGACCTGGTGCTGATGGGCATCGGCCCCGACGGCCATACCGCCTCGCTGTTTCCGGGTTATCCCGCGGTCGAGGAAACCCAGCGCTGGGTGGTCGGCGTGCCGAAGGCCAATGTCGAGCCGTTCGTGCCGCGCGTGTCGCTGACCCTGCCCGCCCTCGCCTCCTGTCGCGAGATGCTGTTCGAGGTGGCGGGCGAGAACAAGCGCGCGATCTTGACGCGCCTCTTCGCAGGCGAGAACCTGCCGGCAAACCGCGCGCGATCGCTGGGCGAGACCGTCTGGCTGATCGATCAGGCCGCGCTGCCGGAGGACTTTCGTGGGTGACGGACAAAACCCCTGCGCAGTGGTCGTGATGGGCGTCTCCGGCTCGGGCAAGAGCACCATCGCCGACCGCCTGGCGATCAGGATCGGCTGGCGCTTCGAGGACGGCGACAGTTTTCATCCACCAAGCAATGTCGCCAAAATGCATTCCGGCCAGCCGCTCACCGACGAGGATCGCTGGCCCTGGCTCCGCGCGATCGCCGACGAGATCGACCGCACCTGCGGCGTCCGCGAACGCGCCGTCATCGCCTGCTCCGCGCTGAAGCGCGCCTATCGCGACATCCTGGTGCATGGCCGCAACGATATCCGCATCGTCTTCCTCGACGGCTCGCAGGAGCTGATCGCCACGCGGCTCGGCGCGCGCAAGGGCCATTTCATGCCGCCGGGGCTGCTCGCCAGCCAGTTCAAGACGCTGGAGCCGCCGACCCCGGAGGAACGCCCGATCACGGTTGCGATCGACCGTCCGGTCGAAACCATCGTCGAAGACATCGTCAATCAACTGAAGTTGGACCGCACATGACCCGCATCGCCCTTGTCGTATCCGATGTCGACGGCACGCTGCTCACCAAGGACAAGACCTTGACCGACGGCGCCAGGGCGGCAGTGCGCAGGCTGCACGAGGCCGGCATCGGCTTCACCATCGTCTCCAGCCGGCCGACGATCGGGATGGGCTTTCTGGTTGCGCCGCTTGCGATCACACAGCCGATCGGCGCATTCAACGGCTCTTCGATCGTCGATCCGCAGCTCAAGCCCCTCGAGCAGCATTTGATCCCGGCCGCGGTCGCAAAACGCTGCATCGACATGCTGCGCGAGCGCGACGTCGACATCTGGCTGTTCACCAACGACCGCTGGCTGACGCGCAATCCTGACGGCGAGTACACCGCCCACGAGCAGCACACGATCAAGCATGATCCGACCATCGTCGGCGATTTCACGCCCTATCTCGATCAGGCCTGCAAGATCGTCGGCGCGAGCTCGGATGCGGCCCTGCTGCAACGCTGCGAGGCGGAGATGCAGCAGATGGTCGGCCGCGATGCCACCGCGGTCCGCTCGCAGACCTACTATCTCGACGTCACCCCGCCTGGCCACGACAAGGGCACCTTCGTCGAGGGCATCGCGAAGCGCCTTGGCGTGCCGCTGGAGAACGTCGCCACGATCGGCGACATGCAGAACGATCTGCCGATGTTCGCGCGAAGCGGCGTCTCCTTCGCGATGGGCAATGCCAGCGATGACGTGAAGGCGCGCGCCACCCATGTCACTGAATCCAACGAGCAGGACGGTTTCGCACGCGCGATGGACACGGTGTTGCAGCTTCGCTGAAGCATTCGGACGATCGCCCACGCGTGATCGAGCGCGGGCCGCAGCGTGATCGCCGTTACAGTCCGCTACATCGCAATCGAGCCAAATTGATCATGTGATCGCGTCACGCTGATCACGCGGCCCTTTGTCACGGCGAGATCTGTCACCCGACCAATCCGCGGTTCCTTGAGGCGGGCCGATCACACTCGCACGATTTCGGAATATTGGAAATATATTCCTGATTTGCCCGACGTGTCAAGTTGCCTGGTCCAGTGCCGGCAGCTGCCGGCTCCTTTGCATGGGGTTGTTTTCGATATTTTGGCAGCGCGGACCTGCGGCGGTCCCGCAAGCGGAAGATGGAGGGCGGCATCGCCGCGGTGGTTTAAGTCGAACGCTGCACCGCAGGCTTCTCGGCGTCGGCCCTGGCGGCGCTGAGATTGTGCGCGGTGTTGATCAACGCGATATGGGTCAGCGCCTGCGGGAAATTGCCGGTCTGCCGGCCGGCGCCGGAATCGAACTCCTCGGCCAACAGTCCGAGATCGTTGGCGACCGCCACCACGCGGTCGAACATGGTCTGCGCCTTGTCGACATCTCCCGCCAGCACATGAGCGTCGGCTAGCCACAGGCTGCAGGCCAGGAACGCGCCCTCGATCGGCTGGACCTCATCGGACACCTCGCGCGGATCGTGCCGCAGCACGAAGCCGTCGCGCATCATGTGCCGTTCGACCGCGTCGATCGTGCCGCGGATGCGCGGATCGCCCGACGGCAGGAAGCCGACCGACGGCAGCAGCAGCAGGCTGGCGTCGAGCAACATTGAGCCATAGCTCTCGACGAAACTGTTGAGGCCGGGATCGAAGCCGCGTTGGCAGACGTCGCGATGAATGGCCTCGCGCAGCACCCGCCATTTGACCAGCGGCCCCTTGAAGCCGAACCGCTCCGCGCTCTTGATGGCGCGGTCGAAGGCGACCCAGCACATCACCTTGGAGAACACGTAGTGTCTGGGGGTGCCACGGCGTTCCCAGATGCCGTGATCCGGCTGATCCCAGACATCGGCGAGATGGGTGACGACGGTGCATTCGAGCGACCAGTTCTCTTCGTCGAGCTTCAGCTTGGCCATGCGGGACTGATGGAAGGCGTCGATCAGCTCGCCATAGACGTCGAGCTGAAGTTGCGCATGCGCGGCGTTGCCGGCGCGTACCGGCTGCGCCCCTTCATAGCCGGACAGCCACCCTGCCTCCCATTCCAGGAGGCGTCGTTGGCCCAGGATGCCGTACATGATCTGCATGTTGGCCGGCGCGCCGGCTGCGGCCCGCAGCAGCCAGTTGTGCCAGGCCGCCGCTTCCTCGGTGTAGCCCGAGTTCATCAGGGCCAGCAGCGTAAAGGTGGCGTCGCGCAGCCAGCAGAACCGGTAGTCCCAATTGCGCGCGCCGCCGAGCTTTTCCGGCAACGACGTGGTGGGTGCCGCGACGATGCCGCCGGTCGGCCTGAAGGTCAGCGCCTTCAGCGTGATCAGCGAGCGCATCACGAGGGCGCGTTGATAGCTGCCGTCATAGGTCGAACGGCTGCACCATTCCCGCCAGTATTCCTCGGTGTCCTTCAGCGCAGCCTCAGGGTCGATCGCCTCCGGCACCGGGTGATAGGACGGTCCATAGGTCAGGACGAACGGCACGGTGTCGCCTTCGCCGATCTCGAAATCGGCGATCGTGGTCAGATCCTTGCCGCGGGTTTCGACCGGCGTGCGCAGCACGGTCATGTCCTGCCCGCTGATCGCCAGAAGCCCGTCACCATCCGGATTCTTCCGCACCCAGGGGACATCGACGCCGAAGCCGAAGCGGATCACCAGCTCCATGCGCATCTTGACGCGGCCGCTGACGCCGCGAACGAGGCGGATCACATCGGAGGCGTTGCCGCGCGGCGGCATGAAGTCGATCAGCGCGACCGCGCCGCCTTCCACCTCGAACCGGGTCTCCAGGATCAGCGTATCGTCCCAGTAGCGCCGCGAGGTCTGCTTGATCTCGCCTGTGGGCGCCAGCAGCCAGCGACCGTTCCTCGACGTGCCAAGCAGCGCCGCGAAGCAGGGATCGGAATCGAACGCCGGCCAACACAGCCAGTCGATCGAGCCGTCGCGGCCAACCAGCGCGGCGGTCTCGCAATCTCCGATCAGTCCATAGTCTTCGATACGAGAGGCCACGCGCCGCGCTCCGCGTTACCCGGTGTGCGAGCGCTCGCGGGTCGCGCGCTTAAGGGCGTCGACGTCGATCGCCGACGCGAGATGCTCGATCGAGACCGGGAGCCGCCGCTTCCAGTTCGGATGCTCGTAGACGGTGCCGGGGATGTTCGGCTGCTCGACAATGCCGAGCAGGTCCTCCATCGACACCGCCATCATCCGCGACCGCGTCCGTGCCAGGAAGCTCGCCACCGAATAGAAATCGTTCGCGTGGATGTCGTGCCGGCGCAGCACGTCGTCGAGCTGGCCGAGCGCGTGCCAGCGCCCCTCGTCGGTCTCGCCGGGATCGATCCCGAGCGCACGCTTGGTCCTGAGGTCGCTGAACGAGCGCCAGCCCGCATAGGTCGAGAGGTCGTGGGTGTTGAATGTCACCAGCGCATTCGGCAAATAGTAGTCGGCGTTGCGGAAGACGCCCTGGTCGTCGGTCTCGAACATCATCACGAGATAGGACCAGATGCCCCAGCCGTTCATCTGCTCGCGGAACCCGGGAGGTACGGTGCCGAGGTCCTCGCCGATCACGACGCAGCGGCTCGCCACGCTCTCCTGCGCGGTCGCCGCCAGCAGCGCCTCGAACGGCATCAGCACATAGGCGCCATTGGCCGGGCCGAAGCCGCGCGGTACCAGATAGAGCCGCTTCAGCCCGAACGCGTGGTCGAGCCTGATTGCGCCGGCGTGGTGCATCGAGGCGCGCAGCATCTGCCTGAACGGCTCGAACGAGCGCTGTTCAAGGCCCGCGGCGTTGAAGCCGGCAAGCCCCCAGTCCTGGCCCGCCGTGTTGAGCGGGTCAGGCGGCGCGCCGACGCCGAGATGGCGCGAGATCGCGATCTGCTCATTCCAGGCGTCGAACCCGTCCGACTGCACGCCGACGGCGACGTCGAGATAAAGCCCGACCCGCATGCCGCGCTTGTGCGCCAGCGCCTGGCAGGCGCCGAGTTGACGGTCCGCGGTCCATTGCACGAATTCGACGAACTCGACCTCGGCGGCAGAGTCGCGCGAGCGGCGCAATTTTGCACAAGCTGCGTCGCTCGGCTGCCGCCATTCGTCCGGCCATTCCCACCACGGCGTGTTGAATTTGTGCCGCATCACCTCGAAGCAGGCGAAGCGCGACAGCAGCGTGCCCTGCTCGTTGCGATAGGCCTCGAAATCCTGCCAGCGGCCGAGGCCCGGGTTGGCCTTGAAGGCCGCGAACGCCGCGCGCAACGCGGGCCATTTCTGCGCCGCGACGCCGACATAGTCGACCATGTCGTGGCTGCGGAGCGGTGCCAGCGCGGCCTTGGTCTCGGCATCGACGCGGAATTCGGGAATCTGCTCGACGTCGATGTAAAGCCCATTGAGGAACAGCCGGCTGTTCGGCGAGTACGGGCTGCAATCGCCGGGCCGATCGTCGAACAGCGCATGCAGCGGATTGAGCCCGACGCCGTCGGCGCCGAGCCGGTGGGCGAATTCGAGCAGGTGCTGCAGGTCGGTGAAGTCACCGATGCCCCAGTTGCGCGCTGACCGCACGCCGTAGAGTTGCACCGCGATCACCCAGCAGCGGTCGAACTCGCCGCCGAAGGCGCCGTGCGGCGCCACCAGCAGTGGCAGCTCCTCGCTGGCGCCCGATGCGTCCGACAGTTGCAGCCGATGCACGCCTTCGGGCAGACCGGACGGCCACGTCACACTGCGCTCACGCGCCTCGCCCTGCGCGAGCACCCCGGTGCCATTCGCAAGCTTCCATTGCACCGGAAGCCGGGCAGCCTCCGAGAACTGCGTTTGCGCAGCCTGGCCGCCTCTGACCACCACGGGATCGGCAATGATCCGACGGGGCGCCTGCGGCGGCAGCGCGTCGAGGATCGCCGTGAGCGCCTCGGGGGTTGTCACACGGCGGTGACCGCTGCCATCGATATACTCGGTCTGGATTCCCAGGGTCTGGGCTTTGGCGTAAAGGTCCATTCGGCACGCTGCCTGCTCGCAACGGTTGGTGGATCGTTGCTAAATTGTACAGATACGGGAAAGGGATAGTTGATGTTCAACGCTCTACCCTATCCGGCGTTCCCACCGGGAACCATTGCCCGGCGAGCGGCTTTCTATATGGGTCTGGCGCGCCTCCTTCCCGGCGCCGGGACGTCATTTGCATTTTTAATGGCGGCATCACCGTGAACAAAACCCTCCGGCCTGTCGAGAGTGCCCATGGCACTTTTCATATCACCGATGTCTATCCGTCGGTTGATGGCGGCCGCTTTCCGGTCAAGCGTATTGTGGGCGAACCTGTCGAAGTGTGGGCCGACATCTACCGTGCCGGACATGACGTGATATCGGCGGCATTGGTGTGGCGGCGCGAGGGCGACAGCGAATGGCAGGTCGCGCCGATGACGGCGCACAGCGACGACCGCTGGGGCGGCGCTTTCGTGCCCGACCGGCCCGGCCGCTACGCCTTCGCGATCGAGGCCTGGACCGATGAGTTCGCCAGCTGGCGGCATCGTTTCGAGCAGACGCCGCGCGACGGCAGCGATCACACGCTGGACGCGCTCGAAGGCGCGGGCATGCTGACCCAGGCGCAGGCCGGCAGCCCGGCGGCGGCGGCCGTCATCATCAGGCAGTGCGAAATCTTTCTGCAGACCGGCGAACCAGGTGCGCTGCTCGCGCCCGAATTGCGGGAGGCGATGGCCGGCAGCCAGTTTCGGCGCGATCTGATGCGATCGCAGCTCTACCCGCTGACCGCGGACCGCCCGCAGGCGCGCAGCGGCGCATGGTACCAGATGTTTCCGCGCAGCCAGGGCAAGACACCGGGCATGCATGCAACCTTCAACGACTGCATCGCGCGGCTTCCCGACATCGCCGCGATGGGCTTTGACGTCGTCCTGCTCGCGCCGATCCACCCGATCGGCCGGCAGCACCGCAAGGGCCGCAACAATGCCGCGATCGCACAGGCGGGCGATCCCGGCAGCCCCTATGCGATCGGCGCAGCCGAGGGCGGCCACGACGCCGTGCATCCGGAACTCGGCACGCTCGACGACTTCCGCGCCTTCGTGGCGGCAAGCCAGGCGCATGGCCTCGAGGTCGCGCTCGATTTCGCCGTGCAGTGCTCCCCCGATCATCCCTGGCTGAACGAACATCCAGAGTGGTTCAAGCGGCGCCCGGACGGATCGATGCGCACCGCCGAGCATCCCCCGCAGCGCTGGGATGATATCGTGAACCCGGATTTCGGGTCCGAAGACGCCGGCGCCCTGTGGCGCGCACTGCGCGACGTCGTGCTGTTCTGGGTCGAACAGGGCGTCAGGATCTTCCGGGTCGACAATCCGCACACCAAGCCGCTGGCGTTCTGGGAGTGGCTGATCGGCGAGGTGCGGGACCGCGACGCGGACGTGCTGTTCCTTGCGGAAACCTTCGCGCGCCCGAAACTGATGAAGGGCCTCGCCAAGCTCGGCTTCACGCAGTCCTACAGCTATTTCACCTGGCGGACGCAGCGCTTCGAGCTCGAACAATATCTCGGCGAGTTGACCTCCTATCCCGAGCGTGACTTCTTTCGGCCGAATTTCTTCGTCAACACACCGGACATCCTGCCCTTCCACCTGCAAAGCGGCGAATCCTGGATGTTCAAGTCGCGTCTCGCGCTGGCCGCGACGCTTTCAAGCAGCTATGGCATTTACAGCGGCTTCGAATTGCTCGAGCACACGCCAGTCCCCGGCCGCGAGGAATATCTCAACTCCGAGAAGTACGAGATCAGGGTTCGCAACTGGGAGCAGCCGGGGAACATCAAGCCCTATATCGCAGCTCTCAACCGGATCAGACGCGGCAATCCGGCCCTGCAACAATTCGCCAATTTGCGCTTTATCAGTGTCGATGACGGTGGCGTGATCGGCTTCATCAAGGAGGCCGTCGATCAGGGCAATGTGATCGCGGCCGCGATTGCATTATCAGCCGAGTTGCGTGAGGTCTGGCTGCCGCTCGGCGACGTCATGGTCGGCCGTGGCGATGCCCGCCGCCCCGTCTCGGCAGTGGAAGACCTTGTCACCGGAGAGCGCCACGCGCTCGAATGGGGAGGCATCCGTCTACGTATAGATCCTGCGCGCGATCCCGCGTTGCTGCTGCGCTGTGTCGCCTGAAGGAGCCGTCATGAACGTATTCTCCTCCGTCAATACCCAGGAGAAGGTCGCAACCGAGACTGCGGACCAGCTGTGGTACAAGGACGCGATCATTTACCAGCTGCATGTCAAGGCATTTGCCGACAGCAACAATGACGGCATCGGCGACTTCGCGGGGCTGACGGAGAAACTCGGCTATCTGCAGGAGCTCGGCGTCACCGCGCTGTGGCTGTTGCCGTTCTATCCCTCGCCCGGCCGCGACGACGGCTACGACATCGGCGACTATGGCGACATCAATCCCGATTTCGGGACGATGAAGGACTTCAAGCGCTTCATCCAGGAGGCCAAGAAGCGCGGCCTGCGCGTCATCACCGAGCTGGTCGTCAACCACACCTCGGACCAGCATGCGTGGTTCAAGCGCGCTCGCCGCAGCCCGCCGAATTCGAGCGCGCGCAGCTGGTACGTCTGGAGCGACACCGACCAGAAATACCTCGATACAAGGATCATCTTTACCGATACGGAGAAGTCGAACTGGACCTGGGATCCGGAGGCCGGCCAGTTCTACTGGCACCGCTTCTTCTCGCACCAGCCGGACCTGAATTTCGACAATCCGCGCGTGGTGCGCGCCATCGTGCAGGTGATGAAGCGCTGGCTCGACACCGGCGTCGACGGTTTCCGGCTCGACGCCATTCCCTATCTGTGCGAGCGCGACGGCACCAACAACGAGAACCTGCCGGAGACGCATGCCATCATCAAGCGGCTGCGCCAGGAGCTCGACGCCTATGCCAAGGGCAAGATCCTGCTGGCCGAAGCCAATCAATGGCCGGAGGACGTGCAGGAATATTTCGGCCATGGCGACGAATGCCACATGGCCTATCACTTCCCGCTGATGCCGCGCATCTACATGGCGATCGCCCAGGAAGACCGCTTTCCGATCACCGACATCCTGCGGCAGACGCCCGACATTCCCGCCGCTGCGCAGTGGGCGCTGTTCCTGCGCAATCACGACGAGCTGACGCTGGAAATGGTCACCGACGTCGAGCGCGACTATCTGTGGTCGACGTACGCCAACGATCCGCGCGCCCGCATCAATGTCGGCATCCGCCGCCGCCTTGCGCCGCTGATGGACAACGACCGGCGCAAGATCGAGCTGATGAACTCGCTGCTGCTGTCGTTCCCGGGCACGCCGATCATCTATTACGGCGACGAGATCGGCATGGGCGACAACATCTATCTCGGCGACCGCAACGGCGTGCGGACGCCAATGCAGTGGTCGCCGGACCGCAACGGCGGCTTCTCGCGCGCCGACCCGGCGCGGCTCTACGCGCCGATGATCATGGACCCGGTCTACGGCTATGAATCCGTCAATGTCGAGGCGCAGTCGCGCAGCCTGTCGTCGCTGCTGTCGGCGACCAAGCGGCTGATCGCGGTACGCAAGTCGACGCTTGCCTTTGGGCGCGGCACCATGACCTTCATCCGCCCGGAGAACCGCTCGGTGCTGGCCTATGTGCGCCAGTACCAGGGTGAGGCGATCCTGTGCATCGCCAATCTGTCGCGGTCGGCGCAGGCCACCGAGCTCGACCTCTCCGCCTTCAAGGACCGCATTCCGCTCGAGATGCTCGGCCGCACGCGCTTCCCGGCTATCGGCGAGCTGCCCTACATGATCACGCTCGCGCCGTACGGCTTCTACTGGTTCCAGCTGCAGGAGCGCGACAAGTCCGAGCCGGTGACGCCGCGCGCGGTGCCGGAATTCGAGACGCTGGTGGTGCCGCTGAATTCGACCTGGATGTCACTGGCGCGCACCCGCGGCGTGTTCGAGCACGACGTGCTGCCCGGTCATCTCGCCCGCACGCGCTGGTATCCGGAACGATCGGCGAGCGCGATCCAGCCGGTGCTGGTCTCCGCGATCCCGTTCTGCGACATCGGCGACAACCGGCCGTGGCTCGCCTTCTTCGAGACCACGCAGCGCGGCACCACCAGCCGCTACGTGCTGCCGATGCAGATCGAGTGGGTGCGCTTCGACCGCGAGCGCTACAACCCGCGCGCCTTCGCCGCGATACGCCAGGGCGCGCGCGAGGGCACGCTGCTCGACGTTGCCACCGACCAGATCTTCACCGGCTTGTTCCTGCGCAACCTGCGGGAAAACCTCACGGTCGACGAAGGCGAGCAAGGCCTCAAGCTCGAATTCCGGCCAACCAGCCGCTTCTCCGACCGGCCGGTGCGGCAGCCCGAGCGTATCCGGGTGTTCGAGAACGACCAGCCGCATTCGACCGCGCTGGTCGACAACGAATATGTCACCAAGATCTATCGCAAGCTCGAGGTCGGCATCAATCCGGAGATCGAGATGGGCCGCTTCCTCACCGAGGTGGTCAACTTTCCGAACACCCCTGCCTTGCTCGGCACCGCCGAGCTGATCGAGGGCGACAAGCGCAGCGCCATCGCCGTCCTGCATGCGATGGTCGTCAACCAGGGCGACCTCTGGACCATCGCAGGCGCACACCTCGACCGCCTGGTCGAACGGCAGCGCCTGCTGACAGTGAGCGAGCACCCCGTGGAGAACGGCGACCAGGCCACCTATCTGCGCCACATGTCGCATAGCGGAAAGCGGCTGGCCGAGCTGCATCTGGCGCTCGCCAGCAACCGCGACCTGCCGGACTTCGCGCCCGAGCCGACCAAGCCCGACGACCTGCAGCGCTGGGCCGACGAGATCATGGCGCGGGCCGAGCGCGTGTTCGATACGCTGAAGCAGCGGCGCGGCTCACTGAGAGAGGCCGACCGGCTGCTGGCCGATCAGTTGCAGGCCCAGCACGACACGCTGCCGGAGCGGCTCAAGGCGCTGCTGCCGCGCGAAACCGACGGGTTCAATATCCGCCATCACGGCGACCTGCATCTCGGTCAGTTGCTGGTGGTCAAGGACGACGTCTTCATCATCGATTTCGACGGCGGACCGGGCCGCACCATCGCCGAGCGGCGGCGCAAGGCGCCGCCGGCGCGCGACGTCGCCGGCCTGATCCGTTCGATCGACTATGCGGCGACCGCCGCGCTGGAACGCACGCTCAAGGTCTCCCCCGACGAGAGCGGCCGGCTGAGCCTCGCCTTGGCCGAATGGCGCGACCAGGCCGCGGATACCCTGCTGGCGGCCTATCGCGAGACGGTGGCCGGCCAGCGGCTGTGGCCCGCCGACGCCAAGACGGCCGACCGCCTGCTCAGTTTTTTCCTGCTTGAGAAAGCCTTCTATGAGATCGAGTATGAGCTGGCCAACCGGCCGGATTGGCTGCGGGTGCCGCTCACCGGCCTGCTGAGGATCCTGGCGCAACAGCCGCATGAGGTTGCATGAGCAAACTGCCCGCCGAGGCCTATGCCATCATCGAGGGCCGCCACTCCGACCCCTTCCACTATCTCGGGCTTCACCCAGAGGGGGACCGCAACGTCGTGCGCGCCTTCCTGCCCGATGCCAGCAATGTCGAGGCGATCGGCGAGCATGGCGAGACCGCACAGCTGGCGCGAATCCATGACGCCGGCCTGTTCGCAGGCCCCCTGCCGAACGGCTCGACGCGCTACCAGCTCCGCGCCCGTTTCGGCGACAACGTTGTCGAGCTGGAGGATGCCTACCGCTTTCCGCCGATCCTGAGCGATTTCGATCTCTATCTGCTCGGCGAAGGCACCCATCAGCGCGTCTACGATACGCTCGGCGCGCATCCGATGACGCTCGACGGCGTCGACGGCATCGGCTTCGTGGTGCTGGCGCCGAATGCGCGGCGGGTCAGCGTGGTCGGCGACTTCAATTTCTGGGACGGACGGCGGCATCCGATGCGCGTGCGCGGCCCGGGCTACTGGGAACTGTTCATCCCGCGTGCAAGGATCGGCGACCACTACAAGTTCGAGATCATCGGGCGCAACGGCCAGCATTTGCCGCTGAAGTCCGATCCCCTAGCGTTCGCCGCCGAGGTGCGCCCGAAGACCGCCTCGATCGTGATCGACGAACGCAAGATCCCGCATCCGCGCCCGGCGCCGGATCGCGTCAACGCGCTGAACTCGCCGATGTCGATCTACGAGGTCCATCTCGGGTCGTGGCGGCGCAAGGGCCGCAACGAGTGGCTGACCTATCGCGAGATGGCGGAGCAGCTGCCGGCCTATGCCAGCGACATGGGCTTTACCCATGTCGAATTCCTGCCGATATCAGAGCATCCGTTCGACGGCTCCTGGGGCTACCAGCCGACCGGCATGTTCGCACCGACCAGCCGCTTCGGCTCGCCGGACGATTTCGCCGCGCTGATCGACGCCTGCCACGGCGCAGGGCTCGCCGTGCTGCTCGACTGGGTGCCCGGGCATTTCCCCGACGATCCGCACGGGCTCGGCAATTTCGACGGCACCGCGCTCTACGAGCACGCCAATCCGCTGCAGGGCCGTCACCTCGATTGGGGTACGCTGATCTACAATTACGGGCGCACCGAGATCACCAACTTCCTGGTGTCGAACGCGCTGTTCTGGCTTGATCGCTACGGCATCGACGGGCTGCGCGTCGATGCCGTCGCCTCCATGCTCTATCTCGACTACAGCCGTCCCGCCGGTGGCTGGATTCCGAACAAATATGGCGGCCGGGAGAACATCGAGGCGATCGACTTCCTGCGCCGCTTCAACACCGAATTGTTCGCGCATTTTCCGCAGGCGACGACGGCGGCGGAAGAATCCACCGCATGGCCGCAGGTGTCGCGTCCCGTCGAGTATGGCGGGCTCGGCTTCGGCTACAAGTGGAACATGGGCTGGATGCACGACACGCTGAAATATATCGGCAAGGATCCCATCCACCGCAAATACCATCACGGCGACATCCTGTTCGGCCTGCACTACGCCTTCTCGGAGAATTTCATCCTGCCGCTGTCCCATGACGAGGTGGTGCACGGCAAGCGCTCGATCCTCGGCCGCATGCCCGGCGACGACTGGCAGCGCTTTGCCAATCTGCGCGCCTATTACAGCTTCATGTTCGGCCACCCCGGCAAGAAGCTGATGTTCATGGGCTGCGAGTTCGGCCAGGAGCGCGAGTGGAATCACGACTACTCGATCGATTGGCATCTGCTGCAACAACCGAAGCACAGCGGCATCCAGAACCTGGTCCGCGACCTCAACCGGCTCTATCGCGCGCTGCCGGCGCTGCACGAGCTCGACTGCGACCAGGCCGGCTTCGAATGGGTCATCACCGACGATGCCAACAACAACGTGTTCGCCTGGATCCGCAAGGGCAACGCCGAGCGCGCACGCTGCCTCGTGATCGCGAACTTCTCACCCAACGTCTACCGCGACTATCGTGTCCGGGTGCCGTTCGCGGGCAAGTGGCACGAGGTGTTCAACTCGGATTCCGCGCATTACGGCGGCACCAATGTCGGCAATGTCGGCGAGGTGCGCGCATCGGAGGACGCCACGCCCGAACTGAGTTTGACCATTCCGCCGCTGGCTGCGATCTTCCTCGTACCGGAAAGCTGATTGATGCGACTGACCGGGGGTACGTCCGCACGGCTCGGTGCAAGCTGGGACGGCAGAGGCACCAATTTTGCGCTGTTCTCGGCGAATGCGGAGAAGGTGGAGCTGTGCCTGTTCGACGGCCAGGGCCGCCGCGAGCTCGAGCGGATCGAGATGCCGGAGCGCACCGAAGACGTCTGGCACTGCTATCTCAACGACGTCTCGCCGGGCCAGCTCTACGGCTATCGCGTCTACGGGCCCTACGCGCCGGAGCGCGGCCATCGCTTCAACGCCAACAAGCTGCTGCTCGACCCCTACGCCAAGCGGCTCGCCGGCCGGCTGGTATGGAGCGATGCGCATTTCGCCTACCGCACCGGCAGCGCGCGCGAGGACCTTTCGTTCGACCGGCGCGACAATGCCCGCGGCATGCCGAAGGCGGTCGTGGTCGACGAGACCTTCAACTGGGGCCGCCGCGAGATCCGGCCGCATATCCCCTGGGAAGACACCATCATCTACGAGGCCCACGTCAAGGGCCTGACGCAGAAGCGCGAGGACGTGCCGCCGAACCTGCGCGGCACCTATGGCGGCCTGTCGTCACCGGCGATGATCGCCCACCTCAAGCGGCTCGGCGTCACCACCATCGAGCTGTTGCCGATCCACGGCCTGATCGACGACCGTATCCTGGTCGAGAAGAAGCTGGCGAACTACTGGGGCTACAACACCATCGCCTTCTTCGCGCCGGAGGCACGCTACGCCCAGGACAATGCGCTCGATTCCTTCCGCACCACGGTGGCGCGGCTGCACGATGCCGGCATCGAGGTGCTGCTCGACGTGGTCTACAACCACACCGCCGAGGGCAACCATATGGGCCCGACGCTGTGCTTCCGCGGCATTGACAATGCCTCCTATTACTGGCTGAACCGCGAGAACCCGCGCTTCTACGACGACTTCACCGGCTGCGGCAGCTCGGTCAACCTCACCCATCCGCGCGTGCTGCAGATGGTGATGGATTCGCTGCGCTACTGGGTCGAGGTCTGCCATGTCGACGGCTTCCGCTTCGATCTCGCCACCACCCTGGCGCGCGGGCCGAACGGGTTCGATCGCAACCACCCCTTCCTCACCGCGATCCGCCAGGACCCGGTGCTGGCGACCGCCAAGATGGTCGCCGAGCCCTGGGACCTCGGTCTCGGCGGCTACCAGGTCGGCGCGTTTCCATCGCAATGGTCGGAATGGAATGACCGCTATCGCAGCGCGATGCGGCGCTACTGGAGCGGCGAAGGCAGCCTGATCGGCGACATCTCGGGCCGCATGACCGCATCCTCGGATTTGTTTCACCACGACAACCGCGCGACCCGCGCCAGCGTCAATCACATCACGGTGCATGACGGTTTCACGCTCGCCGATCTCTTCAGCTACAACGAGAAGCACAACGAGGCCAATGGCGAGGACAATCGCGACGGCTCCAACGACAATCACAGCAACAATTGCGGCCATGAGGGCCCGACCGACGATCCTGCCATCATCGCGCTGCGCCGCCAGCTGCGGAAGAATGCGTTGGCCTGCCTGTTGCTCGCACAGGGCACGCCGCTGATCCTCGCCGGCGACGAGGTCGCGAACACGCAAGGTGGCAACAACAACGCCTATTGCCAGGACAACGAGACCGGCTGGATCGGCTGGGAGAACCTCGGCACGGACGACGACGCCATCGATTTCATCGGCCACCTCACAGCACTGCGCCAGCGCTTCGGCCAGATCCGCTGCCAGCGCTGGCTCGACGGCCGGCGCACCGACGGCAGCTATGGCGTGCTCTGGCTGACGCCCGCGGCGGAAGAGATGAAGGAATCCGACTGGAAATTCCCCGAGAGCCGATTCCTCGCCTATGTGCTGGGGCCGATGGAACCAGGACAGGCGCCGATCTTTATCGTGCTCAATGCCGCACCGCAGGAGATCGTGTTCAGGATGCCGAGGATGGCGGAATACAGGAGCTGGCGGCAAGTCTTGAACACGACCAAGGCCGAGCAAACGGCTGAGCAATTCGCATCCGGCGCCGATACCAGGGCACCGCCGCGCTCGGTGCTGGCATTTGCAGGCTCCACATGAACAGACAACATTTCGGCGCCGAGCTGACATCTGACGGCACGCGCTTCCGGCTCTGGGCGCCGGCGGCCAAGCGCGTCGACCTGCTGATCGACAAACCGCATCCGCTCACGCGCGATGCAGCCGGCTGGTACGTCGCCGAGATCCCGGGCGCGCGCGCCGGCACGCGTTACAAATTCCGCATCGATGATGAGGTCGATGTGCCGGATCCCGCCTCCGCATTCCAGCCGGACGACGTGTTCGGCCCGAGCGAGGTGATCGACCACGCCGCCTTCAAGTGGCGCGCGATGGACTGGCGCGGCCGTCCCTGGCACGAGGCCGTCGTCCTCGAGGCCCATGTCGGCACCTTCACCCGAGAGGGCACCTATCGCGCCATGATCGACAAGCTCGATCATCTCGTGGCGACCGGCATCACCGCGCTCGAGCTGATGCCGCTGGCGGATTTCGCCGGGAAGCGCAACTGGGGCTATGACGGCGTGCTGTGGTACGCGCCCGACAGCGCCTACGGCCGGCCCGAGGACCTCAAGACCCTGATCGACGAAGCGCATCTGCGCGGGCTGATGGTGATGCTCGACGTGGTCTATAACCATTTCGGCCCCGAGGGGAATTATCTCGGCAGCTATGCGCCCTCCTTCTTCAGTGAGGCGCACACCCCGTGGGGCAGCGCGATCGATTATCGTGTGCCCGAGGTGCGCGCGTTTGCGATCGGCAGCGTGGTGAGCTGGCTGCGCGACTATCGCTTCGACGGGCTGCGGTTCGATGCGGTCAACACCATCGTCGAAGCCGGCGAAGTCTCCGTGCTCCATGACTTCAGCAATGCCGCCGGCAAGCTCGCCACCGAGACCGGCCGCTATATCAACCTCGTGCTCGAAAACGGCGACAACATTGCAAGCCTGCTCGATGCCGCCGAGGATCCGCCGCACGGCAAATTCCGCGGCCAGTGGAACGACGACTATCATCACGCCTGGCACGTGCTGCTGACCGGCGAGACCCAGGGCTATTATGGCGACTACCGGGCGCCGAAGCAGGACCTCGCACGCGCGCTGTCATCCGGCTACATCTACCAGGGCGAAGTCTCGGAGTTCTGGGGCGGCAAGGCGCGCGGCGAGCCGAGCGGCATGCTGTCGCCGACCTGCTTCATCAACTTCCTGCAGAACCACGACCAGATCGGCAACCGGCCGCTCGGCGATCGTCTCGTCAGCATTGCCCGGCCGGGGTCGGTCGCGGCGGCGCTGGCGGTAACGCTGATCGCGCCGACCACGCCGATGCTGTTCATGGGCGAGGAATGGGGCGCGACGACGCCCTTCCCGTTCTTCTGCGATTTCGAGGGCGAGCTCGCCAATGCCGTCCGCGCCGGACGACGCAAGGAGTTCGCCTGGGCCTATGCCAAATATGGCGACGACATTCCCGACCCGCTCGCCGACGAAACGGTGCGGTCGGCCGTGCTCGACTGGGCGGCGCTCGGCCATGATCCGGCGCGCGCGCGGCTTGCGCTGGTGCGCGACCTGCTCGCCGTTCGCCGGCAGGAGATCATGCCCCGGATCAAAGGGTGCCGTTTCGGCGATGCCATCGTGGCTGGCGACCTGTTGACGGCGCATTGGCAGATGGGCGACGGCAGCACGCTGCGGCTAACAGCCAATTTGTCCGCTCGCGACATCCCCGATGGACCGGAGCCGAAGGGAACTGCGATCTGGGGCGGCGCGTTGTCGAGCGACCTCCCCGGCTGGGCGGTGCGCTGGCACATCGGATAGCACAATGCCTCCGGCGATCCCGATCGCGACCTACCGTCTGCAACTCACTGCCGATTTTGACTTCGATGCCGCCGCCGGCGTTGCGCCGTATCTGAAGGCGCTCGGCATCAGCCATGTCTATGCGTCGCCCTTCATGAAGGCGCGCAAGGGCTCGACCCACGGCTATGACGTCGTCGACCACACCAAATTCAACCCGGAACTTGGTGGCGAGGACGGTTTTGCGCGGCTAAGCGACACATTGAAGCACCACGATCTCGGCCTGATCCTGGATTTCGTGCCGAACCATGTCGGCGTTCACTTCGCCGACAATCCGTGGTGGCTCGATGTGCTGGAATGGGGACCGGCGTCGCCGCACGCGGTCTCCTTCGACATCGACTGGGACCAGCTGCCCTATCGCGCGCGCGGCGGCGTGCTGTTGCCGATCCTCGGCTCGTCCTATGGCCAGGCGCTGGAGCGCGGCGACATCGAGCTGCGCTATGACGCGAACGAGGGCAGCTTCTCGGCCTGGTATTTCGAGCACCGCCTGCCGATCGCGCCGGAGCGCTATGGCGAGGTGCTGCGCACCATCGTCCGCGAGGCCGCGGCCGAAGACAGCCCGACCGGACGCGCGATGCTCGAGCTCGCCGCGCAATACCGGGCGCTGCGTCGCCCCAACCGCGTCGAAGCGCCGGCGCTGAAGGCGGCGATCAAGGCGATCGAGGGCGGCGCCGACGTCATCGCACGCGGCCTCGATGCCTATCGCGCCGGCGAGGACCGCCCGACCCAGACGCTGGCCCTGCATCATTTGCTGGAACGCCAGCACTACAAGCTCGGCCACTGGCGGCTGGCGTCCAGCGACATCAACTATCGCCGCTTCTTCGACGTCAACACGCTGGCCGGCCTCAGGGTCGAGGACGCCGCGACCTTCGAGGCGAGCCACAGCCTCGTGAAGCGGCTGATCGCCGAAGACCGGCTGCAGGGCCTGCGGCTCGACCATATCGACGGCCTGCGCGATCCCGCGCAATACTTCCAGCGGCTGCGCCGCCTGATCCGCTCCGCGCAGGGCGCGAAGGCCAGGCCGTTCTACATGGTGATCGAGAAGATCCTCGGCGAGGACGAGAAGCTGCCGAAATTCAGCGGCGTTCACGGCACCACCGGCTATGAATGGATGAACACGATCAGCCAGGCACTGGTCGACGGTCGCGGCCTCGATCCACTGAACGAGATCTGGCGCCAGATCAGCAACCAGTCGCCGAACCTGACGCCGGTGTTGCGCGAGGCCAAGCAACGCGTGCTGGAGACGCTACTCACCAGCGAATTCACCGTGCTGGCGCGGCTGCTTGCGCGCATTGCCAGCGGACACTACTCGACCCGCGACTTCTCCGGCGACAGTCTGCGGCAGGCGCTCGAGCTCTATGTGCTGCACTTTCCGGTCTATCGCACCTATCTGACCGCCTCCGGCCCCGCCGCGCATGACCGCACGCTGATCAGCGAGACCATCGAGCGCGCTCGCGCCGACTGGTTCGCCGCCGACGAGGGTATCTTCGATTTCCTGCGCGATGCCTTGACCATGGACCTTTTGCAGCCCGGCCGGCCGCCGCATGGCGCGCCGCGGGTGCGACGCTTCGCGCTGAAGGTGCAGCAATTCACCGGGCCGATGATGGCGAAGTCGCTGGAGGATACCGCCTTCTATCGCTATCACCGGCTGCTGGCGCTCAACGAGGTTGGCGGCGATCCGGCGGCGGGAGCGATCGCAGCGGAGGCCTTTCACGCCATGATGCAGGCCCGCGCCCGCGAATGGCCGCACGGCATGACGGCGACCGCGACCCACGACACCAAGCGCGGCGAGGACGCCCGCGCCCGCATCATGGCGCTTGCGGAAATCCCCGGCGAATGGACCAGCGCGGTGGCGCGCTGGAAGGTGCTGAATGCGCCGCATCTGGTGCTCGACGGCGAGATGCGCGCGCCATCGGCGACGTTCGAATACATGCTGTATCAGGCCCTGCTCGGCGCCTGGGATCCCGATGATGCGTCGCTCGCCGCCCGCATCCAGGCCTACGCGCTGAAGGCGGCGCGCGAGGGCAAGCAGGAAACCAGCTGGCTCAATCCGCACCAGCCTTACGAGGCCGGCGTGAAAGCCTTCATCGAGCGGATCCTCGATCGCAAGACCTCGCCGGAATTCCTCGATGCGCTGGGGACGCTGGCGCAGCGGACCGCGTTGATCGGCGCGCTGAATTCGCTCAGCCAGATCACGCTGAAGGCAACCATGCCGGGCGTGCCGGATTTCTACCAGGGCACCGAAAGCTGGGATCTTTCGCTGGTCGACCCGGACAACCGCCGCCCGGTCGACTTTACCGAACGGGCGGGAATGCTCGCCGCACTGGAGATGCCGGATTGGGATGCGCTGGCGCAAAACTGGCGCGACGGCCGCCTCAAATTCGCATGGACGCGGCATCTGCTCCGGCTCCGCAACGAGATGGCCGATGTGTTCACCAGCGGCGACTACATGCCGCTCGCGGTCAGCGGCCCGCACCGCGATCACGTCATTGCCTTCGCGCGGCGCCATGGCCGCGAGGCGGCCATCGTTGCGGTGGCAAGGTCATTCGCCCCGTTCACGCAGGGCGGCCGCAGCTGGCCGCGCCCCGAGGCTTTTGAAGGTGAAATCGACGCGGCTGGATATGCGCTCAGGGATGGCGCAACCCGGATTCAGCTCCCGGAACTGTTCGGCAATCTGCCGGTTGCCGTGCTCAAGACAAAGGTCGCGGGGACGAAACGCACCGCAAGGCCGGCCCGCTCGCACGCCTGACGTCCTGCGTCAGCGCTTGGTCAGCAGCAATTTCCCGCGCTTGCGGATCGCCACCTGCGCGACCTCGGCGAACCGTTGCAGCAGCCACGGCAGCGTCACCTCGACGCGCACATGGGCATCCTCGACATCGACATGCCCGGCCGCGACCTGCCCCAGCGCCCGGACGCGAAAGCTCATCCGGTTGTCGTCCCAGCGCTCCTCGTCGACGCTTATGACCGGCAGGTTCGCCGTCGCGCGCGACAGGCCCGTTTTCAAGCGGCGCATCGCCTCGTCGCGGCCGAGGCTATGGGGTATCGAAACGATCAGCGGCGCCGACATTGCGATGCACTCCTCCGTGGGTTTGGTTGATGTAGTTCTGTTCCAAGGCAAACGGAAGAACCACACAGGTTTATCACAGCGCCAACTCCGGAACCTTCACAGTTACGGGTTGTTTTCCTTCCCGAAGGGCAGAAACGAGACGAGCCCGCGGGGCTGAGGAGACGCTAGATGTCAATTGGAACGATCATTCTCATCATTCTGGTCATTGCGCTGCTTGGCGGCTTCAGCGGCATCGGCGGCGGACCGTTTTACGGCACCGGCTATTACGGCGGCGGCGGGCTCGGCCTGGTCGTCGTGATTCTGCTGATCCTGCTCCTGATGGGACGACTGTAGCCCTTGGTAGCGTTGCGTCCTGCCGATATCGACGGCCAGCATCACCCGCGAAAGCGGGTGGTGCTTCGTTGGACGGCGCTTACTTGGCCGCGAGCTTCTTCATCGCCGACTTGATCGACGACGCTGCGTCCTCGTAGCCATCCCAGGCCTTCGTCTTCGCGAGCAAGGCCGGCACGGTGCGCAGCGCGAATTTCTTCGGATCGAGATCACCGCGCAGCTGCGGCCAGGTCAGCGGCATCGACACTGTCGCCCCCGGACGCGCCCGCGGCGACAACACCGCGACCGCCGTCGACATCCTGTCGTTGCGCAAATAGTCAAGGAAGATCTTTCCCGTGCGCTTGGCCTTGGACATGTTGATCAGATAGCGCTCGGGATCGTCCTGCGCCATCCACTGGCAGACCGCCTGCGCGAACGCCTTGGCCTCCTTCCACGTCACCTTGTCCCTGCTGCCTGCGAGCAGCGGTGTGACGACGTGCAGACCTTTGCCGCCGGTGGTCTTGCAGAAGCTTTCGAGGCCGACCGCGGTCAGCCGTTGCCGCATGTCCTTGGCGGCGTCGATCACGTCGGTGAATGCAACATCGGGCGCGGGATCGAGATCGAACACCAGCCGGCCCGGCGTGTCATAGGCATCGGGCGCGCAATTCCAGGGATGCAGCTCGAGACCGCCGAGCTGCGCGACTGCTGCCAGGCCCTCGATCTGGTCGATCTGCAAATAGGGTTTACGGTCGCCCGAGACCTTCGCAAGCTTGAGCAGTTTTGATGTGCCGGCCATCGCATGACGCTGGAAGAAGGTCTCGCCCTTGATGCCGTCGGGCGCACGCACGATCGAGCACGGCCGGCCCTTGAGATAGGAGATCATCCATTCGCCGACCGCCTCGAAATAGTTCGCGAGGTCGAGCTTGGTCACCGGCTCGCCATCGCCCGCATCGGGCCACAGCGCCTTGTCCGGGTGCGAGATGACGACGCCCATCACCTCGCTGGACGCCTTCCCGGTGCCCTTCTTCGCCACGCCCTTGGCCATCGGCTTCACCACTTTGGTTACAACCGGCCGCTCGGCCTCGACCTCGTGCGCCGGCTTGTCCTGGCGCAGGCCCTTGAAGGCGGCCTGGCGGATATTGCCGGCGTCGGTCCAGCCGGCGAACTCGATCTCGGCGACCAGCTCCGGCTTGAGCCAGTGCACGTCGCGGGTCTTCTTCGGCGCGTCCTTGCCACCGAACGGGTTCTTGTCCGCCTCCGCCGCCTTCAGCGCCGGCATAATGCGGCGGACCGTGTCCTGGCCGAAGCCGGTGCCGACGATGCCGACAAACGCCAGATGATCGCCGCGATAGACGCCCGCCATCAGCGAGCGAAATTTGCCATTGGTGGTCTTCCAGCCGCCGAGCACCACCTCATGGCCGGCGCGGATTTTTGCCTTGGTCCAGTCGTCGGAGCGACTGGAACGGTAGGCGCCGTCGAGCCGTTTGGAGACGATGCCTTCGAGGCCGAGCTTGCGCGCGGATTCCAGCACCGCCTCGCCGCGCTGCTCGAAATGTTCGACATAGCGGATCAGAGGGTTCTTGCCCTTGCGCGCCGCGAGCAATTGCTTCAGCCGCGTCTTGCGCTCGGCGAGCGGCAGCGGGCGCAGGTCCTCGGTGCCGGCGAACAGCAGGTCGAACGCGTAGAAGATCAGCCGATCCGTCTTGCCGTCGGAGAGCGCGGCCTGCAGCGTCGAAAAATGCGGCGTGCCGTTCTTGTCGAGCGCGACGATCTCGCCATCGATCAGCGCGTCGGGCAGCTTCTCCGCCTCCTTCACGATCGCGCCGAACTTGGCGGTCCAGTCGAGCCCCTTGCGCGTCTTCAGCACGGCCTCGCCGTCTTCGACGCGGAGCTGCACGCGGTAACCGTCGAACTTGATCTCGTGGCACCAGCCCGTGCCATTGGGTGGAGACTCGACCGCGGCGCAGAGCTGCGGCGCGACGAAATCGGGCATCTCCGATACCTGCTTCGGTTTCGCCTGCCGCGTCACTTTCAGCCGCTCCTTGGGCGTCGGCGACTTGGTCCTGGCGCGCGCGTCCGCAGCCATGCCGTGGTTGGACTGCCAGACCGCGTCCGCTTTGGCCTTCCCGTTGCCCTTGGCCAGCATGAACGGCTTCGGCGCCCGGCCCTTGCCGGCCGCGATCTGCGCCATCGAGCGTCCGGAGGCGACCGAACGGTCCTCGTCGAGGATCTCCTCGCCGTTGCCGTCAACGGCATATTCGTCGCGGTGCTTGATCAGGAGCCAGTTGGTGCGCTTGCCGCCAAAGCGGTCGCCCTTCATCCGCACCAGCACCCAGCTGCCGTGCAGCTTGTCGCCCTCAAGCGTGAACTTCAGGTCGCCCTTCTTGAAGCCACGCTCGGGATCGTCCGATTCCCAGGTGCCGCGATCCCACAGTTGCACGGTGCCGCCGCCGTACTGGCCTTCGGGAATGGTGCCTTCGAAATCGCCATAGTCGAGCGGATGATCCTCGACCTCCACCGCCAGCCGCTTGTCATGCGGATCGAGCGAGGGCCCGCGCGTCACCGCCCAGGACTTGAAGACGCCGTCGAATTCGAGCCGCAGATCGTAATGCAACCGCGTCGCGTCGTGCTTCTGGATGACGAAGCGCCGCTGCTTGCTGGGTGCGACCTTGACGTCGCCCGACGGCTCGCTGGTCTTCTCGAAATCGCGCTTCTTGCGATAGGTGGACAGGTTTCTCAGCGACACAACAAACCTCGGCAAACCCTCGGCGCAAACGACGGCCGCCGCCTCCGTGCGGCCATCAGGAACCAAAACCCACGGTATCCGTTCAAGTTCCAAACTCAAGCTGTTTGGAGGCGATCATGGCCGCTCCCCGCGCCTACTGGAAAGGCACGCTCAAGCTCTCGCTGGTGTCATGCCCGGTGGCGCTCTACCCGGCCTCGACCGCGGTCGAGAAGACCCGCTTCCACATGATCAACCGGGAGACCGGCAACCGGCTGAAGCAGCAGATGGTCGATACCGAGACCGGCGACGTTGTCGAGGGCGATCAGAAGGGCCGCGGCTACGAGGTCAGCAAGGGCAAATATGTCGAGATCGAGAAGGACGAGCTCGAAGCGGTGCAGATCGAGAGCAACCATACCATCGACATCGACAGCTTCGTGCCCGAGGGCGAGATCGACAAGCGCTATCTCGACCACCCCTACTACATCAGGCCCGACGGCAAGGCCGGCGTCGACGCGTTCGCGGTGATCCGCGACGCCATGAAGGATCAGGACCGCGTCGCGCTGGCGCGGATCGTGCTGACCAACCGCGAGCATGTGATCGCGATCGAGCCGCTCGACAAGGGCATGCTCGGCACCACCTTGCGTTACCCCTACGAGCTGCGCGACGCCGACGATTATTTCGACGACATCAGGAGCCCGAAGGTCACGAAGGACATGATCGAGCTCGCCGGCCATATCCTCGACAGCAAGGCCGCGCATTTCGATCCGTCGAAATTCAAGGACGAGTACGAGACCGCGCTGAAGGCCCTGGTCCGCCGCAAGGCGGCCGGCAAGCCGATCAAGGCCGCCGAGCGCGAGGAGAAGCCAAGCAACGTCGTGAGCCTGATGGACGCGCTGCAGCAGAGCCTGAAAGGCGGCAAGAGCGGCGCAAGGCGCTCGCGCTCCACCGCGCGCCGCCCGACCCCGCATCGCCGCGCCGCCAAGAAGGCGCACCGGTCAAGCGCGCGGCGACGCAAGGCGGGATGAGATCTCTCGTCCTTGCGAGCGCAGCGAAGCAATCCATCTCTCCACATACGCGGAGGGATGGATTGCTTCGTCGCTACGCTCCTCGCAATGACGGATGGATGCAACTCGTCCGCTACTTCTTCTTCGAGCTCTTCCGCTTCTTGGCAGTCTTGCGCTTCTTCGCCGTCTTCTTCTTTGACGACTTCTTCGGCACTTTCCTGCCCTTGGCGCGTGCCTCGGACAAGCCGATCGCGATCGCCTGCTTGCGGCTCTTCACCTTCTTCTTGGAGCGGCCGCTGCGCAGCGTGCCTGCCTTGCGTTTCTTCATCGCGCCCTCGACATCGCCCGATGCCTTCCGCGAATATTTCCTTGCCATGGCTTGTCTCCCGCTAACGGAAAACAAGCCTCGATGGCAGCGAAAGTTCCGTTTGGTGTCGTCGGGCGACGGCACCAACGTAGCCCGCATGAGCGCAGCGACATGCGGGAGATGCCCCGGATATCGCTTCGCTCATCCGGGCTACATGTTAGTCCGCCGCGCGCAGCCGATAGCCGATGCCGGTCTCGGTCAGCACGAATTGCGGACGCTCCGGGTCGGCCTCGATCTTCTGGCGGAGCTGGCGCACATAGACGCGCAGATATTGCGCGTCGGTCAGTTCGTCCCACAATTCCTTCAAGAGGAAGCGGTGGGTCAGCACCTTGCCGGCATGCTGAACCAGCACGCGCAACAGGTCATATTCCTTCGGCGACAGCTTGATCTCTTTGTCGCCGACCTTGACGATCCGGCGCACCAGATCGACCGAAAGATCGCCGGAGCGAAACACCGGCCGCTCGCCCTGCACCTGCAACTGGTGCCGCAGCGCCGCGCGCAGCCGCGCCAGCAATTCGTCCATGCCGAACGGCTTGGTCAGGTAGTCGTCGGCGCCGAGATCGAGCGCCTGCACCTTGCCGGCCTCGTCGCCGCGGCTCGACAGCACCACGATCGGCACGCTCTCGTTGCGGCCGCGGATCATGCGCAAGAGGTCATGGCCCTGAATGTCGGGCAATCCGAGGTCGAGGATGATCAGCGCCGGTCCCTCACCCAGCATCTCCAGCGCCAGCTTGCCGTTGGATGCCTCGAGGATGTCATAGCCCTGCGTGCTCAGCCCCATCCGCAGCAACTTGCGGATCGGCGGCTCGTCGTCGATGACCAGGACCTTGATCGGCGTCGCGTTCATGCAGCAGTGTCCAGCGCGTTGGTGTCGGCAGGGATCGGCAGGCGGATGGTGATGACGGCGCCGCTGCGGTCGGCGCGGTTGGCCGCCGCGATCGTGCCGCGCATCGCCTCGACGAAGCCGCGCGAAATCGCAAGCCCGAGGCCGGTACCGGGACGGACATGGTCGCCCTTCTCGGCGCGATAGAATTTGTCGAACACGCTTTCGAGCTCGGCCGCGGGAATCCCGTTGCCTTCATCGAGGATCTGCAGCGCGATGGTGTCGCGATCGCGGGCGCCGCGGATCGAGATCGTGGTGTCCGACGGGGCGTATTTGGCAGCGTTGTCGAGCAGGTTGAACAGCACCTGCTCGAACAGCACGGCGTCGAGCTCCAGCATCGGCAGGTCGGCCGCGAGCTCCAGCGACACCCGGTGATGCACCAGGATCTTGCTCGCCCGCCGCAGCGCGCTGCCGACGATCTCGCCGACATCATGGCGCGCCGTGTTCGGCACGATCGCGCCGGATTCCAGCTTGGTCATGTCGAGCAGATTGGCGATGAACCGATTCAGCCGCTCGGACTCGTCGATCACGGTGGCGAGCAGATCGTGCTTCTGCGCATCGCTCAGGTTGGCGCCGAGGTCGCGCAGCGCCGAGGCCGAGCCGAGCACCGAGGCCAGCGGCGTCTTGAGATCGTGCGAGATCGAGGTCAGGAGCGCGCCGCGCAGCCGGTCGGATTCCACCGTGCGCTTGACGCGATCCATGTCCTCGACCAGCAGCACGCGCTCGATTGCGAGCGCGCCCTGATCGACCAGCGCGTCGAGCAGCCGGCGCTGGTCCGGCGTCAGCAAGGGCCCGGTGCGGTCGTCATCGATGCCGATCACGCCGATCGGGCCGCGGCCGGTGCGCATCGGCAGGAACAGTCGTTTGCCGCCCGGCAGCGTGTCGGAGCCGCGGCCGGCCGGGCGGTCGTTGCCCCAGGCCCAGTTGGCGGCGGCAAGATCGGCCTGGTCGAGCTGATCCTCCGGCGGATAGCCGCTCTTGACGGTCAGCATGCCGTCCTCCGGCAGCAGCAGCACCACGCGCACCTTGAGCATCAGCGCGATCTGGTAGGCGGTCGCCCACAGCACGTCGTCCAGTGTCGCGGTGCCGGCAAGCTTGCGGCTGAAGGCGTAGAGCGATTCGGTGGTGCGGACACGGCTGATCGCGGTGTCGGCCTGGGTGCGAACCCGCGCCGCGACGTTGGAGACCAGCAGCGCGATCAGCATGAAGAAGAAGAACGCCGCGACATTGGTCGGGTCAGTGATGGTGAAGGTATAGACCGGCGGCAGGAAGAAGAAATTGTAGCACAGCGAGGCCGCGACGCTCGCCAGCAGCGACGGCCCGAGGCCATAGCGCGCCGCGGCGCCGACCACGGCGGTGAGGAAGACCAGGTCGACATTCTCGATGCCGAAGAACGGCTGGATCAGCTTGGCCGCGCCGAGCCCGAGCGCCGCCAGCAGCAGCGCCATCAGATAGGGCCGCGGATTGAACGGCTCCTGCCGCTGCGCGGTCTGCACCGCCGCCTTGCCGACCGGCAGCTCGTCGCCGGCGATCACGTTGACGCTGATATTGCCGGCGCGGCGCACCAGATCGTGCACCACGGACCCATGCGTCAGCTCGAACCAGCGCGAGCGCGTCGACTTGCCGATGATGATCTGGGTGACGTTGTTGGCCTGGGCGAAATTGATGACGTCGTCGGCGATACGGCGGCCGACGCCGGGCAGCGTCAGCGCCTCGCCGCCGAGCGATTCCGCGAGCCGCATGGTGTCGGCCAGCCGGTCGCGCTGCTCGTCGGAAAGTTGCAGGCTGCGCCGCGTCTCGATGCTGACCGCGGTCCATTGCGCATGCAGCCGGTCGGCGAGGCGCTTGGTGTAGCGCACGAGGCCGGCCGCGCGCGGATCCTCGCTCAGGCAGACCAGGATGCGCTCGCCGGCGGCCCAGGGTCCGGCAATCGCATTGGCCTGCATGTGGTTGAGCAGCTGCTCGTCGACCCGCTCGGCCGTGCGGCGCAGCGCCAGCTCGCGCAGCGCGGTGAGATTGCCGGGCGAGAAATAGTGTTCCAGCGCCCGCTCGGCCTGCTTGGGCACATAGACCTTGCCCTCCTTCAGCCGCTGGATCAGGTCGTCGGGCGTCAGGTCGATCAGCTCGATGGCATCGGCGCGATCGACCACCGAGTCCGGCACCGTCTCGCGCACCCGTACATGGGTGATCTGCGCGACGACGTCGTTGAGGCTCTCGATGTGCTGGATGTTGATCGCGGTATAGACGTCGATGCCGTGCGACAGCAGCTCCTCGACGTCGAGATAGCGCTTGGGATGCCGGCTGCCCGGCGCGTTGGTATGGGCGAGCTCGTCGACCAGCGCGAGCTGCGGCCGCCGCGCGATCAATGCATCGAGGTCCATCTCCTCTAGCGTCTGGTCGCGATAGGTCAGCCGCTTCCGCGGCAGCACCTCGAGACCCCTGAGCAGCGTCTCGGTCTCGACCCGACCGTGGGTTTCGACGACGCCGACCACGACGTCGACGCCCGCCTTCAGGCGGGCGTGGGCGCTCGAGAGCATCTCGTAGGTCTTGCCGACGCCGGGGGCGGCGCCGATGAAGATCTTCAGCCGTCCCGATCGATCGGTCTCCCGGCGCGCCGCCTCCAGCAGCGCATCCGGCGAGGGTCGTTTGTCAGGGTCGCGCTGATTGGCCATACCGCAATATAGTCATCCTGCGAGGGGCAGCCTACTCTCCTATTTTGGCTTTGCCGCGTCGAGCGCCAGGTTGAGCGCAAGAACGTTAACACGGGGCTCGCCGATCACGCCGGCGAAGCGGCCCTGCGTGGTCTGCGTCACCAGCTCACGCACTGCGTCCTCGGACATGCTGCGCGCTTTGGCGACCCGCGGCACCTGGAACAGCGCGGCGTCCGGCGAGATATCCGGATCGAGCCCGCTGCCCGACGTGGTCACAAGATCGACCGGCACGCTGGCGGACGGGTTCTCCGCCTTCAGCTTCTCGACATCCTCCTTGACCCGGTCGTTCAGCGCCTTGCTGGTCGGGCCGAGGTTGGAGCCGCCGGAATTGGCCGCGTTGTAGGCCGCCGGCACTGTCTTCGTGGAGTCGTTCGGATCGGGCGCGACCGTCGCCGACGGCCGGCCATGGAAGTATTTATCTTCCTTGAACTCCTGCCCGATCAGGGCGGAGCCGATCACCTTGCCGCCCTGCTCGATCAGGCTGCCTTGCGCCTGGCGCGGGAAGATGACGCCGGCGATGCCGGTGATGGCGAGCGGATAGGCAAGGCCCGTGATCGCGGTCAGCAGGACCAGCACGAGGATGGCGGGGCGGATTTCTTTCAGCATGACTGGTCTCCTAAATCTCTTTCGTCATCGCGAGCGAAGCGAAGCAATCCATGGATCGGCATAACGGATGGATGGATTGCTTCGTCGCTTCGCTCCTCGCAATGACGTTGTGGTTAAGCCAGGCCCAAGGCGGCGACGACGAGGTCGATCGCCTTGATGCCGATGAACGGGATGACGATGCCGCCGAGACCGTAGATCATCAGGTTACGGCCGAGCAGCGCGCCGGCACCCACCGCGCGATACTTGACGCCCTTCAGCGCCAAGGGAATCAGCGCGATGATGATCAGCGCATTGAAGATGATCGCCGACAGGATCGCGCTTTGCGGACTCGCCAGGTGCATCACGTTCAACACCTGAAGCTGCGGATAGAACGCGAGGAACATCGCCGGGATGATCGCAAAGTACTTCGCGACGTCGTTGGCGATCGAGAACGTGGTCAGCGCGCCGCGGGTCATCAGCAGCTGCTTGCCGATCTCGACCACCTCGATCAGCTTGGTCGGGTTGGAATCGAGGTCGACCATGTTGCCGGCCTCGCGGGCGGCCTGCGTGCCGGTGTTCATGGCGACGCCGACATCGGCCTGCGCCAGCGCCGGCGCGTCGTTGGTGCCGTCGCCGCACATCGCGACCAGCTTGCCCTTGGATTGCTCGTCGCGGATCAGCTTGAGCTTGTCCTCGGGGGTTGCCTGCGCCAGGAAGTCGTCGACGCCGGCCTCGGCCGCGATCGCGGCCGCGGTCATCGGGTTGTCGCCGGTGATCATCACGGTGCGGATGCCCATGCGGCGCAGTTCGGCAAAGCGCTCGCGGATACCGCCCTTGACGATGTCCTTCAGGTGCACGACGCCGAGCAGCTTGCCGTCCTTGGCAACGGCCAGCGGCGTGCCGCCGGCCTTTGCGATCTCGTCGGCGATCGACTGGATCTCGCGCGCTTCGGCGCTCATTGTCGCCGCGACCGCGCGGACGGTGTTGCCCGAGGCGACGGTGCGGGGCGAGCCGCCGTCGACATAGGCAAGGATCGCGTCCACCGCGCCCTTGCGGACCGACGACGTGCCGGCATCGATGCCGCTCATGCGGGTCTGCGCGGTGAACGGCACGAAGGTCGCGGCAAGCTCATGCATGTCGCGTCCGCGGATGCCGTATTTCTCCTTGGCGAGCACCACGATCGAGCGGCCTTCCGGCGTCTCGTCGGTCAGCGAGGCGAGCTGCGCCGCATCGGCGAGGTCCTGCTCGGCGACGCCGCGGATCGGACGGAACGCGGTCGCCTGGCGGTTGCCGAGCGTGATGGTGCCGGTCTTGTCCAGCAGCAGCGTATCGACGTCGCCGGCAGCTTCCACCGCGCGGCCGGACATCGCCAGAACGTTGAAGCGCACCAGGCGGTCCATGCCGGCGATGCCGATCGCCGATAATAGCGCGCCGATCGTGGTCGGGATCAGCGTCACGAACAGCGCCACCAGCACCACGACCGAAATCGAGCCGCCGGCATAGGCCGCATAGCTCGGGATCGTCACCGTCGCGAACACGAAGATGATGGTGAGGCCGGCCAGCAGGATGTTGAGCGCGATCTCGTTCGGCGTCTTCTGCCGCTCGGCGCCCTCCACCAGCTTGATCATGCGGTCGATGAAGGTCGAGCCCTGGGCTGCGGTGATGCGGACACGGATCCAGTCCGACAGCACCTGGGTGCCGCCGGTGACCGCGGAACGGTCGCCGCCGGACTCGCGGATCACGGGCGCGGATTCACCCGTGATCGCGGCTTCATTGACCGAGGCCACGCCTTCGATCACCTCGCCGTCGGACGGGATGTTGTCGCCGGCCTCGACCAGCACGACGTCGCCGACCTTCAGCGAGGTGCCGGGCACCATGCGATAGGTCCGGTCGGTGCCGGTGAGCAGCTTGGCCTGGCTCGCGGTGCGGGTCTTTTTCAGCGATTCCGCCTGCGCCTTGCCGCGGCCTTCGGCAACGGCCTCGGCGAAGTTGGCGAACAGCACCGTGAACCAGAGCCAGAGGATAATCTGGAAGGTGAAGCCGAGATTGGCGCTGCCGGTGACGAGGTCGCGGACGAAGATCACCGTGGTCAACGCGGCCACGACCTCGACCACGAACATCACGGGGTTCTTCGCCATCAGCCTAGGATCGAGCTTGACGAAGGCCGAGCGGATCGCCGGCACCAGGATCTTCGGGTCGAACATGGTCGACGCCGTCACCTGCTTTTGCAGTCTTGTGGTTTCCATGGTTGTCACTCCGGACAATTCGATCAGAACAGGGTGTTGGCGTTCATGGCGAGGTGCTCGACGATCGGCCCGAGCGCCAGCGCCGGGAAGAAGGTGAGACCGCCGATGATCAGGATCACGCCGATGACGAGGCCGACGAACAGCCCGCCGGTGGTCGGGAAGGTGCCCGCCGAGGCCGGGATCGACTTCTTCTCGACCAGCGAACCTGCAATGGCCATCGCCGGCACGATCATGAAGAAGCGGCCGACGAACATCGCGGAGGCGAGCGTCAGATTGTAGAACAGGGTGTTGCCGGTGAGGCCCGCGAAGGCCGAGCCGTTGTTGCCGGTCGCCGAGGTGAACGCGTACAGCACCTCGGTGAAGCCGTGCGGGCCGGAGTTCGCCATCGAGGCCACCGCCGACGGCAGTACCACGCCGACCGCGGTCCAGCCGAGATACATCAGCGGCAGCACCAGGATCGCGAGCATCGCCATCTTGACCTCGCGCGCCTCGATCTTCTTGCCGACATATTCCGGAGTGCGGCCGACCATCAGGCCGGCGACGAAGATCGCCAGCACGACGAACAGCAACATGCCGTAGAAGCCGGCGCCGACGCCGCCGATGATGACCTCGCCGAGCTGCATGTTGATCAGCGGGATCATGCCGCCGAGCGCGGTGAAGCTGTCATGCATGGCATTGACCGCGCCGCAGGAGGCGGCAGTCGTGACGACGGCGAACAGCGAGGACGCGACGATGCCGAAGCGGACCTCCTTGCCCTCCATGTTGCCGCCGGTGAGACCGAGCGCGTGCAGCGCCGAGGTGCCGTTGGCTTCCGCCCAGTAGGTGACGGTGACGCCGGCGACGAACAGGATGCCCATCACGGCGAAGATCGCCCAGCCCTGGCGCTCGTTGCCGACCATGCGGCCGAACACGTTGGTCATGGCGGCGCCGAGTGCGAAGATCGAGACCATCTGCACGAGGTTCGACAGCGCGGTCGGATTCTCGAACGGATGCGCGGCGTTGGCGTTGAAGAAGCCGCCGCCATTGGTGCCGAGCATCTTGATCGCGACCTGCGAGGCCACGGGCCCGAGCGCGATGGTCTGCTTGCCGCCCTCCAGCGTGGTGGCGTCGACATAAGCGCCGAGCGTCTGCGGCATGCCCTGCCAGACCAGGAACAGCGCGTAGACGACGCAGATCGGCAGCAGCACGTAGAGCGTGCAGCGCGTGACATCGACCCAGAAATTGCCGACGGTGCGCATCGACGAGCGGGTGAAGCCGCGGATCAGCGCCATCGCCAGCGCGATGCCGGTCGCCGCCGACAGGAAATTCTGGTGGGTGAGGCCGACCATCTGGACCAGATAGGACAGCGTGCTCTCGCCGCCGTAGTTCTGCCAGTTGGTGTTGGTGATGAAGGAGATCGCGGTGTTGAAGGAAAGGTCCTCGGCGACCGCCGACTGTCCGGCCGGGTTGAACGGCAGCACCGCCTGCAGCCGCATCAGGCCGTAGATGATGGCGAAGCCGCCGACATGGAACAGCAGCATGGCGACCGTATAGGTCAGCCAGTGCTGCTCGCGCCGCTCGTCGACGCCGCCGACCCAGTAGATGCCGCGCTCGACCGGGCGCAGCACGGGCGACAGGAAGGTGCGCTCGCCGTTGAACACGCGGGTCATGTACCAGCCGAGCGGTTTGACCAGCGCGGCAACGATCGCGCAGAACAGAATAATTTGAATCCAGCCGATGACGGTCATTGCGTCAAACCTTTCGAATGGGAGCGAAGCGCAGCATCGACGCGAACAAGCCGAGCAACAGCCCGGTCAGCATCGCGTCGGCTAACAGAATTGTGCAAAGCGCTGACATCGCGGGCCGCCTAGAAGCGTTCGGGCCGCAGCAATGCGTAAGTGAGGTAGAACAGCAGGCCGAGCGAGACGAGGCCGGCGAGCGAGTAATCGAAGATCATCGCCGCCTCCGTTACAGCCGTTCGCAGGCGTAGGCGTAGCCGATGCCGGCCGCGAAGAAGCCGATCGCAAGCGCCGCCATGAGAATGTCCATCATGCGAGACTCCTATGCGTCACAGGGCGCGGGCCATTGCATAGGCGTCCCGCGCCGGATGGCCGTGAGGTGCCATCCGGGGCATAGGTTTTCGAGAGGTGGCGAGTAAGGACGTTATAGGAATCCTATAAGTGCCACGAGCTGCGCAGCCGTCGTCCCGGCGAAGGCCGGGACCCATAACCACAGGGCCGAGTTTTGCGATGGCTGGGGCCCCAACCTCATCTCACAAGCAGATTCGGTGGTAATGGGTCCCCTGGCTTTCGCCAGGACGACAGCTTGGTCTTTATGGAATCCCTATATCTGCGTCCCCCGCCTCATCTCGTTTTCAAATGGCGGTCCGGCCATTTTTGGCTTGCGGCCAATACCCTGGGCCGCGCAAGACGAGATGACGCCATGTCAGTGCTTTCCCAGAACACCTCCATCGATCTCGGCGAACGGCTGCGCGACGCCTATGCGGTGACAGCCGAATTCATGGCCGACATCATCAGCCAGACCTGCCGGCGCTTTCCCTCGGTCGGACAGAGCGGCAAGACCCGCCAGGTCGAGCGGCTGATCCAGTCGGGCGCCTGGACCGACGCCGCGATCGCGCTGCTCGATCTGGAACTGCCGCAATGGCAGATCCGCCGCCTGGTCTATGACGAGGGCGAGTGGCACTGTGCGTTGTCGCGCGAACGCGAGCTGCCGGACTGGCTCGACCAGTCGATCGAGACCCACCACACCGATCTTGCACTCGCGATCCTCAGCGCCTTCGTGGAGGCGCAGCGCATCTCGACGCCCGATAGCCGAACCAGCGTGCCGACCGTCCGTCGCGACACGCGCGCGCTGTACGAGCCGCTGTTCGTCGACAATATCGGCTGACGGCGGCGCGGCCGTGGACACCAAACAACTGCCGCGGCAGCTGCAGTCGGTCCAGGTCATGGTCCGCTTCGGCTTCCGGCTCGCCATCATGATCGGCTTTGCCGTGTTCGCCGGCGCCGGCTTCGGCAAGGGCCTCGTCACGCTGTTGTGGATGTCGGCCGTGATCTGCGCCTTCGCCGGGATCGCCAAGCGCGAAATGCCGTTTGCCGCAAACCTCAATCACTGGGACGAGATGACCGCCTATGTCGCGCTGTGCGCGCTCGGCACCGGCATCGTCCAGCGCCTCTAGACCATCCTCACAAATCCTATGCCGCTCCTATGAAGTCGCTGCTCGCACGCGCTCGATTTCATATCCCGCAAATCAGACATTGATCGCGTGACCGTGACTGAAGCGTTTTCGAGCGAGCCGGATACCGGTTCGCGCGAGGAAAACGCGTCAGAAACAAAAAGAAGGACCACCACCGTGAAACTCGTCGAACCTCCCTCGTGTAGCGCCGCGTCCACCGTCGTCTTCATCGGCCGCAACCATCGCGGCCAGTGGGTCGCCCAGCAACAGAACGGCCTCTATGGCGGCCTGTTCGTCAACCGCGCCCAGGCCGTCAAATACGCGCTGTTCGAAAACGGCCAGCATCCTGAAATGATCGTCGAGCTGTCGCGTGAAATCGAGCTCGATATGCGCGGCGAGACCGCGAGCTTTCCCGCAATCCGCGTGGCGTGAGCCACCCATGACTTGACAAACATGACCTGGCAAACGGCTGCGAAAGCCGACACGGCCGGATGGCTGTCGGGCTTCATCCCCGATCTTCCGACCCCCTTCAACCATCGGGGCGAGATCGACGCGGAGGCGTTCGGCCGGCTGTGCGAGCGCCAGATCGCGGCCGGCGTCACCGCGCTGGTGGTCGGCGAGACCGCAGGTGAAAGCGCGACGCTGCAGCCCGCGGAACGTGCGCAGCTGGTCCGGATCGCGGCCGGCGTCGCGCGCAAGCGGGTTCGCATCATCGCCGGCGCCGGATCGAACGCGACCGACCGCGCCGTCACATTCACCCGGGCCGCGGAAGCGGCCGGCGCCGATGCCGTCATGTCGGTCGTACCCTATTACAACAAGCCGATGCCACGGGGCACGGCGGCGCATTTCCACGCGGTCGCCGCGGCCACCACGCTGCCTGTCATCCTGCACGACATTCCGTCGCGCACGGTCAAGGGCCTTGCCGACGAGACCCTGCTCGAGCTCGCCGCATCGCCACGCTTCGTGGGATTGCGCGACGGCAGCGGTGACGTTGCCCGGCTGGCGCGCCTGCGCTCACGCCTGCCGGCGACATTCCGGATGCTGACCGGCGACGACGCCTCCTCGTTAGCCTGGCTCGCCGCCGGTGGCGATGGCTGCATCTCGGTCGTGACAAACGTCGCGCCCGATCTGTACGTGGCCGTTCACAGGCATTTCCGCGAGGGACGGTTGTATCAGGCGCGGGAGTTGCACCAGCGGCTGGTGCCGCTTGCGACCTTGCTGGAGCGCGAGCATCCCGCCGCATTGAAGTTCGCGCTGTCGCTTCTGGGATTCATGCAGCCGGCGACGCGACTGCCGATCGTGCAATTGAACGGGTCGGCAAAGGCCGAGGTCTCGCAGGCGATGGCTGAGCTTGCCGACGAGTACCTCGCAGCCGCGCATTGAGATTTGCCGACCCGACATAACCCATCGCAATGCACAATGCGATCAGCACACGGTGCCCGTGACGCGGCGCCAACTTGAGGTTCCGAAACGGCGCCCCATATCCACGGCAAGGGAGTGCTTGCCGTGCACACCACCTTCAAGGCGGCCCTCGTTGTTGCGACCGTCCTGGTCGCTCTGGTTGTCTCCATCCGTCCCGGTCCGGCCGCGGACAACAGCCATCTTGCCCTGACCATTTCAATCGACGGGGCAATTGGGCCGGCAGCGGCCAGCTACGTCAAGGACGGCCTGGCCAAGGCCGCCGAGCGCCACGCCGAAATTGTTATCCTGCGTTTGAATACGCCGGGCGGCCTCAGCACCAGCATGCGTGAGATCATCGCCGACGTGCTGGCCTCGCCCGTTCCCGTGGTCGGCTACGTTGCGCCATCCGGCGCCCATGCCGCGAGCGCCGGGACCTATATCCTCTATGCGACCCATCTCGCGGCCATGGCGCCCGGCACCAATATCGGCGCCGCGACGCCGGTGCAGATCGGCGGCCCGATACCGGGGCTGCCGGGCAGCACTCCGGACAAGGGCGGCAAGGACCAGAAGGACGGCGGCCATCCGTCCGAAACCAAGGATGCCATGACGGCGAAGGTGACGAATGATGCCGTTGCCTTCATCCGCAGCCTGGCCGAATTGCGCGGCCGCAATGCCGACTGGGCCGAGAAGGCGGTGCGCGATGCCGCCACCCTCTCCGCCAACGCAGCGCTGCAGGCCAACGTCATCGATCTCACCGCGCGCGATCCGGCCGACCTGCTCAGGCAGGTCGATGGCCGGACCATCGAGCTTCCCGGCGGCAAGACGCAACGCCTGGCGACCACGGACACCGCGATCGAGGACATCGATCCCACCTGGATCGCGCGCGCGCTTGCGGTCATCACCGACCCCAACATCGCATTCATTCTCCTGATGGTCGGCATCTACGGCCTGATCTTCGAGTTCATGTCGCCCGGTGCCGTGGCGCCCGGGGTTGTCGGGACGATCTGCCTGCTGCTCGGTCTGTACGCACTCAACATGCTGCCGATCAACTACGCGGGCTTCGCCCTGATGCTGGTCGGGATCGCGCTGCTCGCAATCGAAGCCTTCAACCCGACCGTCGTGATCGGCCTCGGAGGAATAGTCGCCTTCCTGCTTGGAGCAGCCATGCTGTTTCGGATCGAGGCGCCCGGTTACCGGCTGTCATGGCCGGTCATCGGCATCGTCGCCGCGATGTTCACCGGGCTCATTCTCGTCGTGCTCGGGGCGCTCCGCCGGACGCGCAAGGGCCCGGTGCGGATCGGTGCGCAAGCCATGCGCGGGCTATCGGCCGAGGTGCTCGACTGGTCCGAGACCACGGGTCACGTCTTCACCAACGGCGAACGCTGGCAAGCGCGCAGCACCGAGACATTCACGGCGGGAGACACGGTCGAGGTCGCCAACATCATCGATTTGACGCTGGTGGTACGGCGCACGCCGGCCTCTCCCGGCGAGGGAGGTAAGGCATGATGCTTGATTATTTCACCTATGCGGCGATCGCGCTGCTGATCATCGTATTCCTGACCCAGGCCGTGCGCGTGCTGCGCGAATACGAGCGCGGCGTCATCTTCACGCTCGGCCGTTTCACCGGGGTGAAGGGCCCGGGGCTCATCATCCTGATTCCGGTGGTGCAGCAGCTGGTGAAGGTCGATCTCAGGGTGGTGGTGCAGGTGGTGCCGCCACAGGACGTGATTTCGCGCGACAACGTCTCGGTCAAGGTCAACGCCGTGCTCTACTTCCGCATCGTCGATCCCGAGCGCGCCATCATCAAGGTCAGCGACTACATGGCTGCGACCAGCCAGCTTGCGCAGACCACGCTGCGCTCGGTGCTCGGCAAGCACGAGCTCGACGAGATGCTGGCGGAGCGCGACAAGCTGAACGCCGATATCCAGGAGACCCTCGACAGGCAGACCGACGTCTGGGGCATCAAGGTCACCGGGGTCGAGATCAAGGATATCGATCTCAATGAGACGATGGTGCGGGCGATCGCCAAGCAGGCCGAGGCGGAACGGCTGCGGCGCGCCAAGGTGATCAACGCGATGGGCGAGCAGCAGGCCGCCGAGAAGCTGGTCGAGGCCGGCCGGATCCTCGCCCAGGAGCCGCAAGCGATGCAGCTGCGCTACTTCGCGGCGCTGCACGACATTGCCGGCGAGCGCTCCTCGACCGTGGTGTTCCCGCTGCCGATGAACCTTCTCGATCACCTGGCGCCGCGACGTGAAGCGACGTGAACTGGCTTGGGAGCAGAAACGACGGTCGCTCAAGGTCGGCGCGCTCGGGATCGTGGGTCTCGTAGGCGTCGCGACCTCTCCACGTCATTGCGAGCCAACGGGCCGCGCGAACGCGCGCCCGATGACAGGCTCCGCGAAGCAATCCATCGCGCCACATGCGGAGATATGGATTGCTTCGTCGCCATGCTCCTCGCAATGACGCGGATGGGTTCGGGGCCTTAACGCCCGCGATGCTTGGCCCGCCACGCTGGTCCCGGACCGCGCATGTAGTGCGCCTCGGGCCGGTAGCCACTGATCGGCTCCTCGCCGATCCAGGCGAGGAATGCGAGCAGCCCTTCTGCGGCGCGGCGCGGCAGGGCAGCGATGAACGAAACTGTGCGCATCTCAGTAGTCCCATTTCTCGCCGAGCACGACCGGCGCCCGTGGATATCTCTCGGCGTCGTCGCCGAGCATGCCGACGTTGAGGTTGGTTCGCGCCCAATCCTCGTGGCCGCGATGCAGCAGCAGCTCATTGCGGAGCCGATGAATCTTGGCGGCAGCGATCGCGCGGTGAACAGTCCTGAAGACGAGGCCGATCCGCCTGACGGTTCGCCGCAGCATCAAGGGCATGGCGCCGGCCGAACCGTGCGGCCGGGCATCGTGGTAATGGAGCAAGGTCATGTGCCACCTTCCCGTTTGGCGGCGCGCGCGAGCGCACCGCATCACGGCAAAAGATGCGGGGAAGGCCGTAGGAATTCGAGAGCAGCCGCGGTCCTGTCACATAGCCGCGGCATAAGCGTCCGGCTGCGGTCCGTGCATCGCGGTCATGCCGCAAATCGCGAGATTTCGGACAATTTTACCCTCGATCAGCGGCGCGAGGGGCAGGTTTACGGTCGGCGGCAAGACCGGTAACCTTGCCTCCCAGTGCGACGTGGAGAGTGCCCATGCGGCCCAAGGATCAGATCAACTGGATGCTGTCGGATGCGATCGAGGCGCTCGCCCGCGCCGAACGGCTGCACCAGAGCTTCCTCAATTTGCACCCGCGCGCGGGAAGCACCGAGCCGAGCTGGGAACCGCCGACCGACGTGATCGAGACCGAGGATGAAATCCTGATCCTGGTCGCGTTGCCGGGGGTCGATCCCGACGAGGTCGAGGCCGCGCTCGACGGCGGCACGCTGGTGATCTCCGGCCGCCGCACCCTGCCCCCTGAACTCCGCAACGCCCGTATCCTGCGCCTCGAACTGCCGCAGGGCCGGTTCGAGCGCCGCATCGCGCTGCCGACCGGCCGCTACACCATCAGCCGCTTTGCCGCGCATGGTTGCGTCGGCCTGCGGCTCGGAAAGTCGAGCTAAAGGATTTCGACATGGCTGCCTCAGACGTTTCAAGCCCAGCTTCAACTTCGACGCCGATCCCGAGCGACGCGCTGATCATCGTCCCGGTGCGCAACACCGTGCTGTTTCCGGATGTCATCATTCCGATCACGATCGCCCGGGCGACCTCGATTGCCGCGGCCCAGCAGGCGGTGCGCGAGCAGCGGCCGATCGGCATCCTGCTGCAGCGCGATCCCGAGACCAACGATCCCGGCCCCGACGGGCTTTACCGCGTCGGCACCACAGCCAACATCGTGCGCTACATCACCGGTGCGGACGACACCCACCATCTGGTCTGCCAGGGCGTGCAGCGCATGCGCGTGCTCGACTATCTGCCCGGCACGCCGTTCCTCGCGGCCCGCGTGCTGCAAATCCCGGAGCCGACCACCACCTCGGCCGAGATCGAGGCGCGCTTCCTCAATCTGCAGCGCCAGGCGCTGGAGGCCGCGCAATTGCTGCCGCAAGTGCCGCAGGAGCTGATCGCCGCACTGCAGGGCACCACCTCGCCGGCAACCCTTGCCGACCTTGCGACGTCCTACATGGACATCAAGCCGTCGGAGAAACAGGACATCCTGGAAACCATCGATCTCGTGGCGCGGATGGACAAGGTGTCGCGTCACCTCGCCGAACGTATCGAGGTGCTGCGGCTGAGCCAGGAGATCGGGCAGAAGACCAAGGCCGTGTTCGACGAGCGGCAGCGCGAGGCGATCCTGCGCGAGCAGATGGCGACGATCCAGCGCCAGCTCGGCGAAGGCGACGGCAAGGCCGCGGAAGTCGCCGAGCTGACCAAGGCGATCGTCGAGGCCAAGATGCCGCCGGAGGCCGAAAGCCAGGCGCAGAAGGAACTGCGCCGCTACGAGCGGATGCCGGAGGCAGCGGCCGAATCCGGCATGGTGCGCAGCTATCTCGACTGGCTGATCGATCTGCCCTGGAGCATTCCGGAGGAGAAGCCGATCGACATCGCGGAGGCGCGCAAGATCCTCGACCAGGACCATTATGGCCTCGAGAAGATCAAGAGCCGCATCATCGAATATCTCGCGGTGCGCAAGCTCGCGCCCGGCGGCAAGGCGCCGATCCTGTGCTTCCTCGGGCCGCCCGGGGTCGGCAAGACCTCGCTCGGCCAATCGATCGCGCGCGCGATGGCGCGGCCGTTCGTCCGCGTCTCGCTCGGCGGCGTGCATGACGAGGCCGAGATCCGCGGCCATCGCCGCACCTACATCGGGGCGCTGCCTGGCAACATCATCCAGGCGATCAAGAAAGCCGGCGCGCGCAATTGCGTGATGATGCTGGATGAGATCGACAAGATGGGCCGCGGCATCCAGGGCGATCCGTCGGCCGCGATGCTGGAAGTGCTCGACCCCGAGCAGAACAGCACCTTCCGCGACAATTATCTCGGCGTGCCGTTCGATCTCTCGCGCGTCGTCTTCATCGCCACCGCCAACATGCTCGACGGCGTCCCCGGCCCGCTGCTCGACCGCATGGAACTGATCAGCCTTGCCGGCTACACCGAGGACGAGAAGCTCGAGATCGCCAAGCGCTATCTGGTCCGCCGCCAGCTCGAGGCCAACGGCATCAAGGCCGAGCAGGTCGAGATCGATCCGGATGCGCTGCGGCTGATCATCCGCAGCTACACCCGCGAGGCCGGCGTGCGCAACCTGGAGCGCGAGATCGGCAAGGTGCTGCGCAACGTCGCGATGCAGATCGCCGAGGGCAGCACCAGCCACGTCACCATCGCGCCGAAGGACATCGTCTCGCTGCTCGGCCAGCCGAGGTTCGAGAACGAGATCGCGATGCGCACGAGCATCCCGGGCGTTGCCACCGGCCTCGCCTGGACCCCGGTCGGCGGGGACATCCTGTTCATCGAGGCGTCGCGCACGCCGGGCCGCGGCGCGTTGATCCTCACCGGCCAGCTCGGCGAGGTGATGCGCGAGAGCGTGCAGGCCGCGCTAACCCTGGTGAAGAGCCGGGCCTCGCAGCTCGGCATCGACCCCGGCGTGTTCGAGAAGAGCGACATCCACGTCCACGTTCCGGCCGGCGCGACGCCGAAGGACGGCCCGAGCGCGGGCGTTGCGATGTTCACCGCCCTCACCTCGCTCCTGACCGATCGCACGGTGCGCAGCGATACCGCGATGACCGGCGAGATCTCGCTGCGCGGCCTCGTGCTGCCGGTCGGCGGCATCAAGGAGAAGGTGGTCGCGGCCGCGGCCGCCGGCCTGACCCGGGTGATGCTGCCGGCGCGCAACAAGCGCGACTTCGACGACATCCCCGCCGGCGCCCGCGCCAAGCTGGAGTTCATCTGGCTCGAACGGGTCGACGAGGCGATCGCAGCCGCGCTGGAGGCCGCCAAGACGACGCCCGCCGCCGCGGAGTGACCGCGTCTCGAACGCAACAAGAGGGCGTGACAGCGATCGCCGTCACGCCCTCTTGCGTTGCAGATAGCGGAGCGGTGCCGCTCAGCTCTTGCCCATGCATTCTTCGATGTAGAACCAGCGGTCGTCGCCGGTCAGGCCCTTCGACTTCACCTCGGCGCGGCAGACCTTCAGCTTTGGCTTGTTGGCCTTCCACTTCGCCTTCATGTCCTTCAGCTTCTGCATGGTCAGCTTGACCTTCGACGGCTTGGCCTCGGTGGTCTGGGCTGACGCGGTGTGCAGCGAGCCGGCGAGAAGCAGGGCGGCCACAAGACAGCTTGCGGTACGAAACATGACTGAAATGTCCCTTGATTATCTGTTGAATTGAACGGCGTAGAGCTTCTTGTTTGACGCGTCTTCTTCACGCGAACCGGCATCCACTTCGCTCGAAAACGCTTCAGGCCGCCCGCGGGATACCAGATGTCCCGCGCGCGGCCTGAATTGCGATCAGAGGATTTTGACCGCGCTGAGCAGCGTCATGTAGACGCCCCACGCCAGCGGAATGCCGACGAACAGCCAGAACAGCGCCGCCTTGGCGTCGAGCCCGCCGAACCCGATCCCGTAGGAACCGTGCGGTCCGGCCGCCGCGGCACTGGCGCTCGCATCCTGCAGCTTGGCGACCTCGGCGTCGCTCATATGCCATTTCGAATCGACCGGCTTGATCAGGTAGTTGCAGATCAGGCCCGCGATCAGCATGGCGCACAGGATGTACATCGTGGTGTTGTAGAGCTGGTCCCGCGGCACGCCGGCGGCAAGCTGGAACTCGCGGATGTAGTTCACCACGACAGGACCGATGATGCCGGCGGTCGACCATGCCGTCAGCAGACGGCCGTGGATGGCGCCGACGAACTGGGTGCCGAACATGTCGGCGAGATAGGCCGGCACGGTGGCGAAGCCGCCGCCATACATCGACAGGATGATGCCGAAGCCGAGCACGAACAACAGCTTCGATCCCATCGCGGCGAAGGTCGGCGCCAGCGCGTAGAGCGCGATGCCAAGGATGAAGAACGTGTAGTAGGTGTTCTTGCGGCCGATCTTGTCCGACAGCGACGCCCAGAAGAAGCGGCCGCCGATGTTGAACAGCGACAGCAATCCGGCAAAGCCGGCCGCGATCGCCGCGATCTGCGCCTTCTGTCCGGCATCGAGCTGGTTGAAGCCGACATTGGGCAGGCCGATCAGCTTGCCCGCGAAGATCTCCTGCAGCATCGGCGAGGCCATGCCGATCACGCCGATGCCCGCCGACACGTTCAGGCAGAGCACCCACCAGATCAGCCAGAATTGCGGCGTCTTGTGCGCGTTGTCGAGATGGACGTGCTTGCTCGAGATCATCGCGTTGGCCTTCGTCGGCGGCGCCCAGCCCTCGGGCTGCCAGCCGGCCGGCGGAATGCGATAGCGGAACGCGCCGATCATCATGAACACGAAGTAGATCGCGCCCATGGCGAGGAAGGTCTCCCAGACGCCGACCGAGGTCGGGGTCTTGAAGTAGTTCATCAGCCTGTCGGCGAGCGGGGCGCCGATCATCGCGCCGCCGCCGAAGCCCATGATCGCCATGCCGGTCGCCATGCCGCGCCGGTCGGGGAACCATTTCACCAGCGTCGACACCGGCGAGATGTAGCCGAGGCCGAGGCCGACGCCGCCGATCACGCCGGAGCCGAGCCACATCAGCCAGAGCTGGTGCGTGTAGACGCCGAGCGCGCCGATCACGAGACCGCCGGCCCAGCACAGCGCCGCGACGAAGCCGGCCTTGCGCGGACCGACCTTCTCGAGCCAGCCGCCCCAGATCGCGGCGGAGACGCCGAGCAGCACGAAGAACAGCGTGTACATCCAGCCGAGGCTCGCGACCTTCCAGTCGCAGGTGGTGGTGAACAGCTCCTGCACCAGCGAGATGTCGGGGCACGCCTTCGGCGCGGTCAGGCCGATCGCGCGCGACAGCGGCAGCCAGAACACCGAGAAGCCGTAAGCCATGCCGATGCACAGATGGATGCAGAGCGCGGCCGGCGGCACCAGCCAGCGGTTGAAGCCGGCGGTCGCGATTGTATGTTCCTTGTCGAGGAAACCTGCGCCTGTCGCGGATACGCGTCCGGCGCTGCTCACTGTGGTCATTGACACCTCCCCTGCAGCCGCCATTACGACAGGCGCATCTGCATCTTCGATCCCGTCTCAGCCCATTGCGGCCAGCGTCAGCCGGCAGCTCCGCACATTTCCTCAATGCGTCGGGACCAACCACGCACATTCCGGAAATGCTAACCCCCAATACGACCGGATATGCCCGGCCGTGCAGCCCGTGATCTGGGCACGGGCCCAGTCGTTGTCCGTCGATGCGCCCACACTCGAGCACAACGCCATCACCACAACCCGGCGGACATTATCAATTCGCGCAGAATGGAAAATAGGTGTCGATAGGCAAAAGGTAGATATCAAGCTGCATCTAGCGCGTACGCGGCAACGCAGCATTCGAATTGCCTATCGCTCCATTGATCTTCTCGATCAAAAAAACGATCCGGGCGTCGCTTCGTTCGGTGATCTCGACCTTGTCGCCGGTCTCCTGGATCAGGGCCGGGATATCGATCACCGAAAGCGGATCGGTGCAGTGCACCTCGAGGAAATCTCCCGCCGTCACGCTCCGGAGGGCCTTGCGCGTCTTCAGCGCCGGCAGCGGGCATTTCAGGCCGGTGAGATCGAGCTTCGTCGTTGTCATGGTTCGACCATGGCGAAGCCGTCCTGCATCGTCAACGCCGCCTCCCCGTCCACGTCAGCCTTCGGCCGGAGCCGACGCGAGCACGTCGTCGACGGGGATCGCGGCGCGCAGCATCAATTCGGCAACGTCCTCGATGTCGTCGAGATGCGCGACCGGCAGCGTGGTTGCAACGGCGACGTCGCTGGCGATCCCGACCACGCGCGGGTCGTCGGGAAACAGCAGCGGCTTGCCGTTGGCGGCGCGGTACACCTCGATCTTGTTGACCGGCTCACGCTTGAAGCCTTCGACCACGACCAGATCGACCTGCGCCATCTTGGCGAGCAGCTCCGGCAGCCGCGGCTCATCGGCGCCGCGCAGCTCGTGCATCAGCGCCCAGCGCCGCGTCGACGACACCAGCACCTCGGTCGCACCGGACTGCCGGTGCACCCAGGAGTCCTTGCCGGGCACGTCGACATCGAATTCATGGTGGGCGTGCTTGATCACGGAGACGCGCAGGCCGCGGCCCAGCAGGCAGGGGATCACCCGCGACAGCAGGGTGGTCTTGCCGGCACCGCTCCAGCCCGCGAGGCCAATCACTTTCATACGCGTCTCCGAAGACATGCCAATCGTTAGGGTATCCACGCCCGCGGTTCCGCCCGACATGGATGGCCGGGACCAGCCGTGACGGCAGAAAGCCGCGACTTGCGCCCAACGCTGCTTATATCAGCCTTGGAGCAATGTCATGCCAGGCTCGCCGGCAGATGAGGATGGGCTGGCGCGCTAGAGGACCGCCCTCGGAAACTCCTGCAGCAGCTGCGCCCACAGCACCGCGAACGCGATCAGGCCACAGACCCCAAGCGCCGCGGTGAATCTCGGCAATCGGCCGATGGCGACGAGCAGCCAGGCCGGCAGGAAGAACAGGCCGAACACCATGCCGAGCGGAAACACCGCCAGCCACTGGAAGCCGGTACCGTCGCCAGGCGGCACATGGGCGATGGCGTAGAAGGTGTAAAGCCAGAACAAGGTGCCGGCCGCCGCGATGAGCGCGGCGATCTTACGAAAATTGACGGTGTCGAATGCCATGATCGATTGGTCGCCGCAATCGGCGAACCAGTTCACGGGCCGCCGCGCAAGTCGGGCTCGGCTCGCTATCCCGCAGGGTCAGTCGGTTCGTTGACTGACCGGCCGCCCCGGCTTGGCCAGCCTTGCCGATCGGCTCTCTCTCGGGGGCTGGTCACGCATCCGCAGCCTCTTCCGCGGCCGCTGCGTATCGACTGCCAGCACTTCTTCCAGCGTTGTGTTCCTAAAACGAAGCCTTCTTAACATCGCTCCGCTCCTCGAGCGGGTGGGAGCCCCATCGGTCGCTCAACCACCGACATCCACAACAGGGCCCATGTCGGTGACAAGAGATAACCAGCGACGGGACGGTTTGCTCCAATGCATGTTGCAGCCCCCGCTCACGTCACGCGCGATCCCGCTATCCAGCGGATTTACCTCGAAATTTCCGATACGCAGGGCGATCGGAACACGATAATGTGCAGCATGGAGGACTATGTATGCCTCGCTCGCCTTCGATTGTGCCGCATTCAATCGATCACGACACCTATCTGGTGCTGAACGATTTTGGCCGACTGGGCCGTGCCTGGAGCGAAACCGACGAAGAAGGCACTGACCGGAAAACGCTGATCCGCCGCCTGCTGGATGACCAGTACAGCCGTCCGGTCCGCATCGTGGCCTTCAATACCAACGAAGGATGGTCGCGCGACGTCACGACCGACATTGCCGACGAGCTTCGGCGCCGTTTCGTCGAATACGAAGAGGTCCCGCGCTCCGTGCTGGAGTTCGTGGAGACGGCGATGCGGCACTGAACTGGATCGGCAACGCAAAAGGCCCGCTCGCAGTGCGATCGCTCGGCCTCGGCAAGCATCCGCCAAACGGCAATTTTACGAGCAATCTCAACGCGATCCGGCGGCCTCGCGGCGCCGCTCCGCCATAAGGCAATATTAAGAGCATTTGCCGTACCTGTTCTCCCGTTCAACGGGAGAGCGGTCCAGTGCGCAATCGTGGTGACGTTCGAGACGCCGTGAGCCTGAAAAACCGGGTTCTGGTCACGGCGATCTTTCTGGCATCGGGCGCGGCATCGCTGATCCTGCAGGTTCTCTGGTTCAAGCAACTGCAATTCGTGCTGGGAAGCGCGACCGTCTCCGTCAGCGTCACGGTGGCAAGCTTCTTTTTCGGTCTCTCGCTGGGCAGCGCCCTGGGAGGCCGGATCGCCGACACCGTCAGCCGCCCGCTGAAAATTTACGGGTTGCTCGAACTCGCCCTCGCCCTCGTTTCTCTCGCGGTCACCGCGTTTCTGTCGCATTGGCCGACATGGGTGGGCTGGCTGTCACCGATGCTCGATCTGGAGTCGCCATTCCGGCTGCCTCTCATGGTCGCCGTGTCGCTCGCCATCCTGTCGCTGCCGACGATGTTGATGGGCGCGACCCTGCCCTTCCTGGTGAGATTCCTGACCCGCACACAAACCGACCTCGCCAATCGGATCGGTCTGCTCTACGGGTTCAACACCCTGGGCGCCGCCATCGGCACCCTGGCGGTCGGCTTTGTGCTGATGGGCCTCTGGGGCATCGCGGGATCAAGCCTGGTTGCGGCAGCGCTGTACATCTGCGTCGGCGTTGTTGCCCTGTTCGTTGCGCGCGGCGCAAGCCCGCTCTTGCCGGTCGCTGCACAGGCGCCGGTGCAAACCGCCGCGACCGCGCGTGGCAGGACGTCGGTCCTGATCTGGATTTTCGCGTGCTCCGGTTTTGTATCGATCGCCTATGAGGTCGTCTGGTTCCGATTCCTGACCAATGTCAGCACCTCGAGCGTCTACGCGTTCTCGGGCATGCTCGGCGTTTACCTGCTGGGGCTCGTGATCGGCGCCCTGATCTGCGCCAGGCTGCTCGCCCCCCGCAAGGATCAATTGCTGCGATACTTCGCCGTGACGCAGCTGCTGATCGCGGTTGCAGCCACGCTGACCGTCGGAATGCTCGGCAAGGCGCGGACCATGGGAGTAGCGCTGTCTCCCATCGTATCGGGCCTGCTTCCAGTCCCGGTGCAGGAGCTGTTGGGGGGTGACGTTTCATTCTTCCTGGTCTGCGCTGTTGCGCTGTTGCTGCCGACGATGCTGATCGGCATCAGCTTTCCCCTGGCCAGCGAGCTGACCGTGATGCAGATGAGCGCGCTGGGCCGCAGGATCGGCACGCTCTACGCCTTGAACACGATTGGCGGCGTCGTGGGCTCGCTGGCGGCGGGCTTTCTGCTGATCCCGTATCTGGGCAGCCAGGGCGCGCTCACCGCGCTGATTGTCGTGAACGTCCTGCTGTTCGTCGCGACCACCGTGTCGCAGCCGGATCTTCTGAGAGAAAGGAGCCTGTGGCGGCAGGGGACGATCGCCGCGAGCGTCATCGCCGTAGCACTGCTGCTCTTCACTCCGCACTATCTGGAGCGGGTCCTGACCGCGATCGAAGGCGCCAATGTGCTCGAGTTGCGGGAAACCCGGCAAGCGACGTTTGCGGTGGTCGAGTATCGCGAGAAGGCGGCGGGCACCTATCAGCAGTTGGTGGTGAATTCGAAAAGCTATGCCAACAACCGTCCCGAGGGCAGACGCTACATGGCCGCGATGGGGCACTATCCCGTTCTGCTGCACCAGGGCCCGGTTGAAACGGCTGTCGTCATTTGCATCGGGACCGGAACCACGGTGGGAGCGGTGAGCACCCATGAAGAATTGCAATCCATCGACGCGGTCGATCTGGCATCGACGGTGTTCGAATTTGCGCCCCACTTCGTGCCGATCAACAAGCAATTCTATCAAAATCCCAAAGTCCATCAGATCGTCGCGGACGGGCGCCACTTCCTGCTGGGGACCAAGGAGACATTTGACGTCATCACGCTCGAGCCGCCACCGCCCCATGATGCCGGCGTCATCAACCTCTACACGGAGGAATTCTATGCGCTGGCAAAGCAGAGGATGCGTCCCGGCGGCGTTCTCGCGCAATGGGTGCCGCTGGATTTCAACCGCGGCATCCTTCCGAAGATGATACTCAAGGCCATGATGGGCCAGTTCAAGCATGTCTCGCTGTGGCTGCCGTCCAGAATGGAAGGCGTGGCGATCGCCTCCGATGAACCGTTGAACATCGATCCGCACGAGCTCGCCATGCGCATGTCGAAGCCCGCGGTGGCTGAAGACCTGACGGCGAACGGCCTCGGCTCGCCCGAGGATTTCCTGGCGACATTCATCGCCGCCGATGAAAAACTCGCGGCCTTTGTCGGGAATGTGCCGACCCTCACGGATGATCGGCCGCGTCTCGAATATTACAACTGGTATCCGCTGGGTTCGGTCAGCGTGGACGAACTGAAGCGCCTCCGCGAGCCGGTGGAAGCCTATCTTGCCGACCGTTCCATCGACGAGGCCCGTCTCGACACCGCGCGCACGGTGGCCAATGCGATCCTGGACGAGCACAAGGCCACGGCCGACGGCGACAAGTCCGCCGCCCGGGCCGCGCTTCGCCTGGCCGTCAAACTGGACCCGGACAATTCCTACGTCGACTTCCTGGACCGCAAGCTGAGCGAGTGATCAGGGTGCCTTCGGCACACAGCATCAGGAAGTCCCCGAATGTCGCGAGAATGCGGATGTTTTGACTCACAGCTAGCGCAACAAGCTCAGTGTCGTCCCTGCGAAAGCAGGGACCCATAACCACAAACGCAAATTGTTACGCGATGCTGGAACGGCGAGGCCCGCCTGTAACGCCCGCCGCGGCGTATGGGTTCCTGCTTTCGCAGGGACGACAGCTGTGATGGTGCGGCAGAGCGGCACACCGGCTACGCCGGCCTGAACCCCGCCTTCGTCAATGCAGCCCGCCCTTCATCCGACGCCAGTGCGTCGAGAAAGGCCTGCACTGCGGGCCGCTGCTTGCGCGCCGTCACCAATGCGAAGTCATAATGCTCTTCGGCGAGCGGTATGAAGCCGAGTCCGGACGCATCGGCGACCGGCGCGATGGTCATGCCCCAGTCGGCGCGGTGCTGCGCCACCGCGGCCGCAACCGCATTGTGCGAGCGCGGCTGATTCCAGTAACCGTCGGGCCGGCTGCCCGCCAGCAAGCGATCGATCAGGATGCGGGTGCCGGCGCCCTGGTTGCGGTTGACCATGATGCAGGCGGGATCGGCGAGCGCGGCGCGCACCGCCTGTTCTGCACTCAAGCCGGCAAAGCGCGTGTCGTCCTTGCGAAACACGATGCCCTGCATGCGCCGCCAGCCCGGCACCAGTTCGAGCCCGTCGGCCAGATACGGCGTGTTGTAGGTCTCGGTCTTGTCGTCGAACAAATGGATCGGGGCGAGATCGCATTCGCCGCGCTTGGCGGCAGCGAGCCCGCCGAGGCTGCCGACCGCGATCGAGCGCACCACGAGACCGGCATGCGCCAGCGGCGCGGTGACGAGATCGAGCCCGGTGCAATGGCTGCCGACGATGACGAGATCGGGCACCCGCACATGCGGCGTGAACAGCGTCACCTCGGCCTCGCTGCCGGCCGGCAACTGGTCGGCCAGCGCCTCGATCTTCAGGAAGCCGTCGGCCTGCGCAAACGACGTGATCGCGCCCGAAGCCTTGCCGCCGGGATAGGCGATCAGGCCGTCGGCGCCCTCGACCAGCGACACCATCACGAACTCGGTACGCCCGAGCTCGGAGGCGATGCGCACCGGCACCTTCGCCGCCACCTTGGCATCCGATCGCGGCGGCAGCCCGGCCATCCGCCGCAGCACCGGCACGATCATGTCGTGGAAGGTGAACATCGCCGAGGTCGGAAAGCCCGGCAGGATGACCACCGGCTTGCCGTCGCACACCGCAAGGCACAGCGGCTTGCCGGGCTTCAGCGCCACGCCATGCGCGATGATGCCGGGCTTGCCGAGGCGAGCGATGATCCGATGCGAGACGTCACCCGCGCCCTTAGAGGTGCCGCCTGACAGCACCAGCATGTCGCTGTCCGCCAGCGCCTTGCGCATCGCGGCCTCGAGCGTCGCCTCATTGTCGGCGATCGCGCCAAGGAACGACGCGTCACCGCCGTTCTCGGCAATCGCCGCGGTGACGATCGCACCATTGGTGTCGTAGATCGCGGCCGGCCGAAGCTTCTCACCCGGCTGCACCAGTTCGTCGCCGGTCGAGAGGATCGCGACGCGCGGACGGCGCGTCACCGCAACCTCGGCGATGCCACAGGCCGCGAGCATGCCGATCTCGCGCGACCCGATCATCGTTCCCGCGCGCAGCAGGGCCTCGCCGCGCGCGATGTCGGAGCCGGCATAGGACACGAACTGGCCGGGCGATGCCGCACGCCGCACCTCGATGGTGCCATGGCCGGCGGGCTGGGTGTGCTCGACCATCACGATGGCATCAGCGCCGCGCGGTACCGGACCGCCGGTCGCGATCGCAGTCGCAGTACCCGGGAGCACCGGCAGGGTGGGCGCGGTCCCGCACGAAATCGTCTCGTCGTTCAGCGCGAGTTGCACCGGCGCGGCCTCGCCGGCGCGTGCCAGATCGGCCGAGCGCACCGCAAAGCCGTCGACATTGGAGCGATCGAATGGCGGCACGTCGATCGGCGCCACCACGTCCTCCGCCAGCGCACGGCCGAGCGCATCGGCGAGCAGCCGTTTCTCGGACGGCAATTGGCGCGGGAACAGCGCCGCCTCGAAGCGCGCGAGCGCCTCCTCGCGCGACAGGATGGTCAGGAACTGGTCCTGCTCGACGGACGGGTTGGGTTTCGGCGTGAACGTGTTGCTCATCTCGGGAACTCACTCCCGCAACATATAGGCATCGACAACCGCGCCCGCAGCGAAGCCCTCGGCAGCGCCGGGCACGATCAGCAGGGCTTCGGCGCGCGCGACGGCATCGAGCGACAGGTCGCCGATGGCAAGTGCCGCCCAGGAATCCTGTTGAGTACCTTGCTCGCGTATCAGCAGCACGACCTCGGCAACGCCGACGCCGGAAGCGATCTTGCGTTCCAGCGGCAGCGCCAGCGTTTTGCGCGCGCGCCGGCCCGACTGGCGGTCGAGCAGGGGAAGCGCAATCGCCCACCAGGCCGCGAAAGCCTGATCCGGCGCGCCCGGCAAGGCGACGACCGGCGATGCATCGATCCGACCGACCGCTGCGGTGCGCCCAGGCTGCAGCGCGATCCCGTGCGCGATCAGTGCGCCACGCGTTGCCAGCGCATTCACCGCAGCATCGGTGTGACCAACGCCGGTGCCGCCGATCGTGATCATCAAATCGCAGCCGTCCGGTTCGAGTGCGTTTGCAATCGCCGTCACATCGGGTGCGGCCTCGATGCCGACGACCTCAGCGCCCGCGAGGCGCGCGGTGTCAGCGATCAGTTGTGCGGTCAGGCCGCCATTGGCGACGTTGACGATGCGAAGCCGCGGCCGTCGCACGCGCAACATCTGCAGTCCGGCCGCGCGCGCGAGCAGCAGGCCGCGCGGCAGCAGCGGCTCCCCTGCTGCGATCACGGTGCGCCCAACGGCGATGTCGCTGCCGGCACGCCTGACGCCCTGCCCCGGGATTGCTTCGGCGAGCACCTGCGCAAGCGGACCGGAGGTATCGACGGCATCGGCATCGACCACGCAGTCGGTGCCATCAGGCATCGCAGCGCCTGCCGCCACCCAGACCGGAGGTTCGGCCAGCGGCAAGGGCGCATAGGACGACGCGCCGACCAGGTCATTGGCGCGCATCGCCCACCCGTCGCTGACCGCGACATCGCGCGGCGGATAGGCGCGCAAGGCCGGCATCTCGGCCGCAATGCAGCGCAAGGCGTCGGCCGGCGGCAACGCGATCGGCTGGACCGGCCCGACGTCGCGCAGCACGGCAGCCAGTGCCGCATCGAGCGGGGTGAGCGAAGGCGGAAGGCGCTGGGCGGTGACCATGGCCCGCTATGGACTGAATCGGCCCCGAAAGAAACTGTCTCTCGCCGCACCGGGGCTGCGTCATTAGACCGATGGCGCGTTGACGCGGTCCCCAATATAGTTGCAAAAGAAACCAATATGACCGGGTCCCTGAAGGCCCGGCACAACCAATAATGGCCAATGCGCCAATTCAGGAGGGAGACAGAATGAAGGCCACCAGACTAGCCATGTTCGGGACGCTCGCAGCCGCGCTGCTGGCATCCCCGAGCGTATCGGCGCAGGTATCCGACGACATCGTCAAGATCGGCGTGCTGACCGACATGAACGGCCCCGCCTCGACGCCGACCGGCCAGGGCTCGGTCACCGCCGCGCAGATGGCCGTCGACGATTTCGGCGGAAAGGTGCTCGGCAAGCCAATCTCGGTGATCGTCGGCGATCACCAGCTCAAGCCGGATATCGGCGCGACCATCGCGCGACGCTGGTATGACGTCGATCAGGTCGACCTCATCGTCGACGTGCCGGTCTCGGCGGTCGGGCTCGCGGTGCAGAACATGGCCAACGAGAAGAAGAAGCTTTTCATCACGCATTCGACCGGCGCGACCGATTTCCACGGCAAGTTCTGCTCGCCCTACGCGATACAGTGGGTATTCGACACCAGGGCGCTCGCGGTCGGCACCGCGCAGGAGGTGGTGAAGCGCGGCGGCGACAGCTGGTTCTTCATCACCGACGATTATGCGTTCGGTCACTCGCTGGAGAAGGACGCCTCCGCGATCGTGACCAAGAACGGCGGCAAGGTGCTCGGCGCGGTGCGGCCGCCGTTTGCGACGCCCGATCTGTCGTCCTTCATCCTGCAGGCGCAGGCCTCGAAGGCCAAGATCATCGGCATTGCCGGCGGACCGCCCAACAACACCAACGAGATCAAGACCGCCGCCGAGTTCGGCGTCTTCGCCGGCGGGCAGCAGATGGCCGCGCTGCTGGCGCTGATCACCGACATCCACTCGATCGGGCTGTCGGCCGCGCAGGGCCTGCTGCTGACCACCTCGTTCTACTGGGACATGGACGACAAGACCCGCGAGTGGTCGAAGCGCTATTTCGCCAAGATGAACCGGATGCCGACGATGTGGCAGGCCGGCGTCTACTCCTCCGTGACCGCCTATCTGAACGCGATCAAGGATGCCGGCACCGACGATCCGCTCAAGGTCGCGGCCAAGATGCGCGAGAAGCCGGTCGAGGACTTCTTCGCCCGCAACGGCAAGCTGCGCGAGGACAATCTGATGGTGCACGATCTCTGGCTCGTACAGGTCAAGACCCCGGCCGAGTCGAAATATCCGTGGGACTACTACAAGATCCTGGCCAAGATCTCCGGCGAGGACGCGTTCGGCCCGCCGGACCCGGCCTGCGCGATGGCGAAGAAATGACGACCGAAGGTCGTCATTCCGGGGCGATGCGTCAGCATCGAACCCGGAATCTCGAGATTCCGGGTTCGCGCTTCGCGCGCCCCGGAATGACCTCTGCATAGACGCGATAGCGCGTCCAGGCAGAAGTCATTTCGCCGCCCCGATCTCGCGGAAATATCTGAGCACGCCGGGGTGGATCAGGTTGATATCAGGCGCGGCGGCGACGGTGTTCGCCGCCGTGGTCTCGCACGCCTGGGCGAGCTTGTTGCAGAAGGTCGCCTCGATGCCGTGCAGCGTTTTCGCCAGCCGGTAGGCGACGTCGTCGGGCAAGGTCTCGCGCACCAGGATGTAGCTCCAGGAGCCGACCGAAGAGATTGCCGCGGTCTGCTTCGGATAGCTGCCGGCGGGGATCGTCAGCGGCTTGAGGAACGTGTGCTTGGCGCGGATGCGGGCGATCTCGTCCGCGGTCGGCGCGATGAAGCGCGCGCCGGTGGCGCTCTCGGCCATCTTGGTGAAGCCGGGCCAGCCGATGCCGGCGCCCCACAGTGCGGCGGCGCGGCCATCCTCAACCATCGCGGGCCCGTCGCCGGCGCGATCGAGATAGATCGACTTGAAGTCCTCGTCCTGCTTCAGCCCGATGCCGTCGAGGATGTAGCGCGACAGGATCGGCAGGCCGGAGCCCTTGGCGCCGAACGCGACGGGCTGGCCGACCAGGTCCTGGATCGTCTTGTAGGGACTGTCGGCCCGCACCACGAACATGCCCGGGCTCGAATACATCGCGGTGAGGATCTTCAGCTTCGTGGCCTTCGGCCGGCCGATGCCCATGAAGGCTTCATAGGACGGCTCGCCCGCCACGGTCGCGATATCGACGTTGCCGGCCTCGAGCAGCGGGATGTTCTCATTGGAGCCCTTGGTGTTGCGCGGCTCGATCGACAGCGTCGGGTCGGCCGCATTCATCACCTCGGCGAAGGCATTGCCATAGAGCGGAAAGCCGCCACCCGGCGTCGCCGTGGCGAAACTGATCGTGGTCTTGGAAATGGTCTTGCTCCCCTCTTGCGCCGCCGCCCCGTCCGCGAGCAGCAGCGCGCCGGCGCACATCATAACAGCGAATTTCATCCCGAGCCTCAAGCATTCCACACGAACCCGACTATCGTCGCACGGGCGACGTCGTAGGCAAAGCCAGCGTTTTGTGAAACCATGCCGGCAACAGTCACAAGAAAATGACGGGAGAGACGATGATCCAGTTCGCGCGTGTCGCCTTGCTTGGTTTGATTTGCTGCCTCGCCTCGATTGCCCCATCATCCGCATCCGACTATCCGAACCGCCCGGTGCGTTGGGTGATCGGGTTTGCCGCCGGCGGTCCGGTCGACATCGTCGCCCGCATCATGAGCCAGTGGCTGTCGGATCATTTCGGCCAGCAATTCATCGTCGAGAATCGCACCGGATCGGGCGGCAACATCGCCGCCGCGGCCGCTATCAACTCGCCGGCTGACGGCTATACGCTGTTGTTCGTCGCGCCCAACAATGCGATCTCGACCTCGCTCTACAAGAAGCTGCCGTTCGACTTCCTGCGCGATACCACCCCGGTCGCGAGCATCATGCAGCTCACCAATATGCTGGTGGTCTCGAACGCGATGCCGGTGAAGACCGTCCAGGAGTTCATCGACTACTGCAAGGCCAATCCGGGCAAGATCTCCTATGCCTCTTCGGGCAACGGCACCTCGGTGCACATGTCGGCCGAGTTGTTCAAGGCGATGACCAAGTGCGACATGCTGCATGTGCCGTATCGGGGATCCGCGATCGCCTTCCCCGACATCATCTCCAACAAGGTGCAGCTGATCTTCGACAATCTGCCGTCGGCGCTGGAGCAGGCCCGCGGCGGCAACGTCCGCGCGCTCGGCGTCACCTCGCCGAAACGCTGGGCGAGCGTGCCCGACGTGCCGGCGATCGCCGAGACCGTGCCGGGATTCGAGGCGGTCGGCTTCTACGGCATCTCGGCGCCGAAGGGCACCCCGCCCGAGATCGTCGATGCGCTCAACAAGGCGGTCGGCGAAGCGCTGAAGGACCCCAAGCTCGTGGCGCGCCTCGCCGAGGTCGGCGGCATCCCGAAGCCGATGGCCCCGGCCGAATTCGGCAAACTGGTGGCCGACGAGACCGAGAAATGGCGCAAAGTCGTCGAGTTTGCAGGCGTCTCAGTGGATTAGGGCGCCGGTCGCCAGGGAAACGGAGGGTCAGGCAGGATGGCTGCCGGCCGCTGTTCCAGTGATGCCAGCCGCGAGACGTGGCTGGCCCGGCGGCGATGGCAGGGACGTGGGGGCGGCATTGCCGAAACCGCAGTCAGCCTGTAAACGGAGCCCGCACCGTTGCCGGCCGCGCCCCGCGGCCCGCAAGGCGGCGGGGCCTGTAGCTCAATGGTTAGAGCCGGCCGCTCATAACGGTCTGGTTGCAGGTTCGAGTCCTGCCGGGCCCACCAATGAGATCAATGCCTTACTTGGTTCTCGTTGCTCGCAGAAAGACGACCGCACCAGAAACCGCACCAGATACGTCCACTTTTCGTTCGTGCGCAGGCTGGAGCGTCGCAACAATCTGACGGCGTCACACGGATCGTTGCGGTACACGATTGGTGAGTAGACAGGGTGTCTTTTGTCGCCGGCCAGCTCGCACACCTCGACCCGGGCAATCACTAAGAGACATGTGAAGTCGCCGGCCTTTGCGCCTGCTGAAATATCTGGTCGGCTGAAGCTTGCTAGTGGAGTGGCGCCTTTGGAAATGCCTGACTTCCAAGTGAGCAATTGATGTTGCCGCGAACTCTTGGAGTCTCAGCGCAAAACGCGCAACCCGAGCAATCCAGAATGGCGGAATCAAAATCAGCCAGGACGCGCTGAAATATCAACGACCATTCTGAATTCTGCGCGGTTTTCAGCTCCAATCAGATCACTAGGTTAGATTGAAGTTCAGAATGGCCCTTCTAGCACGATGGTCAAGGCGAGTTGATCTCACAACACGGTCAGAACCAGGCTCCCGTCTAAATATTGCCCGAGCAATTCTTAGGGCCGTCCGAGAGAGCAGCGAGAATTCATTCGTGCCTCAAGAGGCATAGCCCAGAATTCCGAGGCCGGGATTCCCCAACCTCGCCGCCTGCGGTCCTGAGTTCCGACAATCGGAGATTATCGTTGGGGCCGATTGGAGAGGTGAAGTCGAATGAAGGCTAATAATGGTCGAGCCACGGCTCGACATGGCAGGCTTTGCGGCTGGATCGCGGTAACGGCCAATACACGCAGAAGCCGGCCGAGGCCGCCGGCAACTCGAGAGCGACACCACGCCAAGCCAGCCCGCCCGATCGCTGAGTTCTCTCCGAAGGGACGGTCAGCGACTTGACGCTCTGTCAGGCCCGGCTGTTCGCGAACGGCGCGAACGAATTTCTCCGCGCACATTTTAGCGCAACGATCGCGCAGTTAACGAACTGATCCGAGGTCAAACTCTTTCGCCTGTCGAATGATGGCGTTGCGATCGTAGTTGTTGATCTCGCCGATCAGATCATTGGTGTACATTCGCGAAGTCGGAACCGGGCGGGCTATCTGTCCCCCCGCCAGCAGAAAATTGCTCAAGTTTTTCCAATCTTCTTCAACGAACAGGCCGTTCTTTCCGTCGGTTTTGGCACTTGTCCACCCAGGACTTCGTACCGCGAGGATCTTCAGCCCTTGAGCGAGGGCCGTCTGGGCATCCGGCTCCCTGGGACGGCTCTCCGGATACACTTTCCAGGTGATCAAGACTGCTGCCGCCGGATTGGCGTTGGTGAAATCGATTGCCTTTGATACCGCTCGCGCAAATCCGATCAGCATTTGCGGATTGTTTTTAATGACGTCATTCTTTGCCAAAAGCGATAGATCCGGCAGAGCATCCAGATTCTCGCCGATATCGAGATTCCGGAGGGCGAGGCCGCTGAGTTCGAACCGGACGTTGGCAACATCCCAGAACGCGATCGCATCGACGATCTTCTGCCGAATGGCGCTCACGGCTTGGGAGCCGACCCCGATCGGAATGAACGTCACGTCCTTGTCTGGATCTAACCCCGCTGAACGCACATAAGCTTTGCCGTAAGTGACGCCTCCGCTTCCCAATGATGGGATACCGATCTTCTTTCCTCGGAGGTCCGCGATCGATCTGATGTTGCTGTCCGCCGGCACCGACATCGACCAGATATTGCGATAGCTGTAATCGTAGAAGTAGCGAACATCCAAGGGCGCCACTGACTCCTCTTGCATGCCGATCACGGCTTGCGCAGGACTTGCTGCACCAAGGTTGGCGTTGCCAGAGGCAACTTGAATTGCGATTTCGTTCGACCCCCCGACGGTCAGCAGATCGACATCGAGCCCCTCCCGGCTGAAATAGCCCAGATACTTCGCGACGATAAAGGGCGCCTGCGCTTCATCCATATTTCGCACGCCGATCAAGGCTTGGACCTTGTCGGCCGCGAGCACGGGCTGGCCACAGTGCACGCCAAACGAAACTATCCAGGCAAAAAGAAACAGTCGCAGATTACCCATGCCCACCCTCCTGTGAGCGGCAGATTCATACACTTGTTGACCGCTTAGTCAACATCGCATAGGATTAACGTACTTCGTCGGTGAACATGGCTGCTCGCGCTCAACCGGTTCGCACCTCGTCGTGACCTTTTGTGCAGCTCCGAAATAATTGCTTGCGTCAAAGTGCACTCCAAGGCGGCGCCACAACTACGGAAGTCGGCAATGGGCGAGATTCAAAGCTTCTGCACGCTGTGCGGCTCGCAATGCGGAACGATCAATGTCGTCGAGAACGACCGGCTGGTCTCAGTGCGAAATGATCCCAGCCATCCCACCGGGCACGCCGTCTGTCCAAAAGGCCGGGCTGCTCCGGAGATTGTGGCAGCAAACAATCGAATCCTTTATCCGATGCGCCGCACGCGGCCGAAAACGGATCCCGATCCAGGGTGGGTACGTATTTCCTGGGACGAGGCGCTCGACCTGTGTACCGGAACGTTACTCGATATCCGGGAGCGCTACGGCGCCGAAGGCGTCGCTTTTGCTGTAACCACGAAAAGCGGAACCGGTATAGCTGACAGCATCGAATGGATCGATCGATTCGTCCGCTTGTTTGGAAGCCCAAACATTGCGAGTTCTACCGACGTTTGCAATTGGCACAGGGACGTGGCGCATCGGTTTACTTACGGCGTCGGCATGCCAACTGCGGACTACGCGCATGCGGAGTTGATTTTGCTCTGGGGACACAACCCCACTAGCACCTGGTTGGCTCAAGCGGACGCAATTGCGCGTGGCCGTGCGAATGGTGCGGCCATGATCGTCGTCGATCCCCGAGCGACCCCGCTAGCCATTGACGCCGACGTTTGGCTCCAAGTTCGACCGGGCACTGACGCCGCTCTAGCGCTCGGCGTGTCCAATCTGTTGATCCAGGAAGGAGGAGCCGACCTGGAATTTCTCAGGCAGTGGACCAATGCGCCGATGCTAGTGCGTGAGTCCGACGGACTGCTTCTAAGGGCGCGGGATCTCCCACGTTGCGAAGATGACGGAACAGCGCAGCAATTCGTAGCCTGGGACCTTCAGACCGATGAACCTTACGTCTATGATACGAGCCGCCTGCTCGACGTCGACATCGCTCGCCGATTTGCTCTGACCGGGCTGTATGAAGTCCCGGGTCATCATGGCCAAGCGATCGCGTGTAGGCCCGCTTTTGATCACTTCCGGAGGGCTTGTGCCGCTTGGACACCCGAGCGAGTCGAGCAGATAACCGGAGTTCCACGCGAAAAGCTGAAAGCCGCTGCATCGCTCATGGCGAGCCATAGTAAAATTGCCTACCACGCTTGGACAGGCATTGGTCAAAGCAGCAACGCGACGCAAACTGAGCGTGCGGTCGCCACGCTCTACGCTCTTCGTGGATCCTTCGACGAAATCGGTGGCAACCGCATCCTTGGCGGGCAGCCCGCGAACAAGGTCGACTCCGTGGCCCTCCTCGTCGAAACGCAATCGTGCAAGACTCTCGGACGCGACATCCGTCCGATAGGACCCGCTGCCGAAGGACGCGTGAAGCCGCTCGACGTCTACCGCGCCATCGTGACCGGCGATCCCTATCCGATCCGTGCGCTCGTCGGTTTCGGATCCAATCATCTCCTCACGCAGGGAAACACCGATGAGATTCGCCGAGGGTTGGAAGTCGTAGACTTCTATGTCCACAGTGACATCGTAGAGACCCCTGTGGCTCGTTATGCTGATGTCCTGCTGCCGGCGAGCACTCCATGGGAGCGGGAAGGCCTACGGATCGGTTTCGGCATTAGTGAAGCCGCGCAGAACTTGATTCAATTGCGTCCAGCCGTATTGCCTCCGCGGGGAGAAGCACGTTCCGATCTGGAAATCGTATTTGCCCTCGCTGAACGCCTGGGTATGGGTGACAAGTTCTTCCACGGCGACATCGACGCTGGTTGGAACTACATGCTGGCTCCCCTAGGGATTACCGTTGAGGACCTGCGGGCGAATGACGGAAAGATCATTCGTCCGATCGAACATGCCGAACGCAAATACGCCCGCGTGGATGCCAGGGATCACGCGGCCGGCTTCCAGACTGAAACGAGACGGGTCGAGTTTTACTCTGAACTGCTGCTCCGAAATCGCCAATCTCCTGTACCGGTCCATGTAGAGGAAGACGTCGATCGCTCGCTCTACCCGTTCACACTGATTAGCATGAAGACCGGCGTCTTCTGCCATAGTCAGCACCGCGGGATCGCCTCCCTAAGGCGGCGCGCCAGCCGACCGACAATCCGATTGCATGGGAATGCCGCGCGCCTGAAGAACATCAGCGATGGGCACACTGTCGAAGTCACAAGCCGTCACGGGTCCACACGGTTCGTTGCTGAGATCGACAATACGCTCGCATCCGACGTACTGGCCGCCGACTTCGGTTGGTGGGAGGCCTGTGAACCGCTCGGCAAGCAGTCATACGCTCTGACAGGGTCGGCCAGCTCCAATTTTAACAGTCTCGTGTCCGCCGAGACGCGCGATCCGGTCAGCGGCTCCGTCAATCATCGTGCGGTCGCGTGCAATATCCGGTGTGTCGGCAACTCTACGAACGGCTTATGGCAAGGGTTTCGTCGCTTCACCGTATCGCGTCTGCATCCCGAATCAGACTCAGCCCTTGCCATTTCGCTGTTACCACAGGGAGCGGACACGCTGCCCGACTACGAACCCGGTCAGTACCTTCGCCTCAGAGTGACGCATCCCGGCACCGGCGCACTTCTGACGCGGGCCTATTCATTGACCGGAGCGACTGGCATCGAAAGTCACTCGGAATACAAGATCTGCGTGGGTCGCACGCAAGCCGGCGCTGCCAACGCCCCAACTTCCCTCTCGTCTTTTATACATGAGGCCTTGAAGGTCGGAGATACGGTCGACGTCGAGGCCCCGAGCGGCGCGTTTACGATGCCGACGGTATCATCCGTTCCGCTGATCTTGATCGCAACAGGCATCGGCATTACTCCATTTATGAGTCTGCTCAATTCGCTCGATGGCGATAGAATGCCCTCTGTTACCTTGCTGTACGGCAACAGAAACGGCTCGGAGCACGCGTTCAAGCACCAACTTCGAGCTCTTGCAAAGCGGTTACCGCGGCTAACTGTCAGAACCTTTTATAGCCAGCCTCGCGCTTCAGATATCCCAGGAATCGACTTCGATGTCCGCGGCCGCCTCGATGCCGCTCAAATCGATGCGTCGCTGGTCCAAAAGCGCTCACGTTTCTATCTATGCGGCTCCGATGCAATGGTCGCATCGATAACAAGGGGCTTGGTTTCCTTCGGCGTACCACAGTTCGACATCTATAAAGAAGTATTTGTCTCGCCGACGAACACGCTTGATAAGGGCCTGGGGCCTTGCTCAGTCTCGTTCAAGCGATCTGGTATTTCTTTCCAGTGGGGTCCTAAAGACGGCACACTGCTCGAATGCGCGGAGCGATTGGGTATACGAGCTCCAAGCGGCTGTCGGGTCGGCCAGTGCGAGAGTTGTGCAGTGCGGGTGCTCGCTGGAAGCACAAGACAGCTGTCTGGCGCAGTCCCGGAAGATTCCGACACAGTGTTCACGTGCCGCGCGGTCCCATGCAGCGATCTTGTTCTCGATATCTAGTCGTTCGTGAAGAACTGGCGCCGGCGCCCGGCTTAAGCGGTGTTTCGAGCCGGGACGGTCTCGAAGAAGGCTCGGA